>NZ_JBIAXP010000012.1:0-160333 GCF_042896795.1 Kitasatospora sp. NPDC001261
AAGGCTCAAAACGGCCATTGCCCGTACTGCGGAGAGCTGTTGCTACACGCCGACCATGAGCCGCAAAGCCCTGAAGAATGGGAACAGTGGCTCAAAGGCACCCGCAAGGCGATCCGTAAATCCGCGATCATCGCCGACACGGGGCATGGCAGGCCGGACCAACCCGCCGCACCACGTCTGGTCCACACGCACTGCCACCGACGGTTAACAACCGCCAGCCGGCAGGCTCCAGCATTTTCGCGGGCCCGCGAGCCATAGGGCTTGCTTGAGCCGGTTGCCCGGAAACGGGCACGGCCGGTTCTGAGGGGGCGGGGACGCAGCAATGCGTCCCCGCTACCCGACGACGTCTGGGCCCGCGTCGCCGCCCACCGGCCCGCCCCCGACCCCGCGCAGGCCAACCGGCTCACCCCCGCCGTCCAGCGACTGATGTCCGTCGACACCGGCCCCGGCAGCGCACTCGCCACCGGCACCCTCGCCTTCGCCGCCCCCTGGATCGACACCCACACGCTGGCCGGCCAGGAACTGCGCCGCCTCGCCCACGACGGCCACCTGACCCGGGGCCTGCGCGCCGTCTGCGCCCAGCACCTGCTCTTCCACTTCAACCGGCTCGGCCTGCCCCCCACCGCCCAGGGCGCCCTCGCCACCACCGCCGGCCGCGTCGTCTTCGGACAGGAGTGACCATGGCCCAGCTGACCGAGACCACCGGCCGCTTCCCCCTCGCCCCCCGCTTCCGCCCGGCGTGCCGGCCGCTGGAGGACCGGGTGCGCCGCCTGGGCGAGCTCGCCGTGCAGGCCGACGACACGGCCGACACCACGGTCGCATCGTCGGTGCACAACGGTGCCGCACTGCTGGCCTGCGATGTCGGCCTGCACGGCCTGGCCCGCAAGCTGTGCGCCGACCACGCCGAGATCTTCTTCGCCGTCCGGCCGCTGCCGGGAAAGGAGGCGTGCTACTCCCTCGCCCCGCTGGTCAACCTGGCGAGCCTGCGGATCCGCGAGGACGACGCCGACCAGGCGTTCCGCATGCTCCACGAACTCAACCGCGCGGTCGCCGCCCGCGCCGACACCACCGTGGACGGCATCACGGTGCCCGTCGGCACGCTCACCGCCACCGACGCGGACCACACCGAGATGGTGCGGTGGATGCGCGGCACGTTCCTCTTCGACGGCGCCCGCGCGCTGGTACGGGCGGGCCGGTGGGCGCAGGCCCACGATCACCTCGCGCGGCCCGGCACGATCGGACGGCGCATGTTCGAGGGCCGGCAGATCGCCGTGCTCGCCCTCGCCTGCGGCGGCGACACCGAAGGCGCGCTCGACCTGATCGCCGCCACCCTGCCCGGCGACCCCTGGGAAGCCACCGTCACCGCCTGCCTGGCCGCGCTGTGCCGCCGGCACGCCGGGCACCCTGCCGCCGACCCCGCCCCGATGCTCGACGGCTACGAGCAGCACCAGCGCGAACCGCGGTTCGCCGTCTTCGACACCCGCCTCGGACTCTCCCTCATCGAGGCCGCCGGCGGCACCGGCCAGCCGGCCGCCGCCAGTACCGCCCGCTCCCTGATCGCCCGGACGCTGGAGCACGGCGACGGCTACGCCGCCCGGGAAGTCCTCGCCCACCCCGGCTGCTCCGGCCTGCTGACCGGCACCGAGCGCGAGCGGCTGACCGCCACCGTGGCCGCCTGCGAACTCGGCACCGAGCTGATCCCTCAGCAGCTGCGGAACGGCCTCACCGCGGCGCTGGAGCGCAGCCGCTCGGTGCTGGTGCGCAGCCTCGCCGGCAAGGAGCGGTGATGGACTACCAGACCTGGCCCCGGGTCGTGGTCGTGGACGTGGAGGGCAACGGCGCCCAGCCGCCGGACCTGGTCGAGGTCGCGGCCATCCCCGTGGTGGCCGGGCAACCGGTGCCCTCGTCGGCACGCTCCAGCCTGATCCGCCCGCCGCGCCCCATCACGCAGCCCGCGATGCGCGTGCACCGCATCACCAACCGGGACGTCGCCCGCGCGCCGGCCTGGGAGCAGATCGCCGAGCGGGTGCACGCCGACCTGGAGGGCGTCTGGATCGCCGCGCACAACGCCCACACCGACTACGGCGCGCTGCTGCGGCACCTGCCGACGTGGCGTCCGGCCGCCGGCTGCGGCCGCGCCACCGATCCACGCTCCTTTCGGAACATGGCGGTCGCCCGCTGGAGGGGGTGGCCCGCCCGGCTGGGTGGCCGCTACACCAAGGAGAAGGGGAGCGCCGAATGATCCAGCCCGAGCCGCTCGCCGGGAACCAGCACCTTGCCGACAGCGTCGAGTAACGACATGGAGTCGGAAAGTGATGCGCGCCGGACGGTTGCCGTCGACGGCGACGGTGCGCCGCATCGTCCGGCGTCTCGCTCCGTTCCTGGCCCTGGAAGCCGCTCCACGCCCGCGACCGGGCGTGGAGCGGCTGTGGATCGTGGACGGCACCCTGATCCCGGTCCGGGACCGGACGGTGGCCGCGTCCAGCCGCAACTACCGGTTCTCGGCGAACGTGCAGGTCGTCATCGACGCCGACACCCGCCTCGTGGTCGCCACCGCCCGCCCCGTACCGGGCAACAGGGCCGACGCCCACGCCTGGCGAGCCTCCGACCTGCCCGCCACCTGGGCCGGCACCACCGTGCTCGCGGACGGCGCCTACCTCAACACCGGCCTGGTCGTCCCGCACCGCCGACGACCCGGGCGCCCGCTCCTGCGGGCCCAGGAGGAGGACAACGCCGAACACCGCCGCGTACGCGCCCGCGTCGAGCACACCTTCGCCCGCATGAAGAACCACAAGATCCTCCGAGACTGCCGACAGAAAGGCGGCGGCCTGCACCACGCGGTGCAGGCCGCCGCCCACATGCACAACCTCGCCCGAACCCCGTGAACCAGCAGGCCAGACCACACACCGACCTGCCCACACCCGACCTTCTGCAACAAGCTTTAGCCGGGCCAGCGCGGCGACCGTTTGGGCCAAGCGGACGGGCCCGGCCGATGGCTTTGAACGAGGCAAGTCCGCGCTGACGGCCAGAAGTCACGAATGGAATCGGACACGGACGATGATGGCGTCCTCCGGCAGGTTGTGGAGGTACTGGTCCGCGAAGTCGAAGTACGCGTTGGCCGCGACCGGTTGCTGCGGCGTGGGGGTGTACTCGAAGCGGTCGATCCACCGGCCGTCGATGGTGACCAGGATATTCGTGGTCTGGACCCGTATTGCGGCTCGATGCATGTACTGTTCACGGCTCACGTCGAAGTGCCCGATGGGGTCTGAGTGTTTCGTCCAGGTGGGCGCGTACGGGTCGGACTGCTGCCAGGCGGCAAAGGCCTGGATGAGCGGCTGTTTCCTGAACGCCTGGTAGGCCGAGCTGGCAGCGGAGGACCCGGACCGGCTGCGCTCGGTGATTGTCCGGAGGGAGTGGGCCGGTGGGAACCGGGCAGCGAAGGTGAACCAGGCATCCCACTCGGTGGCAGCTGCGACAGCTGCGGCTGTGCGCTCGGTGTCGAGGTCGAGGAGGCCTCGGGGCCCGCCGTCGCAACGGTGTGCGGGCTGTGCCGGGCGTGGGGAGCCGTCCAGCCAGGTGGGATGACGGATCAGTCGCGGGTCGTTCTCATGGCCCAGACGGACGGCAAGGCCATGCTCGCCGTCGCCTCCGTAGACGTGCCACCAGTCCCATTCCCCTTGCCAGCGGTTGTCGACCGGCTGGGCCTCGTGCGCGAAGGGGGCGAGGGAGGCAGTGAGAGCGGCCATGACATTCTCGGCAGGGGTCGCCTCCAGGCAGACCGTGGCGATGTCTCTGGGCATACTTTCTCCTTGTACGGAAGCGGCATTGAGGTGGCCGCTGCCCGCCGTCGACGAGGCGGGCAGCGGCCTGAGCGCGGATCAGGTCATCGGACCTTCAGGCATCGGACACTCCCAGCAAACCTCGACATCACCAATGGATTGACCGACAACGGCGCGCCGGTCAATCTGTACGGCTGCCACAGCGGCGCCGCCCAGAAGTGGGTCCCCGGTCCCTACCCGGGCACCCTGCAGAACCCCAACTCCGGCCGCTGCCTTACCGTCCCTAGTGGGAGCAACGTGCCGGGCACCCATCTGATCATCTCGGACTGCCTCGACAACAGCAGCCAGTACTGGCAGGCGCCCACCGCCACCACGGCCCTCGTCGGAGGCTTCAGCTCGGCCACGTACCCTGTGGTCGACTCTCCCGGTGGCATCAACGGTGACGGGTACCCCGACCTGATCATCACCGACAACAACCACAGCCTCGTCCAGTACCTGGGCACCGCGCCCGAGGCTGGCCTGCCGCGCTTCGGTGACATCCGCGTCCTGGACACGCCGAAGCCCGCCTCGTACAACATCAACTCCGCCGCCAACCCCAATCGTTGCCTTGACAACTCTGGCGCGAGCAACGGCACCAACCTTCGCTTCTACGACTGCTGGGCCGGCGCCAATCAGAAGTTCACCTTCGGCTCCGACGGCACCCTGCGCACCAGCGGACGCTGCGTCGCCACCAAGAACAACGCCACCAGCTCCGGTACCCAGGTCGTGATCACCGACTGCGTCGGGGCCACCGGTCAGGTCTGGACCCTGCGCGCCGACGGCAGCATCTATAATCCGACCGCCGACCGCTGCCTCGACCTCCCCGGCGCAATCGACGCCAACGGAACAGTCCTGGCCATCGGGGAGTGTCTCCCTGATCATGCCAACCAACGTTGGACCATGTACCCGAACAACACCTGACCCCCCACCCTGGGGCCCGCGATGCATCCGGCATTGCGGGCCCCACCCGCGTTTTCTGGGGCCGCCGATCTCCCCGACCGCAGAGCCCTTGCGGTCTGCCCAGCTGGTGGAAGTGCAACAACAGATTCGACCGGGTCAGCCGACCGGTCTCCTACGCCTTGCTCGTGTCCCTCGCGACGCCCGAGAGCGACCTCTACACCGCCGGGTCAGCGGCGGAAGCCGCGCCCCGGGTTGCGGGCTTGGACGTTGTCGAAGGCGTGAACCAGGCAGCGGGGCGCATGTCGCCGATGCCCATGGCCTGGTTGGCCATGTCGTCGGGGTCTTCGATCCCGTCCAGGTGCGCGCTGAAGAGCATCAGGATGTCGGTGCCCTGGAAGAGGAGGTCGACGCAGGCATCCCAGTCGTAGTCATCGCCGTGGTGGGGCACCGACCGGGCGCCGTGCCGCAGGCCCGCAGTGGCCCCTGCCCTGGGGGTTCCCTGGCCCGGTGACTACTCGAAGGCGGCCGAGTGGCTCGGCCCGGACGCCGGACCTTCGGCGAGGAGGGTGTCCGCTTCGCTGAGCATGCGGCGGCGTTCGGCCAGGACGTTGTCGAACGCGGTGGTGTTCTGCTGGATCAGGGTGCGTTGGATGGCGGCCTCGGCTTCGTTCCAGATCCGGACGAGCCGGGTCTGTTGTTTGCAGACGACGTCGGTGATCGCGGTCGTCCGCTCTTCGTCGGTGGGTTGTTCGGAGGGCCAGGTGCCGGTCTGCAGCGGTGTCGCGTAGTCGTGGCCGGCCTGCTTCATGCACCGGGACCACGCGGCGACGGCGGCCACGACCTCCGGGTTCTTCGTCGATTGGTCGAAGGACTCCTGGTTGACCGACCGGACCAGGTAGGCGTCTCCGGGGTAGCTGGTGGTGCCGGTGATCCGGCGCGCGGCGGATTCCTGGCAGCTCTGCGGGCCGGTGAGCGCGTTCAGCTGGTCAGGGGAGAGCCGTACCTGTGCCGGGTCCGGGTGGGCGGGCAGGTGGTAGCCGGTGGTTCGGGCCCCGGAGGCGCTGGTGATTCCGTAGCGCCGTTCGTACCGGCCCAGCACGGGGGTCGGGGCGGTGGCCGGGGCGGGTGGTCGGACTCCGGCGTTACGCAGGCAGTCGGCGACCAGTCGGTCCAGGGCGGTGTGCAGCCGGGCGTTGTCGGCGGGTGGGAGGAAGTACGGGTCCAGGGGCAGGGAGATGACGGTGGGGTCGTCGGCGGGGTCGGGCGCGGTCTTGGTGCTGTCGGCGGAGGTGCCTGCCGGGCCGGGTGGCGTTCCCCTGGTGGAGGTCGGTGCGGTGCCGGTGGTGGTTCCGCTGTTCGTGGAGCAGGAGGCGAGCAGCAGAAGGCAGGTGGCGACGGCCGCGAGCGGGGCGGTGAGCCGTGGTGTGTCCATGGTGTCGAGGGCCTCGTGTCTCCGGTCGGCCGGGCCGTCCGAGGAGTCGGACGGCCCGGCAGGGTCCTGCTGGGTCAGCCGTAGACGTAGAACGAGGCGTTTTCGTTCTTCGTCCGCACCAGGTTGATGTTGCCGCAGGCCGGAACGTCGTCCGAGGGCCCGCTCCAGCCGCTGTTGTAGTACACCCTGACGTAGCCGTAGCAGTTGCCGGGGAACTGGTAGGTGGCGGAGGCCGCGTTGTTCTTCACCGCGACGCCCTGTCCGTTGCCGGGGCCCTGGAACGCGCCGGCGTAGGCGAGGTCTTCGAAGCCCTTGAAGCCGGTGAGCAGGTCCCAGCCGGCCACCGAGCCGGACTGGTTGCTGTTGTACCAGAAGCAGAAGGCCCGGGCGCCGCGGCAGTTCCCGTTGTTCGGGGCGGCCTGCGCGGCGGGCGTCACCGCGAGCGTCGCGGTGGCCACCGTCCCCGCCAACAGCAGGGTGGTGAGGATGCGTCGTGTCTTCATGTTCTTCCTCCTGGTGTCTGCATTCCGGGCCGGGAAGGTCCCGGCCCGGAATGCGTGTCGATGCCATGTCCGTTTCGGTGGTGCTGGGCCTTTGGGTCCTGTCCTGGGGGGTCGCTTTGCAACGGGGGCCCGCAGAACGGCGGTGTCACGGAGTCCTGAGGTTCTCCGATGTCGCATGCCGTGGCCATGGCCCGGGGACGGGGAACCAGCGCGAACCGCGCGGCTTCCCGGCCCCGGCCGGGCAGAGGAGTCTCAGTGCCAGCCGGTGCAGGGACCGTTGCCGGAGATGCAGGCGCGCGCGCTGCCCGATCCGTCGACCATGTCGCCGTAGCCGGTGGAGCCGATCGCGTTCCAGAACTGGATGTCGGAGCTGTTCTCCACCCAGAACAGCTGTCCGTTCGAGGCACCGGAGATCCTCGCCCAGTTCGCCTTGCAGGAGGAGCTGTAGCGGAGTTCGATCGTGCCGTAGGCGGAACTCACCGATTCCACGGTGTAGGCGTCCGCGTTGCAGCCCATCTGGATGGGGTCCCGTCCGTTGCAGGAGGACGCGTAGCAACCGGCGGTGACCTGGGGTGTGGCGGCGGACGCGGCGGGGACGGCGAAGCCGGTCAGCGCCGTGGTGGCCGCGGCGAGGCCGAACAGGATCCCGGTCAACCGGTTCATGCGCTTCATGGGACGTTCCTTCCTGAGGAGAGAAGATCGGCGTTGCCCGGCGGGCAGTACCGTCCGCTGTCGGCGCGACGGTCCTGGAGCCGGTGCGGAACGCGACCTCCTGATGGTGTGGAGCCGGCCTCTTCCTTGGCCGGTCAGTTCCAGGCGGTGCATGCGATGTTGGTGCCCCACCTCGGGTTGCCCCACGGGTCGTTGTCATCCCCCCATGAAGCGCCGCACGCCCGCACCCAGTTGCCCGGCCCGTCATAGACGCTGGCAGTCTCCCGATGTGACTGCCCGCCGACGGTACTCAGGTTCTGGGCCTGCCACGGCCAGTGCCCGTTTCCCGCAGTCTGCGAGACGTCCAGGTACAGCCCGTCCCAGGCATAGTTCAGGTAGGCCTCCGCGTACGCTCGGTCGTGGCCGTCGGAGCCGCTGAACACGTGCATACGCACATCGTTCACCTCGCCGCCCGCGTACGGCGTCCAATGCGCCCACGGCGTTACCCACGACGAGGCCAGGCCCTGCTGCTCAGCGCCGGAGCGCAGCCGCTCGGCAGCCTCAGGGGAGATCTCCTGCACCGCACCGACCACGTGGTAGCGGCCGGAATGCGCGGTCTTCTCGCCTGGCGCCGCATGGGCCGCTCCCGCTGCAGGAAGCACCAGCAGTACCGCTGCCGCCGTGGCCGCGGACAATCGCTTCGCCTTCAGCGTCGGGGTGAGTGCGACCGTTGCGGCACGGATCTTGGCCAATCGCATGGCTGTCTCCTGTCGGTGCGAAACAGAGGGGTGAGGGACGTTGCCCGGCTCGGAATCTCCGCCGCACGTGTACCGCAGCCCACGCGGGCGGCGGTACCGCGGGGCGCGGTCGGGCCGGCGTCAGGGGCGGTGGTGTCGCCTTCCGGCCCTGACACGACCGAGCTTTCACGGCCGACTGGTTGTTGCGCAGCCCTCCTCACCACGTGAAACAAAGTGCCGCTCCGTGGGCCGGAACGACGGATGAAACAGGACAGGCCGTTGGGAAGCCGTTGCCGCGGCTCTCTCCGGTGCGTACGTTGACGGTCCGGGTGCCGCCGAGCGGGGGAGGACACGGATGGGCCGCCAAGAAGGCCCGCTGGATCCGGCCGCCGGGCCGGTCCAGCGCTTCGCGTCCGAGTTGCGCAAGCTGCGCCGGGATGCGGGGGACGTCACCTACCGGGTCATGGCCGGCCGTACCCGGTATTCGGTCGCGACGCTGTCGCGGGCGGCCGGCGGGCAGCAGCTCCCGTCGCTGCCGGTGGCATTGGCCTATGTGGAGGCCTGTGGCGGGGACCTCACGGAGTGGGAGCGGCGTTGGCACGCCGCGGTGCGGGACGTGGCCGCGGAGGACGGTGATGATGCCGATGCGCCGTACCGGGGCCTGGCCCGCTTCGAACCGGGTGACCGGGAGCGTTTCTTCGGCAGGGACAGGCTCGTCGCCGACCTGCTGGGACTGGTGGACTCCCGTCGCCTGGTCGCCGTCGTAGGCGCCTCGGGCAGCGGCAAGTCCTCCTTGCTCCGCGCCGGACTGATCCCGGCGCTCCGGGACCGGGGTGCTACGGGCACGGGTCCGGCTGCCATTCGGATCCTCACTCCGGGCCCGCGGCCCGCCTCCGAGCACGCCGCGCTGGTCGCGCCCGGGAACGGCACGGGCGACACGGTGCTGGTGGTGGACCAGTTCGAGGAGGCGTTCACGCTGTCCACCGAGCCGGCGGAGCGTGCCGCCTTCATCGGTCTGCTGCTGGCGGCGTGTGAGCCGGAGAGCCGATTACGGGTGGTCCTGGCGGTGCGGGCGGACTTCTTCGGACGCTGCGCGGAGCACCACGGGCTCGCCGTGGCCCTGCGGGAGGCCACGCTGCTGGTCGGGCCGATGGGCCCGGCGGAGCTGCGGGAGGCGATCGTCAATCCGGCCGCCGGCGCGGGCCTGATCGTCGAGCGCGCCCTGACCTCGAGGATCATCGAGGAGGTCGACGGCGAGCCGGGCGGTCTCCCGTTGCTGTCGCACGCCCTGCTGGAGACCTGGCGCCGCCGCAAGGGCAGGACACTGACAGAGGCCGCCTACGAAGCCGCCGGAGGTGTGCACGGCGCCATCGCCCGCACCGCGGAACAGACCTACAACCGCCTGACGCCGCAGCAGGCCGCCGTCGCCCGGCGCATCCTGCTGCGACTGGTCACCCCGGGAGAGGGCGCGCAGGACACCAGCCGACCCGCAGACCGCACCGAACTCGAGTCCCTCGGTACCGGTGACGCCGACACCGCAGCGGTGCTGGAAAGCCTGACCCGCGCCAGGCTGATCACCCTGGACGGAGACACCGTCCACCTGGCGCACGAGGCTCTGATCAGCTGCTGGCCGCGCCTGAGCGCGTGGGTCGAAGACGCCCGCGAAAGGCTGCGCCGCCACCGGCACCTCACCGAAGCCGCCAAGGCCTGGGAGGAACTGGGCCATGACCCCGGAGCGCTCTACCGGGGCACCCGCGTGGCAGCGGCCGAAGCCACCTTCGCCGGCGCCGGGCACCGCGACGACCTCACCCCGCTGGAGTCCCGCTTCCTCACCGCCGCCCTCACAGCCCGCGACCAGGAGAACCGGAAGACCGCGCGCTCCGCCCGGCGGCTGCGCACCCTGCTCGCCACGCTGTCCGCCCTGGTCGTGCTCGTCCTGCTGGCCGGGGTGATCGCGTGGCAGCAGAACCTGACCGGCGAACGCCGCCGTACGGAGGCCGCCGCCCGCCGGGCCGCCGCGGTGGCGGACGGCATGCGCTCCTCCGACCCCGTCACGGCGATGCGGCTGAGCGTCGCCGCGTGGAAGACCGCCGATCTACCCGAGTCACGGTCCGCGCTGCTCGGCGCAGCCGTCCAGCCGGACCAGGACGTCTTCACCGACCCCCCGTCGAGCAAAGCCGTCCCGCAGACCCACTTCCTCAGCGGCGACGGCCGCACCCTGGTCGGTGTCGGCCGGGACGAGGTGGTGAAGTGGGACGTCGGCACGCACCGGCGAGTGGCAACACTCCCCGGCCTGGGGGCCGAGGCCGAGGACGTGGAGGACATGAGCGCCGACACCCGAACACTCGCCGTGTTCGGACTCGATCATGTGAACGTGTGGGACCTGCCGGCGGAGAGTACGGGCGGATCCCCGGTGACACGCCACCCGTTCGACCCCGGTCTGACCGGGACCGCGGCCCGGCTCGGTCCGAGCGGGCGGACCCTGGTCCTCTTCGCGACCGAGGGCACGGACGACGTGGTCCAGGTCCGGGACAGCCACAGCGGCCGGCTCCTGCTCGAACGACGCACCGGGGGCGGCGTACACAGAGCGCCCACCCGCGACGAGACGCGCCGGGTACCGGAGGTCAGGCAGCGGCGGATGTGGGGAGAGTGGCCCCGCCTGGAGAACTTCCCGTATCCCGAGGCGTCGGTCAGCCAAGACGACCGCCTGATGGCGCTGTGCGTTCCGGGCGGGCCGGTCCAGGTGTGGAACGTGCCCGAGCAGCGCGAGGTCCCGCTCGCCGGGGCTCCCGACGCCACCGCGCAGCAGTGCCTGGACCAGGCCGTCGGGTTCTCACCGGACAGCCGCCGGTTGGCGGTCGTCGACAGCGGCGGCGTCCGGATCTGGGACATCGCCTCGGGAACGGAACTCCCGCGGGTCGAACACGCCGACCTCAGGGAGGCGTCGTTCAGCGCGGACGGAACGCTCATGGTGGCGTCGGACGGCAAGGAGGTGCTGCTGTGGCGCCTCGACATCCCGTCGGTCCCGCTCCTGCGGCATCCACTCGCCAACACCGACGCCAGCCAGTTCAGGCTGGATCCGGACGAACACCGGATCCGCTACCAGGAGGGCTCGACCGGAGCCGCGGTGCGCACCATCGACCTCACGAACGTCCTCGCCCCGGCCTGGACGAGCCAGCCGATCTCAGCCGCCGTGTTCAGCCCGGACGGCAGCACGCTCGCCACCCTGCTGTCGTCCGCGGGCGACCACACGCACCACATCCGACTGCGGGACCTCCGCGGCGGAGGACACGTCGTCGACCTGCCCGTCCTGTCCTGCCTGCCGCCTCCCGAGGGCAGACGGCTCTCCTTCTCCTGCACCGTCCTCATGGCGTTCCGTCCCGACGGGCGAGCCTTCGCCTACGGCATCGTCGACCACAGGCAGCCGACTTCACCACCCAGAGTGTCCGTCTGGGACGTCTCCGCCGGCCGCACGACCGCGGCCCTGGATCTCGCGGCTCCCGAACGGCGTGCGGTGGACGACGTCAATGCGATCGCCTTCACACCGGACGGAAGGTCGCTCCTGGTGTCACGGATTCCGCAGCAGGAGGCCCTGGAAGTCTGGGACCTGCCCCAACGGGCCAGGACCCGGGTGCTCTCCGGCCTTGGCGGGGAGCAACTCGCCGTCCGGCCGGACGGACGGCTCCTCGTCACCTCCCACAACCAACTCGCCGACCTGCCGTCAGGTCGAGTGGTCCCTCGTACGCTCACCCAGAACACGACGCACACCGTGGCGTTCAGCCCGGACGGCACGTACCTGGCCACCGGCGACGAAGCCGGCCGCGTCACGCTCTGGGACGACAACGCCGAGCGGAACCTGGGCGTACTGCCCGGCAGCTTCAGACCCAACGCCACGGGGGCGTTCGACCCCATCTCCGCATTGGCCTTCTCCCACGACGGCCGCATCCTGGCCGCCGCGGGCACCGACGGCACACTGCGGATGTGGGACCTCGCATCCCACCAGCCACTCGGCCCCGCTGTCCCCACGACAGGAGGCGCCACCCTCTCCCTGGCCTTCGGCCCCGACGACCGCACCCTGCGCATAGCGACCGAGCACGTACCGGCGCACGAGATCCCGGTCGCCCCGGACCAGGAAGCCGCCGACATGTGCGAACGAGCCGGAGGCGGACTGCCGCAATCCGACTGGGACACGTACCTCCCCGAGGTGCCCTACCGGAAGGTCTGCTGACCCCGACGGCTTCACCGTCGACGAGCGATGGACGGTCACCGCACGACCAGGCCGGGAGGCGTCGCGTCGGCCTGTGTCAACGGTCACTGAGATGCCCAGGTGGGATGCCGTGGCTTGCCGACATGCGCGAAGTACCGGAGGACCGCGCCGTACGGAGCTTTCTGTCAGCGATCCGCGTCGGCGACCTGTGTGGTGGGGTCGCGTCAGAGGTCACCCGCTCCGGGGTGGCGGTGACGTTGGACGGGTTCCCGGCGAGACCGTTGGGGTTCGTCGGCTCGTTGGACCTGCCCTGGGGGCGGCCTCGGAGCGAGGGTGTGGAGGTCGGTCGGCGGATCACCGCTGAGGTCATCGCCGTCGACCTGCCTGCGGGCCGCGTACGGCTGTCCATGGCAGCCACCGGGAACCCGGAGCTGTGGGCCTTTCTGAAGCGGCTCGCCCCAGGCCAGATCCTCGCCGGCACGGTCGCGTCGATCGAGTCGTTCGGCGTGTTCGTGGCGCTGGACGACGGGCCCGGCCATCCGGTCTTCCCGGGGGTCGGGTTCGTCACGATCCCCGAACTGTCCTGGTGTCACTTCGAAACGGCCACGGACATCGTCCGGGTCGGTGAGCGCGTCTCGTGCGGATTCCTCCACTTCGACACCACGAACGGGGAGGCCAGGCTGTCCTTGCGCGCTACGCGGCCGGACCCCTTCCAGGACTTCGCCGACGGAGTCGCCGCGGGCCGGACACTGCGCGGAAGGGTCACCCGGCTGGTCCCGTTCGGCGCCTTCGTCCAGGTCGCCGACGGGGTCGAGGGGCTGATCCACCTCAAGGACCTCGCACGGACACCCGTACGGACGCCGCAGGAGGTCGTAGGAGTCGGCGACGAAGTCCTGGTCGTCGTCACCGACATCGACCGAGGACGCCGAAAGCTGGCGCTGTCGCGGCAGGAGCCCCCCTCCCGCTGATCGTGATCGTCCCGCGTGCGGCGCACTCGACGCATATCCGGTTGGCGCGCCGCCAGCCGCGTGCCCCTCGGTCTCCCACAGGTGCCGGGCTCAGGAGAGCACGTCCTCGCCGCCGGGCTCGGGTATCCCGATCACACAGGTGGGACCGGGGTCGTCGGGCACGGAGCGAGGGTGCGTCGGGGGTGGACAGGAAAATCGGGCGCTCGTTCGTACCGCCTCGGGTACCGTGGCGCACTGCCCTGTCGGGAAGGGCCGCAGCGAGGCGGGGGAGGAACCGGTGGAGATGGACGAGGCGGCGCGGGCCGCGTGGTGGGAGAGCCTGCCTGCGGGAATCCGCGACGAGATCGACGGGTACGTCCTCCAGGACTCCCTCTTCCACGCGCTGCGCACCGTCGTCGATGTCGGCCGCGTCCCCTCCGGCATCGGCATCCGCATCGCGCAGGACATCGTCAACGACCGCTACACCCACCACGGCGACCGGATCGCCCGGAGCCCCGACAGCCCCCTCGACCTGGAGTCCCTGGCGTTTCGTGCCGCCGGCTGCCCCGGCCGCGTCGTGGCGATCGAGGCGGTCTGGGACGGCGACACCGTCCACGACTGGTTCACGGTCCTGCTGGCGATCACCGAGGACCCGGCGCAGGAGCACCCGTTGGCCACCGTCCACTCCACCACGGCCAGGCGCTACCTGGACGGGGAAGGGGTCGGCAGCGGACAGCTCGTGTGCGCCGCGGCCGCCGAACACGCGGGCCGGACCCTGGCCGAGCACCTGTCGGTCCCCTTCCACTTCGCCAGCCCTGACACCCCGGACGACGAGGCTCCCCGCTGGCGGGAGTGAGAGGTACGGCGCTGTCGGCCGGAGCTCGGCCGAACCCGCCGCTCAGCCTCGCCGCCTGCCGGGGCATAAACTCAGCGGCCGCCAGATCGCTGGTGCGGAGTTCGTCTTCGACCGCGACCCACACGGCGCCGAGTACGGCGAGTTCGGCCGCTGCCAGGTCCGGTTCGGCAAAGGCCCAGGTCCCAGGCGCCCATGCTGATCTCCTCGTGCCGCAGTCCATGGAGCCTCGTACAGGCGACCGACAGCGAGGTCATGACGCAGGAGGACCCGTTTCCGCAGGAGAAGTGATCTTCAGTTGCCTCTGAAGACGAGGTAGCGGTGCGGCTTGTGTTCTAGCTGCTCGGCCAACGCGAGCACTTCTGCTGCGGCCTCGGCCTCGGGTGCTGAGGCGCTGTCGACCAGCGCCTTCAGCTCCGGTACCAGGAGCCGCATCTGCGACCTGTTGAACCAGGTGTCGTCATAGGGATCGACGTAGCCGAGCAGCGGCAAGGCCAAGGTTTCGGCTCGTCGGCACAGGTCACCGATCGCCGGGTGGGTGCAGACTGCCAGGGTCTCTCCGGTGTAGGTCCGCACGGTCACGCTGATGGGCATGCCGCCACCGTAGCGCCGACTACGTCGGACAGCGACATCGTTTCCCGAGTGCGGCGGCGGGGTCATGGCCACTCGTTTCCGAAGCCGTGCACGCACTGACCGACACCGGCCGCTCGCACAGCTCCGGCGACCGCACGTTCTGAGCGGGTGTGGCCGGCGGGGCGGACTACTACTACCGGCCGGTAATTTACTTTCGCATGCCAAAAGGGGCAGATCACCCACAGCCATATCGTGGCGATATGTTTTCTTCCGGCCCCGACTGCGAGTTTGTAAATGTGGCTGAGCGGCCGTTATTATCGCTTCGCAGCGCTTACCAGGAAGTTCCCTGGACTCCACCCCCCGCGTACGTCCCGAAACCCTTCGGGCGATCCAACAGGGAGGAGTGCGTGTTCCATGTTCATGCGGAGGAAGAGGCCTGGTGAGGACGACGAGTCGCCCACGCGCCGCGAGGCGCACGGCGATGAGTCCGACCAGGGTTCCGAGCCGGAGGACACGGGACGTCGCAACGAGAACCGCAGGCTGATCATCGAGTGCCTGAGGCTACTGACGGCCCTGACCAGGGCTTTTAGCGGCGATTAGGCGCGGCGCAGCAGGGGTGCCACCCTGCTGCGCCGACACCAGCGGTGGATCGGCCGCGTTCGTGCGGCCTGCCTGAGCCCGTTCGGTCCTTCATGCAAGGGGGCCCGAACGGGCTTGCACCGCTTTCCGGCACCTGGGCACCGGAGTCTCACATGGGACCACTTCTTCACATTTTCGATCAAAAGTGATCCCAAGCTATCAATATCGTCAGTCTCGCAACCAATGAACCTTAGCAATAGATCCGAGATGCTTCCAAAGTCTTTAATGGTGGCGACATAAAGACTTCGAACTTCGCGATGGCTATTGGATTCTACCTGTCACTAACCCTCGCCGCAAACATCGACTTTGCCGCATCGCATAGATAATGGCGATAATGCACGATAGCCGGCGTACCACGGCACACCGGAACACGGGAGAAGCGTCCCGCGCGGGACGGTTCCGGCTCGCCCCGCGGGGGCGACACCTCCCGGAGCACCCCAGACCGCCCGGCGCTGGTCGCCTCCGTGGGACCAATTGGTCCCACGGAGGCGACCAGTGCCGGATAGGGACCACCTACTCACGTGAGGAGGTGCCTCCTGACCTGCACGGTCTCCGTTAGAATCCTAACGACCTGACTCACCATCAGACACCTGACGGACGACCCGTCCGACCCCGCATCCCTCACCCCCTCCCACCACATGTGAACGGTCGTTAGCCTCGTATATCTGGCAATATACGAGGCAACTGCTGTGAGAGGCTTTCTCCGTCAGCAGCCCGTGCGCGCAGGAGAGCCGAGTTGAGTACCGAACCCACACCCGGCGCGCCCGCCGGGCCCGCCACCCACGGATCCGCACAGCTCGGACGGCAGTGGCACCACCTCCACGGCGGGCAGGCATGAGCGACGAACTCGACGTCGTGGAAGCCGAGTTCGTCGACAGCGACGACCAGCGACTGCCCGCCGCCCGCTCCGGCGGGCACGGGATCGACATCGGCGGCTTCGACCGTGACACCGTGCTGGTCGCAGGCCGGCCGCTGCCGGCCGAGTTCACCGCGCCCGAGTACGCGGCCGGGGACTTCGTCATCAGCGAGGAGATCGCGCAGCTCCTCGGCGACTCGACGGTGCCCAACACCGAGCGCAACCACCGGGCCCGGATCCGGGTGTTCCAACGCTGGTGCGCCGAGCGCGGACGGGTCGCACTGCCGTGCACCACGGCGACGCTGATCGAGTACGTCGGGTGGATGATCCTCAGCGACGTCTACGACCCCAACACGGTCTCCGACTACCACAGCACCGTGGTCACCTGGCAGGAGCGGGAGACCCCCGGGAACACCCGGCCCGGGACCATCCAGACCAGCAGGATGATCGCCGCCTTCCGCAGGAAGTGGTCCGCGACCAAGACCGAGAGGCAGTCGCCCGCGATCCTGGAGGCCGACCTGGAGGAGATGGTCGCCGACTGCGACCGGGACCACCGCCAGGGCATCGGCCGACGCGACGCCGCCATGCTCACGATGGGCTGGCACCTGCTCAGCCGCCGCATCGAGCTCGCCCACCTGGTACCCGTGCACGCCGAACTTCACCCCGACGGCATCGCCGTCCGCCTCGTCGCCCGCAAGACCCGCAAGGACGGCTCGGTCTTCGAAGCCTGGATCCCGGCCCGCGACGACGCCCCGCACCTGTGCCCGGTACGCCGCCTGCGCGCCTGGCTGGAGTACGCCCGCACCGTCCGCATGCCGCTCGACCAGGCCCTCTTCCGCGCGCTGAACAAGGCCGGCCGGCTCCAGGTCCGGCTCACTCCGCAGACCCGGCCGAAGCACCGGGACGGGCAGCCGAAGGCGGACCACGAGATCGCCGTCGAGGAGTGGGTGGAGCTCTCCTACCTGTCCGGCGACGCCGTCAACACCATCGTCAAGTCCCGTGCCCGGAACGCGTACCGGCACGTGGCCGACCTCTCGGAACAGCACCGCGTCGAGTCCGGCTACAACGCGCTCCTGCACGAGGCCACCGCCAAGGCCGTCACCGCACACGGCCTCCGGGCCGGCGGGGCCTCCGCGCTGCGCGAGGCCGATGTTCCCGAGGACCAGATCGCCGAAATGGGTGACTGGCGCAAGGACTCAGCCGCGATGCGCCGCTACTTCCGCCGGATCCGGGTCCGGAAGCAGAACCCCTGGGCGGCCGCCCGCACCGGCCGACTGGAGGGGCGGAACGCACCACCTCTGTAGCCCGGCTGACCGCCCCCGGTGGGAAGGCGACAGGGGAGGGACAGGCGAGCGGAGGGGCAGGGGACTGGCTCCCGCCCCAGGCGACGTCGGCGGGGAGGAGACCGAATCCGTAGGCGGCGGCCGCTCCTTCCCTCAGCGTGCGACGGCGCTCGTCAGCGCGACGAGCCGTCACCGCCCAGGAACGGGGCGATGGTCGCAGCCACCGCGGCCGACCGGAGGTACGGCGCCACCTTGTGGAAGTCGAACGGGGCGATGCTGTCGACCAGGTCGAGGTCCACGGTGGGGAAGCGTCGTTTCAGCGGTCGGGGGATCGCGACGATGTCGCCGTGGTCGCAGAGGTTGACCCAACGGCGGACCCCTCCCGGTCGCTGCCCGGTGCCGTCGACAGGCGTCGGTGACAGCCGGTCGAAGACCCCGTGGGGAAGCCCCAGCGGCGAGCCGAGGGTCAGGAGGAGGTCGACCTCGAGTTCGGGGTGCGCGTGCAGGGCCTCGTAGGCGACCACGCTGCCGAGCGAGTGGGCGATCACGACCCGTGCCCCTGCCGACGCGATGACGGCGGCCACCTCGTCGCGGGCGGCGATACGGGTGGCATCGTCCCGTTGCCCGAGGTAGAGGGCGACGTCCCGGAAGAACAGGCCGATGAAGGCCCGGGTCAGCCGGCCGTCGAGGCTGAGGCGCTCGGCGATGACCGACACGAGCTGCCGCAGAGGCACGGCCAGACGTCCCTGCGCCGTGACCGCCGGCAGCCCCAGGCCCAGGGACTCGTCCAACGATTCCGCCCAGTCCGTGACCCCGGCGACCGCCTCCGGATGCTCGCGCACAAGCTGTTCGAGAGCGTCCGCCGCCCCTTGCGCGACCGGCCGGTCGCGGTGCAGGTGGTGGGCGTAGTAGGCGTAGGTCAGTGATATCCGGTCGGGGGCGACGCCGAGTCCGGCGGCGAGGTCCCCGGTCCAGAGCGTCGAGCGGGCGGCGACGACATCCACGGGGGAGTGGCCGGCCGCGTAGTGCCCGACGCCGTGCACTCCGACGATGGCGGTCATGCGGTCCTCGTTTCTCGTGCCGGGGCCGTCCAGGGCCGCAGCGGGGACAGGTGGTCGGTCGTCTCCAGGCGGACGATGTCCGGGCCCACGCCTGCGAAGACGGTGCCGTCCTCGGCCACGGCGATGGCGAACACGGTGTCGGGGAACCAGAAGACGTCGCGTTGCCGACCGGTCGTCAGGTCCCACAGTCGCATCGAACGGTCCATGCCGCCGGTGAGGACGTGTGCTCGGCCCTGGAACGTGACCGGTACGACGGTGAAGACCGCGCGGGTGTGTCCGACGAGGTCGACCTGCGAGGTGCCGTCGAACGCCGTCAGGCGGAGCCCTCCCGCGTGGTCCCCGCTGATGGCGTGGAGCTGCCCGTCGAGTTCGACCGTGGCCACCGCCCAGACGGCAGTGGGGTGCCGGGTGAGCTCGCGTCCTCCGGACGAACCTCGCAGCGGTGCCGATCGGACGACACCCGAGCGGTACCCGGCGACGATGTGGCCGGCCGAGGCGGCCATGCAGGCCACGTCTCCGGGCAGGTCCAGCTCGCGTTCGCCGGTGGGTGCGCTCGGCCAGTCTCCGTGGCCATGGGGCCAGGCCGCCAGGTAGTCCACACGATCGAGGCTGTAGAGCTTGACGGTCGGGCCCGCGCACGCGATGTGGGGCACGCCGTCGATCACAACCGAGACGATGGCGTCGGTACCGGGCAGGGAACCGTCGACCCGTCCCTCGAGCGTCTCCTCCGCGACGCTCGTGTCCCACAGCGCGAAGTCCTCCCTGGCGCAGGAGGCGACGATCCGCGGGTGCTCTCCGTCCTCCAGCAGCGCGATGCCGGTCGCCTCATCCGATATCAGGTGGCCGTCGTGATCAACGTGGAGGGAGACCTGCCGCCTCTCCCCGGTCTCGGTGTCCCACAACGCCAAGGTCCCGTCGGCGCCGCACGAGACCAGCCGGCCTCCCGACAGAGCCAGCAGCGCGGTGACGGTGTGGACGTGCCCGGAGTACCGCTGCTGGGTCGTCTCGGCCGTCAAGTCCCAGATCCGGACGGTACCGCCCTCGCTCGCGGTGAGGAGTCGCATGCCGTCGGGGTCGGGAGCCACCGCTACACGAGTGATCTTCGTGGTGTGACTGGCGACCTGACGCGCGCGCCACGGCTCACGCGTCTCGATCAGTCGGGCGGTTCCGTCCGCGCTCGCGCTGACGACGAAGGCGGAGCCCTCCAAGGGGACACGGGCGAGGTCCGTGATGGCATCGGCGTGCGCTTCGTCCAGGAGCTCGTACCCGATCAGGACCATGCCGTCACTGTCACCCGAAACCGGTTCGAGATCGGATCCGCGCTCGATGTACCGCACTCGCGTCGGCCGTTCCGGCCCTGTGATCAACAGGTCCTCGTCTCCCAGTTCCTCACCGTGCACCGTGAGCACCGAGAGCCAATCGTTGTAGCAGGCGACGACGCAGTCACCCCGGCCGGGGACCACGACGTGGGAAAGCTGCCACACGTCACCACTGATGGGGGATGCTCGGAGCGATTGCAGCCGAATGTCGGACAGCGGGTCCCCCGAGGCCGGATGCCAGAAGCGGATGACCTTGTCCCTCCCGGCGGTGGCGAACGCCGGCACCCCGCCGTAGGGCATGGCCACCATCGACCGGATCGGACCCGTGTGGGCCTGCCGCATCCAGAGGCGACGCCCCGTCGTCAGGTCCCATCCCCTCAGGACTCCGTCCTCACATCCCGTCACCGCGATGTGCGCACCGTCCGCCTCCACAACCGCGACGCAGTTCACCGGCGAGCCGTGACCGGCCAGTTCGTGTGTCGTCTCGGCCGAATCCAGGTCCCACAGGCGCGCCGTACCGTCCCGTCCGGCCGTCAGGGCATGGGGCCGCTCCTGGATCACGAGCGTCGTCATGTCCGAGATCTCGCCGCGATGCCCGGTGAGCGTCCTCAGCAGGCCGGGGTGCAGATCGCGTCCGGCCGTCCAACGGATCCTCCACGCCGTGTCCCGTGACAGCTCGGAACTCAGCTGCCACTGCTGGTGCCGGGCCGCGTCGATGGCGAGAACTGTCCGCCGCTGGTCGGGCGGCCCGTCGTAGTGGGCTCCGTAGGACGTCAGATAGACGGCAGCGCGCGGGCTCCGTCCACCGTGGTACAGCTCGTTCACCAGCGGGGCCGGATCCGCGTGGACGAGGAATTCGGCGTCTTCGAGCAGCTCGTCGAGCCTGCCGGCGGAGGCGCTGTGACGGGCGGCATGGCTCAGCAGGTACGGCACGGCGGTCGACCAGCGGCCCTGCCGGGCACCGGCCGGCCGTACCGTGGCCACGAGCCGCTCCCAGACCGTCGCCGCGTCGAGACCGGGCCGACCGCGCAGTTCGTCGGCGAGCCCCTGGTGGAAGAGGCGGTACACCGGCGTTCCTTCACGGTCGACGTTCCGGCGCACGTAGAAGCGCGCGATCTGAAGGAGTTCCGCCGCGTCCGCCCACTCGTCGCTCCCTCCAGCCGACGCGATGTCCGCGACACGGACCAGCAGTTCCTCAGGCATCCCGTCGCCTTCGGCCCACGCCAACGCGGCCAGGAGTTCGCGAAGTCCGGGCCGGGCGAGGACCTCCAGGTCGAGGTCGAGGACCGCACCGAGGGTACGGGGGACGTCCCGGCCCAAGGCCTCGGCTTCGGCCACGTCGACCGGGGGCGCGGCCTGGTCCCGCAGCAGGCGGAGGTAGAGGCCGGCGACGAGGAACTCACCGTACTCCCGTGTGCCGGTGAGCAGCGTGTCCGCCATCGCCCTGCCGAGGCTCTCGGCCGCGGACAGGGAACACCACGCGGGCTCGTCCGCCATGGGGCGCAGCACGCGGCTGACGAAGTTCACGAGGTCCTTGCGCAGCCGGGCCGGGGGGACATGGTCCAGGTCGATCGGATCGCAGTACCGGGCGGTGACCTCGAAGAGGTGCCGAAGGCTCTCCTCTCGACGGGTGGCGATCAGCACCCGGCACAGCGGCTTCATGTCCGCGCGTTCGATCGACAGCAGGGGCAGCAGCAGGGCGGTGACGAGGTCAGCGGGATTCTCGGCCTCGTCCACGGCGTCCACGATCAGGTGGGGCGGTTCGGCTCTGGTGCGCAACGCGGCCACCAGCCGGTCCGTGGTCCACGTGGTCGTGGGGCCTGCTGGTTCCAGGTTCCACTGGGCTGCGAGGGAGGAAAGGATCCTGGCGACGGTCCGCCGTCGCGCGTGGACGACGGCAAGCCCTTCGACGGCGTCGGGAAGGTCGCCGGCCGACGGTCTCCACAACCACTCCGTGGCCTCGCGCAGCAGGGGATGCGCGGTGCAGGCGAGGATGCCGACCAGCGTGGACTTGCCCGCCCCGGGCGCCCCTGTGACGATCCGCACCGGGGCGCCCTCACCCTCCGCCCATGCCGTGAGTTCGCGCAGCTCGGCACTTCGGCCGGTGAAGGTCGACAGACCGCTCTCGGCGGCGGCGCCGTTGCCTCCATGCGCCCGCCCCACGAAATGGCGAGCGTCGGCCACCTCGTCGAGGAAGGCGAAAACCGCCGGGTCGACGCCGGCGCGGCCGCGCGGACCGCCAGGCTCGTAGCGCGGGTTGGGGAAGAACCGAAGGTGGGACAGGTCGGTACCGAGCGCGACGAGCGGGCGCTCCACGGCTTGGGAGTAGGAACCCGCACCCTGGTCCTCGACGTGGAGGGCCACTTCGCGGCAGAGGCGGTCGATCGGTATGTGCTCGTGCGACTCGTCGAGTTTCAGGGCGCCTGATGCGAAGCCCCGGAGGACTTCGTCGAACGCCAGGCTCAAGCGGCCGTCGTAGGCCGACTGGTCGGACTGACAGGCCGCCAGCACCCATACCCGCCGATGTTCCGGCCGGACCAGCGACCGCAGGTGCTCGGTCACCACCGTGCCGGAGTGGCAGAGGTCGAGCACGAGCAGGACGGCGGGCTCGCTGTCCCCTCCCGTCGTCAGGTTCTCGGCCAGGTCGACCCAGCGGGAGAGTGCCTCGGTGAGCTCACCGTCACCTCCGACGACCTGGAGCCCGTGACTGTTGCGGGTGGGCGCCCCGTGCCCGAGCAGGTGGATGACGATGAAGTCGGCCCCGCTCTTGACCGCTGCCGTCAGCGCGTCACTGAGCGCGGCCGCGGTGGACGCGGGATCCGGGTCGGGCTCCAGGAGGACGTAGGAGTACTGCTTGCCCAGGACCTCGCGCAACCGTTGCGCGTAGGGGGCCGCGTAGGCGAGCGGCGGCCAGTTCGGAGGCGACTCGTCAGTGAGGCTCGCGGCCGCGCCTCCCACGCCGACCACCAGCGCATGACGGCGCACTTCCGATCCCCGTTCTCGGCTGTTCTGGTGTGATGTTCGGATCCGACCTGACCCGATCCGGAGAGACTACGCCGTTCGGGCCGATCTCGTGACAGGCTGCTGGCACCGGTTCGCCTTCGGCTACACGCCGTGTCCTGCGGCGGAGGCCTTCAGGGGGCGGGCTCGGAACCATGCCCAGTCGTAGGTTGTGGAGCCGGTGGGCGCTGGTCTCGGCCGGGCCGTTCAGCCTGCCGCCGCCAGGACCACGCCGGCTCGTCATGAAAGCCGCCCCCGCGCGTGCGGGGCCGACGCGATCCGCTTCGAGCGCTCCGACGACTACGCGGAGCCATCCCCGCGCGTGCGGGGCCGACGAGTTCGTGTTGGGCGCGGCGAAGCCGTGGATCGAGCCATCCCCGCGCGTGCGGGGCCGACCCGCCGTTCACGGTGCCGAGGTTGATGTTCGAGGAGCCATCCCCGCGCGTGCGGGGCCGACACTTTCTGACCTGCTGTGATTCGGCTCAGAGTACGCCAATTAATTCAGTTCGAGTCCACAGCCCCGTCTACGCGGGAGCCAACCTGGCGCTCCGTTCTCTCAACCGAGCAGGGCTACTTCCTCGGTTGGCCGACCCTTGGTGCATCGCTCCGCCACGTCACCCGCACGGGGGAGCACCTCGAGCAGCGGGATCACGGGATCACCGTCGCGCGTCCCGTGCTGCTCCGAGGTGGCGCAGTCGGCTGGGCACCACCGATGTTCACCTTGCCCAGTTCGGGCCCGGAGCCGGCCGTCACCCGGTGGCCGGCTCCGGGCGGGACTCACCGTGCCACGACAGTCGGCACGCGCACGACGCGCCCTCCCATGCGAATGACCGGTGCTCACAAATTCCCCCCTCCGTCAAACATGCATCACCGCAGGTGGAAACCCTGGAGATTGGACGCCATCTCAGGGAAGAAGGACGGTTCTCCGGAAGTCCGGCCACCGCGATCCAACCCTTTTGTGCTCCATGACACGCGGGTCGTGTCAGGCTCCGGGCTGATCATCTGGAATGCTGTTCCCTGTCCGCCGACCACGGCTTTGAGCGGCGGGCATCCGCAGTACCGGGCAGTCGGCCCGGGAAGCCCACGGAGAGAACGGAACATCATGAAGCCATCCGTGCTTGTCGTGTCCACCGACCCCCAGGGGTCCGCCGTCGTCTGGGCCGAGCGGGTGGGTGACAACCTGCCCTTCGACTTCATGGCTGCACACGACCACGCCGAGCAGCTGATCCACCTGAAGAACACCGGCGCGAAGATCCACGTCATCGCCAACCAGAAGGGCGGCGTGGGCAAGACCACCACCACGGTCAACCTCGCGGCGTGCACCTTCGACGTCCTCGGTGAGAAGGACGAGTACCAGCACATCTTCATCGACACGCCGGGCACCCTGGCGGACGAGGAGATCCTGCGCAGGGCGCTGGAGATCGCGGACGACGTCCTGGTCCCGATGATCACCGAGCCGCTGTGCTTCGACCCGACGGCCCGGACGATCCAGAAGGTCATCGAGCCGATGGACATCCCCTTCCGGATCGTCGTCAACAACTGGGACCCCCGGGACGGCCGCGCCGACCTGGAGGACACCGAGGCGTACATCACGGCGAAGGGGTGGCCCCGCGCCAAGACCGTCCTGCGCCGCTACAAGATCCACTCGCGGGCGGTGGCCGAGGGAACGGTCGTCACCCAGTACAAGGAGAGCGGCACCGCCTACCGGGCCCGCGAGGACTTCTTCCGTCTGTCCCTCGAGCTCGGTTACGGGGGCCGCTGATGGCAGGCCGTCGTGTTTCCTTCGCCTCGATGGCCACCGACCCGGTCGTCGACGCTCCGGGTGTGGACAGCGCCAACGACGCCCCGGTGGCCAAGTGGATCCTCACCGCCAGCTGCCTCCCCAACCCGCGCAACCCCCGTGACGAGCTGGGCGACCTCTCCGACCTGGCGAGCATCAAGGACCGCCAGCTGCAGAGCTGCCTCGCCGTCACCCCGGCTGCCTACCTGCGGCTGTGGCCGGAGGACCAGCAGACGCTGGGCGCGGGACCGCAGGACGTCGTCATCGTCAACGGCAACCGCCGGCGTGCCGCCGCGGAACTGTACGGGCGCGAGCAGCTGCTCGTCGTCGTGGACGACTCGGTGGCGGAGTCCAAGGCGACCCTGCTGCGGGCCGCGCTCGACGAGAACATGGCGCGCAAGGACTTCGACCCGATCGAGGAGGCCAATGCGGTCCTTCTCATCGTGGCGCAGTACCCGACCGCCAAGGAGGCCGCCGAGGCGGAGGGCTGGTCCCAGAGCTGGATCTCGCACCGCAAGAACCTGCTGAAGCTCCACCCCGAGCTGCAGCGCCAGGTGCGGGCCAAGGCTCGCGGCGAGGAGGGCGTCTCCATCAACGTCGCCCGCCGGCTCGGGTCGGTGAAGGGCATCGAGGCGATGTCCCTGGCCGGGCAGACCGCGGAACTGGAGCACCTGCTCCAGGCCGACGCCGACGCCGTGGCCGCCAGGCGCGCCGCGAAGCTGGAGGCCAAGGCCGCTGCCAAGGCGCCTGCTGAGGCTCCCGCACCGCAGCCCGCCGCGACACCCGCTGCCGCATCGCCGGCCCAGTCGGCTGCGGCAGCGGCAGCGGAGACGGCACCGGCCACTGTGAAGGCCCCGGCTCCTGTCACCCCTCGGCCGGAGCCCGCACCCCGCAACCCGGTCGCGAATGACGAGCCCGTCCGGAGCACCGAGCGATTTTCCGCGGAAAATTCCGAGCCGCTCCCGATGCCGGAGCAGCGGGCCATGGCCCCGGTGGACGAGCAGTCGTCGGCCGCCCCGCAGGCGGAACTCGGCAGCGTCGACTGGCACAACGTGGAGGAGCTGGCGGACGCCATCTGCCGCACCCTCTCGGCCGACGAGGCCTACCGCCTCGCCGACGCCCTGGCCAACCGGCTGCTGACGACCAGCAACTGACCCACCCGTGGTGCCCCGGCTCCGCTGTCCTGGCGGCGGCGCCGGGGCACCACGGCATCGGATTCCTGCGCGACCCGGCGGCGTCACCGGGCAACAGCCCGTTGCGGCGGCTGCAGCCGGGGACCGGGTACCGTTCCGTCTCGACCCCGGCTCGTCGCCGAGGGTCTTCGACTTCGCGTCAGAGGACGGAACTCGGGGCGGGCCACTCGTCCAGGACTCCCTGCCCCGAGCAGGACGCCGGCCATCAGGACTGGCACCCGGTGCGAGGAACCGTCAGCCCGCCGCGCCGTACAGCCGCCTGAGCACCGCTGTCAGCACCCGGACGCGGTCGGTGCCCTGCGGGAGTGCGGGAAGGCAGGCACGCAGGCGCCGCACCGTGTCGAGCCGCACGTTCCCCGGCCCGACGGCGTCGACGACCGAACCGACCGCCTGGAAGGCCCAGTACTGGTTGAACGCGAGCTCCTCGGAAGCCGCCGCCTCGACGAGCGCCGACAGGAACTCCTCCTCCGGCCGGGCGTACAGGCGGGCGTAGCCCGCCAGCCGGGTCCCGCCGTCGGCGGAGCCGAGAGCGGATGCGGTGTCGTAGCCGTCCACCAGCGGAGTGAGCCTGGCCAGCTCGGCGAAGATCAGCTCCTGACGGTAGGTCCGCGCCGGCCCCGACGGCTCCCTGCGCCGCAGGTCCGCGAACTCGCCGACGAGACGGCCGACCTCCTCCTCCGCCTCGGCACTCCCGATGCCCTCACTGCCGGCCACCAGGGCCACCCGGGCCTGGCGGCTCGCGTCGTCCCCCACCTGCCGGGCCTCCGCGGCCTGCTGCTCGACGGCCTCCACGCGCTCTTGCAACTGCCGGTACTGGAACTTGGCGCCTCCGGGCAGTTCGATGCTCTCGAAGAGATCGCCCAGCCACGGGACCACGGCGATCGCGGCCAGGACCAGCGTCGCACCGTCGATCTTCAGATCCGGCCTGACGGTGTGGACGACACCGACACCCAGCGCGCCAAGAGAAATCACGGCGGCCACCAGCCGCCTTCGCCGCCCTTCGCGCACGCCTTCCCGGCCCCCCGTGTCCGTCATACCCCCAGTGTCCCAGAGGACGGTCAGCTCTCCGATCGGGATGTCGCAGCCGGCCAGGCATCAGCTGTACGGGATTCCGCGGCCGAAGTGGGGCCGGCAGTAGGCGGGTGCTGCCCATGTCCGGCTCGGTCTCGTCCGGCCGCTCGTCGTGGCGGAGCACGGGCGAGAACGCCGGTCGCATGTTCGAACGCACGCGGGGATCCGAGCGATCTCGGCCGTCGCACCTCGCGGTAGCCTCTGGCCATGAATCGTGGGGAGGGCGCGGACGCGCTGGTTCCGGAGGCCCGGGAGATGCTTGCCGCTGGGCAGGACGACGAGGAGATCTTCGCCGAACTGGCCGCGAGGACGGGCGAGTGGGGTGATTGCGCGCTGGCCGTGTGCCTGGCTCTGGGCGTGCCTCGGCCGGACGCACAGGCCCGACTCCGCGAAGCCGAACCATTCTTCGCGGAGTTCTCGGCAGGCGAGGAGGAACTCGTCGCCAGCGTCCTCGTGATGAGGGACATGTTCATCGTGGACCGAGCACTCGACGAGTACGACGAGCGCATCCGCGACCTGTTGGGCATCGCCGCCGGTGCACGTGGAGGCTATCCAGGTAGCCTGCTCGGGTGGTTTCGTTCCGGTGAGCTCACGAAGATCTTCCTGTACTTCGCCAGGACCCGGTTCCGGGACGGGCGGGGCTCGCCGCCCGATTTCTGGGCCGCCATGACCACGGCCGGCGAACTACTGGCGGGCAAGGACGGTTCGGACCGGGCCGAGGTGATAGCGGGACTGGACCGTTGCCGCGCGCAGGCTGCTGCCACCGGTGCGGAGTAGCGTCATCGTCGGCGCGCGACCTCCGCTGCGCAGGCGGTCCTGACGGCTCCCGGCGGCCCGGCGCCCGGCAGCTTCGGGGCTGATGCCGGGCAGGCACTGAAGGATTGGCGGCGCCATCTGTATGGCAGTGGCGGGCGAGATCACGGGCCACTTATCCGGCGGCAATGCGCCCTGCCGTTGGCTGCGGCAGTGGTTCCGTGGCGGTCGACGATCAGGTGCTGCTTGGCGCCGGGGCGGGCGCGGTCGACTGATAGGGGCCGACATGCTCCCCCCTTTGAGGGCCCGGATGTGTGAGCCGTCCACGGCGCAGTCGCCCAGGTCCAGCAGGTCTGCGCGGCGCAGTTCGGTCAGCAGGGCGGCGTGCAGTCGCGGCCAAACGCCGGCCTCGGTCCAGTCCCGCAGCCGGCGCCAGGCCGTGACGCCAGAGCAGCCCACGGTCTCGGTGGGCGTGTCGCGCCAGGCAACACCGGTTCGCAGCACGTACATGATGCCCGCGAGGGCCGCCCGGGATGGCGGTAGCGCCGCTCGGGAGCGGGTGGCAGCAGCGGAGCCACCCACTTCCACAGGTCGTCCGGAACAAGATCAGCACGGCCCCGGACACCCTGCCGACCAAGATCTTCGAGTGCAAGACCTGCGGCTCAACTCATTCTGAAATGATCAGTTATTCCGCTGTGCTGTAGTTCTCGGACGTCCCCGCAGCTATCCGCTTCCTCGCCAACTGGTGGCCCGGCTCAGATCATTGGCTGGGAGAATCCGAGGCTCCGGAGGCCCAAGCTCCTTGGCAACCTCGGAGTGGTCGCAGCAGGCGTTGCCGTTGTCGTGGTGGTGAAGCGAGCGTAGGTACAGGTCCAGGACAGGCTTCAGGAGGTGGTGAGCGTGCCGAGCGCGTCCTTGGCACAGGCGATGGCGGCGGCTTCGGCCGTTTCAGTGGGAACGTCCTGGAGGACCGGGCCGGAGCTGGTGAGTGCGCTGTATCTTACGGTGACGAGAGCATTGCGCTGGACCACCGTGAGGCTGACGCTGCCGGAGCCGCTGTAGGAGGTGTAGAGCAGGGTCGCCTTGTCACCGAGGCCGGGAATGGTCCGGTCGTCAGTGATCTTCGCGCCAGTGGTGGTCGCTGTGGTCCGGCCAATGGTCAGCGTCTGCTGGTAGACGGACTCCACGAAGGTGGACAACATGACGTCGACCTCCGCGTTGGCGTAGCCGGGTTCCTTGCTCATCCATATCCCGCCTGACGAGATCACACCACCGCTTGACGCCCTCACAGTGCAGGCGGCCCCTTTGATGTAACCCTCGACTGTCTCCGGGCGCAGCAGCGCGCAGCCGTCGATCAGTGTGGTGTAGAGCGTGGTGGTCGGGGTGGCCGGAGCGGAGGAGGAAGGTCCGCCGGGGACGGTTGCCGGGGTGGTCGCCGCAGTAGCCGACACAGCGGTCGGTGTCGGGTGGAGGAGGTTGGCCACCAGGCTCAGTGCGAGGGCGGTGATGCCGGCTCCGGCCGTGAGGCCGCCGAGCAGCCAGGTCCATCGTCGGGTGGGACCGGCGGGGCGCAGGTCCGCCGGGTCGGGGAGGGTGGCCGGGGTGGGCTGTCCCGGCAGGATGCGGGTGGGCTCGGGGGTTGGCAGCGGCTCTGGTGTGTGTGGGGTTTCCTCGGTGTCGGCCATCTCGTGGTGAACCTTTCGGAGGAGGGTCAGCTGCTGGGCAGGTGGTAGGCGGTCAGCGTGGTCCCATAGCTGACCAGCAGGGCCGAGTCCTGGAGCAGGATCTTCGGGTCGCCTGGCTGCCGGGCGAAGGTGTGCTGCCACTGCGGGGTACCGTCGGTAGCGGTGAGTGTCTGTAGGGTGATCCCGCCGGCGGCGGTGGGTGTGGTGAGGACGACCAGCCTCCCGGCGGAGCCCCGGACGGTGGCTGCGCCTCGGGGCGACTGCCAGGTCCAGGCGGTATGCCCGGTGCGCAGGCCGGTGCCGGATACGCCCCGTGGCCCGCCCAGAACGAGCACTCCTGCGGCGTCCGCGCTCCCGGTGACGGAGCCGCTGTATTGTCCACTCCAGAGTCGGGTGCCCTGGGTGGAGTCGAAGGCCGCTGTGGTGACCTGCTGGTCCAAGTTCGTCCCAAAGGCTTCGGGCAGGCAGGTGACCACGTCCTGGCGCAGCGACAGCGAGCCCCGGTAGGACATGGGGTACAGCGCCACGGAGGCCGGTGGAAGGGCGGTGGGCCGACTCCAGATGGTGGCGCCGTCCTGGCTGTTCACCGCGGCGAGGGCGAGATCCGAGGTCAAGCTGTACAACCGGCTTCCGGTCTGCGGCGCGTACAGGTCCTGGGCGTCGAGCGACCATCGCTGCTGCCCGCTCGCTCGGTCGAGCGCGGTGAAGTGGAACACCGTGCTCGTGTCCTGGATCTGCGCCGAGATGCCCATCACGACCAGCAGGCCCGTCGAGGCCATGCTCTGGAGGCTGGGGAGGCCGCCGAGCGCGGCGCTGGTCCAGAGCCGGTCCCCGCCGGTCGCGTCGTAGGCGTGCAGCTCGCCGTTCTGACCGACGACCAGCAACAGGCTGGGTATCGGCAGGGCGGCGGACCGCGCGCCGGGAACGGTGTCGGCCGAATGCCAGAGCGTCGTTCCGTCACGGGCGTCGCGCGCCTGCACCGCGCCAACCGAGTCCACGGTCCACACCCGGCTGCCGTCGCCGATCGGGAGGATACCGGTCTCCGCGGTGCTGCTCCACAGGGTCCGCCCGTCAGTGCGGGCGTAGCCGATCACTCCGGTGCGGTCCGCGCACACCACCGCCGCCGGCCCGCAGCCGACAGGAGCCATACCGGCTCTGGGGAGCGTGACCGACCAGGTCGTCGGGGGCGCGCCGCCGGCCGGGCCGGGCCACAAAGCCCGGGTGGCGCCTCCCGCAGCGGCCGTGGTCAGTAGGGCTCCGCCGAGGACGAGCAGCCGACGCCGGGTGCCGTTCGGGTCTCTCAGCACCCGGGCCAGGTCCCGCTCGCGTCGGCGCACCGTCCGCTCGGCTACGCCCATCCAGTCGGTGCCGACCGCCGGACCGTACCGGAAGGCTGCGGCGAGTTCGGCCGGTGAGGGACGCCGGGCTGGGTCCCGGTCCAGGCAGCGCACCAGCAGCCTCACCAGTTCCGGCGGTACCCCGTTGAGGTCCGGGGGTTCCTCAGCGGACCGGTAGATCAGCACCTCCGGCGGGCCCTCGCCGAAGGGCGGGCGACTGGTGGCGGCGAAGGCCAGGACCGCGCCGAGCGAGAACAGGTCGCTGGCAGGGGTGAGGTCCTCGCCCCTCGTGTGTTCGGGGGACATGAACCCGGGGGTGCCGACGATCTCGCCGCTCGCGGTGGGAAGCGCGTCGACCGCCGGCTTGCTGATGCCGAAGTCAATGACCCTCGGACCGTCCCTGCTGACCAGGATGTTCGAGGGCTTCAGGTCGCGGTGGATGATCCGGGCGCGGTGGATCGCGGTCAGCGCCTCCACCAGTCCCGCCCCCAGTACCTGCAGGGCGGGCCCAGGGAGCGGGCCGTGCCGCGCCACGGCCTCGTGCAGTGATGGGCCTGCGACGAACTCGGTTGCCAACCAGGGGAGTTCCGCCTCGGTGTCGGCATCCACCACCGCCACGGTGTAGGCCCCGTTGACTGCCCTGGCCGCTGCCACCTCCTGGGTGAACCTGCGTCGGAAGTCGGCGTCGGCCACGTACTGCTGCTTCACGGTCTTCACCGCGACGGGGCGTCCGCTGTCGGTGGTGGCCAGGTAGACGTCACCCATGCCGCTCGTGCCGAGCCGCCGCAGCACGCGATACGGGCCGATGCTCCGCGTGCTCACGCACCGCTCGCCCGGAAGGCGCGCAGCATGGTGGCGGACCCGCAGTAGAGGGTGCTGCCGTTGGCCGCGGTGGTCCACTGGCCTTCGTCGGAGGCGGCCTTCGCTACCCAGCGGATGGCGCCGTCGGCGGCATCCAGGACTACTGCTCCGGACGATCCGTCCGGCAGGGGCACTCCGAAGAAGCCGTTCCCGGCTGACGGCGTCCGGAAGTTGGTGTCCGTGCTCGGCCCGGTCATCGCCTTCACGGCAGTGTGCCATAGCCCCCTGCCGGTCGTGACGTCCAGGCAGTAGGCGGTGCCTTGTACGCCGGAGAGGAGAAGCCTGCCTGCCCCGAGCGCACAGCCGAAGACCGCCTGCGGGACAGCGGGAGCAGCCCAGCGCTGTTGCCCGGTGGCCGGGTCCAGGGCGACGACCGCGGTGCCATTGATGACCAACAGCAGCTCGCCGGCACGCAGCAGCCGGGTGAGCATTCCGACGGATGGTGCAAGGCTGGTGGCTTGCCAGTGGGACGCGCCGGTGCGCAGGTCCACAGCACGGATGGTGCCGCTGTCCTCGTAGTAGCAACGACCGTCGGCGACCAAGCCCATCGAGCTGCCGGAACCGCTCATCATGCTCTCCGAGTCGCGGGCCGAAGCCACTGCCATGGGATTGGTGACCTCCTGCTGCCACAGCACCGCCCCAGTGCTCAGCTCAGTCCCGGTCACGACCCCGCCGCCCGTCAAGGACGTCTGACGGGCGAGCACCACCGTCCGGCTGTCCGCGCCGAAGACCCGCAGGCTCATCGCGGCGTAGTTGCGCTGCTCGGCGGGAACGGTGAGAGGGCTCTGCCGGCTTTCGCCTCCGGCGTTCAGCCACACCAGGTTCGCGAAGCCCAGAGATGTTCCGTAGATCAGGCCGTTCTGGACCTGGTAGAACTGCGTGTCCTGCCGGGACCAGGTCTGGCGCCCCGTTGCGCCGTCGAAGCCGGCCGCGCCCCGTCCCTCGTACCACAACACCGGTGTGGCACCGAGCATGGACAGTTGATGGCCGATCGTCAGACCTTTCATCGGAGTGCTCCACAACGGTTCCGGACCGGAGGCCGGTGCACCGGAACCCGCCGCTGAAACTCCCCACGCGTCGACGGCCTTGCCCACCGTCGCCGGTCCGCCGGACGACCGGACGAGCAGCGGCACGCCAACGGCAGCGGCCACGCCCGCGCCGAGCCCGGCGCCGAGCCCGAGCAGGCCGCGCCGACTGAGCGACTGCCAGGTCCGCACCGGTAGCGCGGGCGGATCGGCCGGCGGCGCGCCCAGGTCCACCTCGGCCTGCTGCTCCCGGGCATCGAGGTCGGCGAGCAGCCACGGGCTCAGCAGCGCCACCGGATCGGCTGGGGCCAGTGCGCCCAGCACGGCCGCCGCAGTGGGCCGCAGGACGGGGTCCTTGGCCAGACAGGAAGCCACCACAGGGAGCAGTGCGGGGGGCACTCCGGAGAGATCCGGTTCCTCGTACACGACCCGCCGGTTGACCTCCGCCGGTTCGCCGTCGCCGAACGGCGTACGGGCGGTGAGTGCGTACACCAACAGGCAGCCGAGCGAGAACACGTCGGCCGCACCGGTGGTGGCGGAGTCTGCGACGATGCGTTCGGGGGAGACGTAGCCGGGTGTGCCGCACACCATGCCGGTCCGGGTCAGGTGCACGGCGTCGAAGGCGCGGCTGATCCCGAAGTCGATGACGCGCGGACCGTCCCGCGCGATGAGCACATTGCCTGGCTTGAGGTCACGGTGGACCACCCCCGCGAGGTGGATCGCGGTCAACGCCTCCGCGAGAGCGGCTCCCAGGGCCTGTGTTCCCGCCTCGCCGAGGGTGCCGAAGCGCAGCACCACTTCGCCGAGGTCCGGCGCGGGTACGTAGGACGTGGCCATCCATGGCCGGCGACCGCGCGGTTCCGCGTCCACGACGGGGGGTGCGTGAAAGCCCGTCACCCGTCGCGCGGCATCCACCTCCTGCCGGAAGCGGCGCTGGAACTGGGGGTCCTCAGCGTATTCAGCCCTGATCACCTTCACCGCGAGCAGTCTCAACCCGGGTGAACGGGCCAGGTAAACTTCCCCCATCGCTCCCGCGCCCAACGGACGCAGCAGCTGATGCGGGCCCACGAACACAGTCTGCTGGGCCCGCGTGCCCTTGGTGTTTCTGTCGGCCGCCACCAGTCCTCCCCGAGCGTGCTGCCGTCATCACCGACAGACACAGTGACACGTACAACTCACCCTGTGGTTCTCTTTCGCGCAAATGGTCTTCCACCCCCGCCGACGGCCGGGCACGCCACGGCCGGTCACCCTGGCCCCGAACCGGGCTGGCGCGAGACGGATGGCAGCACCAGCGGCGAACTGCCCAGGGCTGCCCGCGTGCTGCGCACCCCCTCTTGGGTCTCGGAGGAACTGCGCTGGTGTGGGCGCGAGACACCGCCAACGGCCTCGGTATGCGAGTAGGACAAGGAAAGCCTCCGCCCTTGAGGCTCCCCCTATCGGGTGTGACGTGAAGCCGTCAAGTTTGCCTCACCTGCTTCGGGAAAGTCCCTGACACGTGGCCGCGCAACCGTGAAAATGCCCGTATGGCAGACAGCGAAGCGCTCTTCGGTCTGATCGGCGTGATCGGGGGAGCCGTACTGGGAGCGGGGGCCACCATGTTCTCGTCAGCGCTTCAGACCAGAACGGCGGAACGTATCCGACGACGCTCGCGTGCCGAGGAGGAGATGCGTCGGCTCATCGCCTTGCGCAAGAGCACCCGAGAGGCGTTGAAGTTCCTGTCGGACACAGTGGAAAGCCTGGAGTCCGCCCAGCCGGCCTCCAGGGACGGGTTTACGGCCGATTGGCAAGCGGCACGAAGCGCCGTCACGGACGCAGCGGAGATGTCGACGATCGACGGATTCGACCTCGCGCTTTCCCCCGGCACCGAGGAGGCGATGCGCCGCCGGCAGCACGACTCAGGTCAACAGGCGCGGCCCCGCCGACACCAGTCGAGCCCATCCCAAGATAGCCCGGGCATCGTCATCTCACTGGACATCGCCGGCTCGGCTCTTGGTGAAGCGCTTCGCGCCCAAGGCCTTGGCACTGCCTTGACCCCAGAGGACATGCGTCGGCTTCGAGAGCTGGTAGCCCGCGCGGAAGAGGGCCGGTCCACGCTGCTGGCCGCCCTCCTGGACCGGATGGAAGACCTGCAGGACTGAGTCGCCCTCCGGACCGACCAGCACTGATTCACGTTGTATTCAACGCAGCATCGTTGCATTGGCTGCACCACCCCACGGAGAGGACGCATCAAGGGGCCGACTTCAGCCGACCCCTTGATGAAGCCCCGGCGCCGCAGAAACGCGGGTAGGTTCGACCAGTTGACGCGCGCACTCTCGCGGCCCTCCGGGTGCCGAGTAGTGTCGCGGATATGGCTGACTTCTTGATCATGATCACCACGGTCGACAGCGACGCTGCAGGCGCCAAACTGTCCCGGTCCGCGGTCGAAGCCGGCTTGGCTGCCTCAGGACAGGTCACCGGGCCGGTCGCCACGACCTACCGACACCTTGGAGAGGTGTGCGAGGGCATCGAGTGGCAGGTGACCTTCCGTACAACGGATGACCGGGTAGCCGAGTTGGAGGCGCATGTCGTTTCGGAGCATCCGTACGACAACCCGGAGGTGATCGCGGTACCGATCCTGTCTGGGCCGCAGCCCTGCCTGGAGTGGATCACCCGGGCGACGCGACCTGCGGGCGGCTAGCCCGTGTGGCAGATCCGCGCTACCGGCTGACAGTGGCAGCCCGAACCACACCAGGATCTTCATCAGTCTTCCAGGGGCGCCCCGCGGGGTGAGGCGGCTGTGTGCGGAGTGGGCGCGGTCGGCGGCGACGACGCTGGCCAGGTAGCGGGCGCAGAACACCGCTGCCCCGGACAGCCCCACGAACGGCGAGCGACCGTGCGTCGGCCACCCGGCAGCGGCCGTGCACAGGTCCATGACGTAGCCGTTGTTCACGAAGCCGCTGCCCGGGTTCACCTCACCGTGCAGGTGCGCGGCGTCGACCAGGCGGTCGGTGCGCTGGGGACGTCGGGTTGGGTGCCGCCTCCGCGCCTTCGCGCAATCACCGGGAGTTCGGTCCAAGCACCTCACGGCGACGGCATCGGGAGTACCGTCCTGATTGACGAGGTCAGAACGGAGGACATCAGCATGCCCTTGAACAGCGAGCACATCGGCGCACGTGTGCGGATCGCCCGAAACGCGGCTGGACTGACTCAAGTTGAGCTGGCCGGCTTCCTCGGCCGGGCCGAGTCCTGGATGGCGAACGTCGAGAGCGGCCGACAGCCGCTCGACCGGTACAGCGTGATCACTGCGATCGCCGACCGTTGCGATGTTGACGTCGTCTGGCTCCTCGGCCAGCCGTACCGCCTTCAGAGAGCTGGGGGAAGCCTTGCTCACGCCCACGTCCCCGCGATCCGAACCGGTCTCCGCCGTGCCGGCCTGATCCTGTCTGGGCACCCCGGGCTCATCCCGCAAGGGCCCCCGGTTGAGCTGGCCAGGCTGCGTGAGCAGTCCCGCCGTGCCAACGCGGCCCGCCAGGCGGCGAACCTGCCGGGAGTCGCCACCCTGCTTGCGCCACTGATCGAAGATCTGAACACTGCGGTGCTCACCCTTGCCGGCCACCAGCGGAACGAAGCCCTGAGGCTGCTGGTCGACGCCGCGAGGACGGCCCGGATGTGTCTGAACCAACTCGGCTATCCGGATCTGGCGTGGTCGGCGGCCGAGGTGGCCGCCAATGCCGCGACAGCCGTCGATGACCCGCTCATGCGGGCCGCCGTCGCGTGGGACAGGTGCGGCGCGTTGCTGCACCAGGCCTCGAACCGCGAGACCATCGCCGTGGCCGAGGCTGCGATGCGGGACCTGGAGCCTTACACCAGCGGAGGTTCAGCCGACCGAGCGGCGGTTTCGCTGCGCGGCGCCCTGCACTTGAGGTGTTCGATCGCTCACGCCCGCGCAGGGCAGAAGGACGACGCCTGGGCCCGGATCAGCGCCGCGCTGGAGGACGCCGACCGACTTGGCGACGGCTGGTACGACCTGGCGAACCACACCGTGTTCGGACGTGGTGTCGTGGCCGTGCACGCAGCGGAGGCCGGCGTGGAGGTGGACGAGCCGGACCGTGGCCTCAGGCGTGTTCCGGAGGTGGACATCCACGAGGTGCCGTCGAAGGAGCGCCGTACGCACTACACGATCGACGAGGCACGAGCGATGCACCGGATGGGCAGGAACTCGGCCGCGGTGGTCAAGCTGAAGGAAGCCGCGACGGCGGCACCGCACTACGTGTACGCCGACCCCATGAGCCGCGCCCTGGTCACTGAACTCGTCCAGGTCGGAGTGCCCTCCCAGGACGCTGTCCTCTCCGGGCTCGTCCGCAGCATGGAACTCGTGCAGTAGCTTCACGAACCTGCAGTCTCGCAGCAGCGTTGGGACGAACCCGGGATCGCGCCGGACAAGGAGAGGACCGTTCTGGCCGCAGTTCGCCGGCTGCTGGGTCCGGGGCTGTTCGTCGGCTGCGGCCATGGGTGGAACGGCACCAGGGTCCGGCGTACCTCCCGCGCCGGACCCTGGTGCTGCGTGGGTCAGATGAGATCGAAGTCGAACATGCCGGTTGCTGCGGCAGCGATGAAGGAGCTGTGGGCTGCAGCGCTGAAGGCTAGCGCGGGGCCTGCGGGGTCCTTCGAGTCGCGTACGTATCGGATGTCTCCGCTGGTGGCCATCTCAAGGCAGTCGCCGTTGCCGCCGCTGTGAGTGCTCTTCTTCCACCTGACCGTCAGGATGGTGGAGTTGGGGACGAATGTCACTTCAGCCTGTCTTTCTGTGCGGTGATGAACTCAAGCGACTGGTCAAGTGACCAGGCCTCGGCGACGATGTCGCGGAACGCTCGGTCGAAGACGGTGACGCGCTCGGGTTCCTCGACCCACTCACTGGTCAGCAGCCCCTCGAGCAGCACTACGTCGAGATTGCCGTTGGGGAAGCCGAGAACGGAGAACGGGCCGTTCATGCCCTGGTGGACACCGGTCTCCGACGGCATCACCTGGATGGTGATGTTGGGAAGCACCGCGAGCTCAAGCAGCTTCTCCAACTGTTCGCGCATCGTCTGAGCGCCCCCGACGAGACTGCGAATCGCTGTCTCGTGGATGACCGCCTGCATCTCCACCGGCTTGGGCTGGGTGAGGATGGCCTGACGTTCCCTTCGGATCCGGACGCGCGCCTCCACGTCCTCCGAAGTCGCCCCGATCGCCAGCCGGCTGTGGACCGCGCGAGCGTAACCCGCCGTCTGGAACAGGCCCGGGATGAGCTGTACCTGGTAGGTCCGGAACGTGGTGGCGTCTTCCTCCAGGCTGATCTGGTCGGCCAGCCATGGCGACAGGACCTCCCCGTAGTTGAGCCACCACCCGCGCTTCTTCCCGTCTCGGGCGACTGCCACAAGCGACTCGACAAGCTGCTCGTCGCACTCGTACATCTGAGCCAGCACCCGGACGTCGGCCGGCTTGGCAGCCGACCTGGCCAGCTCTATCCGTGACAACTTCGCGCTGGTGATGCCCGTGGCCTGCTCGACGTCCTCCAGCGTGAGGTGTCGCGTCTCTCTGATCGTACGGAGCTGGCGGCCGAGTTGGCGCTGCCGAACCGTGGCTTCCGCCATGGGTACCCCCAATTCTCGCTATCCAGGCCTGGGTGGCCAGTGTGCCCCGTCAGTCGCGTGGGTCGCCAGCAGCTCCCTGCTCGACATGGCAGCAACTCTCATCACCAAATGAGAATTCATAAATTTCGCGGATGGGCTTGCACTGACGAGGGATCAGCCGCCATGCTCAATGTCACGGACCGCAGGGGCACGCCTTCGGTGAGTGACCGGCGGCCGTAACGCCTGAGCACGCGTAGAACGACGGCGAGCGAGACACCTTGCCGCGTCGTGCGGTCGGTTGACCGCTTCCCCGAACACCTGCCGAGAGCCTCGACGGGTGGCTCCCAGCGGAGGTATGCCGTGTATGCCGCAAACAGTGAAAGCTCCGCCGACGAGGCCCGGGGGCCGGACACCCGCCTCACGGCCGACATCGAGTTCCCTGCCGAACGGGAGCGGATCGGCGATCTCCGCCGCTGGGCGAGGACGGTGCTGCCGACGCTCGGCCTGGACGGTCGTCAGCAGGACGCCGTGCTGGACGATGTGCAGCTCGTGCTGAGCGAACTCGGCACGAACGCCGTCGTGCACGGCTGTGGTGGCGAGCGGCCGGACGTGGTGCTGACCGCCTGCCTGCGATACGACACGGGTGTGCTGCGGGTGTCCGTGACCGACCCGGGGCTCGGCCGCCCCGAGTACCGGTCGGCCACCAACGAGGCGACCTGCGGACGCGGGCTGATGCTCGTCACGGCGGTCGTGTCCCGGTTCGGCGTCGAGGAGCTCCCCCAGGGCGGCAAGGAGATCTGGGCGGAGATCGGGCTTCCCGAGCAGGTGCGTCCGGCGGCCGCCGTGGGCGAGCAGGTCAGCCTGCGGGTCGCGGCGCCACGCGCGGACGCACTCGTGCGGGAGTTCCGGCCTCGGCCCGCCGTGGGCCGGCCGCCTGGGCAGCCGGCGCCCGACCGAATACCGGCGTGACCGGCGCCTCGTAGGCCTCCGGTGGCACGTGTTGCCACCGGACTCCGGAACACCCGCCCCGGGAACGCCGCGGCGGCGGGTGGCGGAAGAGCACCGCCCCGCCTGCACGGGGCGCGCACGCTCACCGCGTCCAAGGCCACGTTCCTCACTGCAACCGGGAGAGTGCAGGCCCGGACACCCGCAGGGCCCCGCATGAGGGGTGGGCCCTGCGGCTCTGGATGGCGCCGTTCCCGCAGACGGTGCCACCCGGTGTGCGGGCCCGGCCGTGAGAACCCGGCCGGGTCCACACAGGGGCCGAACCGTCCCTGGGCAGAGTCCCCTCCCCCCATCCATCCGATTCGTTCGTATTCGAGGACTGTGCCGTGAGCGTCGGAACCCGCACCAAGACGCTGCTCAAGACCGTCAGCCCCGCCCGCAGACTGGACATCGCGGCCTCCTACGAGGCCCTGACGCAGGCCTGCGTGGCCACCGGCGACGACCCCGCGAAGGCCGAGCTGGTCAGCGACAGCCCGAACCACCTGTGGTCGCTGCCCGACTCCCGGGCACTCGCCATCGTCCACCCCGACCTGGACGAGGCCTGGGCCCTGGTCAGAGGTGCGCAGTTCCTCCGACAGCACCGGCTGCCCGTCGTCTGCCCGTACTACACCGAGGTCCGCGCGGCCGCCGACGGCCGGGCCGTGACCTTCTGGCAGAACCCCGGGAGGCCGAGCACCGACACGTCCCTGTCCGCGTGGGTGACCGCCCTCACCCATCGCATCGACCCCGGGACGGCGTCCTGGCTGCGGGAGCACGACCCGTTCGCCTCCCTGCTGGACGGCCTGGACGACACCCCGCTGGACGAGACCGCCCGCCGGTTCCTACGCGAACGCGCGGCCCAGCTGCGCGAGGAGTGGGACTACCTCGACTGGCCGACCCCGGACACCGTCGTCCTCGGCGCCCTCGACATGGTCCCCGTCCACGACGACGGCACCCACGTCGGACTCCTCCTGCGCCGCCCGCTGACCCGCGGCCGCCGCGAGTGGGACCTCGTCGCCGCCCGCTGGCGCTCCGAACTGCTCGCCGGCCCGCGTCAGGACCACCGGACCTACGCCGACACCTACCTCTCCTACGAATCCGAAGACCACGCCGTGGCCCACCCCTACATCGGCGCCTGGTCCGGCTACCAGACCGTACGCGACACCGTCGTCCTCACCGCGGTCATGGACACGGTCCGCCGCGCCCGGCTCGACCCCGGCGCCCGCCGGCAGGCCGCACACCGCATCGCGTGCCTGCGCGGCGCCCACCCGGCCCCATGGAACTGGGGACCGCGATGACGGCCGCCCGCGCGAACGCCCTCCCGCTGCCGGAAGTCCACGAGCCCCGGGTCGTGCGGTGCAGCCACCACATCACCGAGGAGATCACCGAGGCCGAGGTGCTGAGTCACCTGGTTACCGACCTGAACGCGATCGAGATCGCGGCCGCCGTCAACGCCCTGCCCGAGCCCGAGCCCGAACCCGTCAGGCAGCGCCCCCATCAGCCAGCCACCCACTGAACACGAGGACACCACCACCATGCCCGTGGCCCCGTCGCAGAGCACCGACCTCGCCAACCTCGCCAGCCTGGCCGGCTTGGCCGACCTGGACCCGAACACCCTGACCGACCGTCCCGAGCGCCTGGTCACCGACGCCTGGCTCGCCCCCGCCACCGAGCTGGCCCTGCACCTGCTCGACCAAGCCGACCCCCTTGCCCTCGCCGCCGGCTCCCACACCGCCCCCGGCCACACCATGCTCCTGCTCACCGCGCCCCGCGACGGCCACCCGGCGATCCACCTGCGCCTGCCCGACGGCACCGCGCCCGTCGAGCCCCGGCCCACCGACCGTCCCACCACCATCCTCCCGCTCGTCGGCGCCCTGGACCTCGCCCTCTACCACGACCGGGACGACGTCGACCACGACCGGCCGCAGTACCTGCGCACCCTGGACGCCGGCCAGCTCTGCCTCCTCCACACCGGTGCCAGGGTCCGGCTCACGGGCTGCCCCGACAGTGCGCAGCTCGTGGCGTCCCACGTCCCGGTCGACGTTCCGGGCACCGTACGGCTGAACCCCGGCGAGTACCGGGCCGCCGCCGACGATGCCCGTACCCGTCTGACCAGAAGCCGCCCGACCGGTGCGGGCCGGACCGCCGGGCCCGGCCTGGAGGACGTCCCCGATCTGCGCGCCGCCGACCTGCCGCGGATCCACGCCCAGTCCGGCGTCCTCCACCGCCTCGCCGCCGACCGCGGCCGCCTGTCCTACCTGGTCACCACTACCGTCCTCGCCCCCGAACGGTACGAGGCCTCCCGCACCACCCCGCCACTGGACCGGCTCGTCCTGTCCAAGGCGGATGACCTCGGGTACGAGATCCGCCTCAACGCCAACCCGCGCCCCGGCAACCAGCTGCTCCCGCACGACCACGCCTACCCGTTCGCCGCCCGGGTCCTGGCCGGTGGCTGCCTCCACACCGTCTTCCTGCGCACCGACGGCCGCGCCGGCGGACCGGTCAGCTCCCGCGGCCTGCGCCCGGCCGTCACGACCACCGAGCTCCCCGGCAGTGCCTACACCCTGGCGCCCACGCTCGCACACCGGGCCGTCGTACTGCCCGGCACCACCACCCTCGTCCTGCGCGGCCCGTACACCGCCGCCCATCCCGCCACCGACCTGATCCCGCCGGTCTCCGCCTGGCCCGTGCCCGCCGGCGGCGAGGCCCCGGTGCACTCGCGCCGGATGACCGACGCCGAGCACCGCACGCTCTATCAAAGCCTCGCCGCCACCGGCGTGATCGACCTCCTGCCCGGGCGCCTCTGAACGGCACCCGGCCCGGCACCCCGGGCCACCGTCCCCGGCCGAACCGGCCCCGGCACCCGCCCGGAGTTGGCAAGCTGGGGCGGCCACTTCGGCACCCGAGGCAAGGAGCGTCCCGTGCACACCGTCCTGACGACCGACCACCCCGCCTGGCAGGAGAACACCACCACCGGCCACCGGCAGCGCCCCCTGCGCACCGCCGACGGCCGCTGGCTGGCCACCCTCACCCCCGACGGCCTCGACCTGGCCTGCGTGGACGGCACGGAGGACACCAAGCCCGCCCTCGTCACCACCGACCCGGCGTCGCTGCCCGGCACCGTCCCGGCCGCCCTCCTCACCGGCCTGCGCGGCCTCGGGCCAAGCGTGCGCGTGGCCAACCCGTGGCTGTGGGACGCGATCACCACCGCCGTCCTGCGCCAGGTCGTCCGCGCCGACCAGGCCCGCCGCCTCTACCGCGGCTGGTGCGCGACCCACGGCACCGCTCTGCCGGGCACCGACCCAGCCCTCCACACCGCACCGACGCCCGAAACCGTCCTCGCCCTGACCGACGAGCAGTTCGCCGCCGTCGGCACCATGTTCCACCGCACCGCCCTGCGCGCGGCCGCCCGCGCCTACCAGGAGCACCGCACCCGCTGGGAGCAGCTCGACGCCCCGGCCCTGGCCGCCGCGCTCGTCACCGTGCCGCGGATCGGGCCCTGGACGGCGGCCGCGGCCGCCGCCGACTTCACCGGCGACTTCTCCGTGTACCCGCACGCCGACCTCGCGGTCCGCACCTGGGCCGCCCGCATCGCCCCCGACCACCCCTGGCCCGCCGCCGACAAGCCGAAGAGGACCGAGGCCCTGTTCGGCGCGCACTGGCACCACCTGGCCGGCCACGAGCCGCGCCACCTGCACACCCTCACCCTGTCGACACTCACCTGGGGGGCCCATGCCCGCACCGATCAGCTCGGAGGAACAGACCCGCACCGCCCGTGACCTGGTCGCCGGAGCCGACCCGCACCGCTCCCTCGACTGCCTGTTCGTCAACGCCCCGCTGCGCGACTACGGCCTGCGCCCGCGCGTCAACGACTACACACTGCCGGTCCTCGGCATGGGCTACATCGCCACCCACGCCGCCGCGCACGGCTTCAACGTCGGGATCCTGGATGCCGAGGCCCACGGACTCGGCATCCGGCGCACCATCGACACCGTCAACGCGCTGCGGCCGCGCTGGGCCGCGTTCAACCTCCTCGCCCCGACCTACGAACTGACGGCGCGGATCGCCGCCGCCCTGGACCCGGCGATCGCGCTGATGGCCGGCGGCCACCACGCCAAGGCCGACCCGCGGCGCGTCCTGGACGACCCACGCTTCGTCCGCCTGGAGGCCCTGGTGATCGGCGAGGGCGAGACCCGGGTCACCGCCCTGCTCGGCGACCTCGACCGGCGCCGCGAACTGCCGAAGGTGATGTGGCGCGACCGCCTGCTCGGCACCATCGCCTGCGGCATCCCGCAACGCGGCGACACCGCCCGCTGGCTCGCCCCCGACATCAACGCTCTCACCCTCGACCGCCGCTTCCTCACCCAGGACCCGCACCAGGCGGCCGACGGCCGCATCGAGGCCAACCTGGTCTGCTCGCGCGGCTGCCCCTACGAATGCGGGTTCTGCGGCGCCGCCTCCATGAACCCCGAGATCAGCATCCGCACCCACACCCGCACCCCCGAGAACATCGTCGCCGAGATGCACCGGCTCCACGCCGACCTCGGCTGCACCGCCTTCCGCGCGGTGGACGACCTCTTCCTCGGCGCCCGCCGCGTCATCCGCCCCGCCCTGGACGCCTTCGCCGCCGAACGCGTCGGCGAGACGAACGTGTGGGACGCCACCGGCCGCATCAACGTCCTCGACCGCGAGAGCGAAACCATGCTGGAGCGGCTGCGCGCCAACGGACTGCGCGAGGTCGCACTCGGCATCGAATCCGGCTCCACCCGGGTCCTGGAGGCCATGGACAAGCGGATCACCCCCGCGATGACCCTCGCCGTCGCCCGCCGCCTGCTGGAGAAGGGCATCGGCGTGAAGGGGTACTTCATCCTCGGCTTGGCTGCGTAGGTGAGAACGAAGAGCGATTGTTGGTGAGAGCTGGCAGCGCAAGGTGCTGTGACCGCGTCTCGGTGTCGGTGAGAAGTAAGAGCAGTGGGGGTGGGTTCGAGTCTGTGACTAACAGTCAGGACAGCCCGATCGGGGCGGGTGTCAGCGGCTGACCTTCCAGCTCGTGGCAGTTCTCCTCGTCCCACCACAGCTCGCCCTGTGCGGTGAGGTAAGGGTGCAGTCCGCGGACACCTCCACCGCCGTGGAACGCTCGCGCGACGGCGTGAAGTAGTGCTGCCAGGCCGGGCCAGGAGTCGGTGAAGTCGCCCCCGCCGCCGTGGCCGGCCCAGCCGAGTCGCCCCTCGTCCGGGCCGGGACGCTGGTCGATCACCTGTGCCCCGCCGTCGGAGCTCTCGGCCCAGGGCACCCAGAACGGGTGCCACCAGGGTTCGTCGTCCCAGGGGCGGGTGGTCAGACCGTCGTTCTCGGTCGCGATGTCCATGCAGGTCTGCCAGCGGTCCACGATGCCGCTCACCGACAGAGGAGACTGCTCGGGCAGGACGGTCGCCCAGGTGCTCAGCCCGTTGTGGCACCGCAGGGAATCAGCGAGATCGCCGGGCAACGGGATGCCGAGGGTCTGTTCGGCGTCCTGAAGTTCGCTGGGTGTTGCTGGCGGGTTCAGCAACGCCAGGCCGGAGGGAGTGTGCGTCGCCAGCCACGAATCGATCCGGCGCCATGACTCCGACGGGGGCAATGTCTGCTGGGGCATGGCGTCATCCTGCCGCACACGTCCGTCAAGGTGGGCCGGGGGCCTGACCAGGTGGGAGCGGGGTTAGCCGACCGCCTGCTGCTGTTCGGCTCGGGCGCGGGTGCTGGCGAGGCGGTAGGAGTCGGTGCCGGTCTCGATGACGGTGCTGTTGAAGGTGGGGCGGTCGACGATGGCCGCGCAGAGGCGGGGGTCGGCCTCAGGTGTGAACGGCGCGGACGTGATCGGCTGACAGGTGAAGTTCGTACGGCAGGCAGCAGTCGGAGCAAAGGGTCGCCACAAGGGTTCCACAGGCGCACCGCTGGTTCATGCCGCCGTTCGGGGTCGCTCCGCAGCAGGCGGCGGACGCGTGCCGCAATTCGAGGCCGCGGGCGTCGTCCGGGTTGATGACGAAGTTGCCTCGGGGGCCCTTCGACACCAGCGGCTTGCCGTCCGCGTTGTAGTGGACGCCGTGGCGCGGCATTACCGGGCCGGGCACGTCGGCGACGACCAGGGGCGCGCCGTACGGCTCGGTCTCGACCGCATAGTGGCCTGACGGCACGGTCGCCGGCGATGGACCGGGTTCGTCGGCGTCCCACCAAGCGTAAAACGGTGCCTCGGGAACCGCCGGCAGCCGTGTGAGCGGCCCCGTCAGTGGGACACCACACGTCGCGCAGACGAATACCACCGCATCGGCCTTGGCGCTCGCGTCGGTGACATCGGCAGGCGCGGTGTGCCCGCGGTTCTCCTCGCCGTCGACCTGCCCCTGGTCTCGCTGTTCGTGCATGAGCTGACCGTACGCGGCACGCACCCGGACGCGGCGTCCACCCCCGCGCGGGCAGTATCCGACAACCGTCCAGAGTCAAGCATCCAGGTGCTGCTGAAACTCGGCGACACCGTCTTCGCACGTAGTGGGGCGCACCACCGCGGCCCGCCGGGAGGTGACCGCGTGAACGGCCTGCTGCTCACCGTGGACGGGCCCAGCGGCCTGGGCAAGTCCACCGCCGTCGCCGCCACCGCCCGCGCCCTGCGGGCGGCCGGACACACCGTCCACACCGCCACCGGCCCCTCCGCCACCCCCTACGGCCAGGCCGTACGCACCGCCGCCGCGACGATGCGCGGCCGCGCCCTCGCCCTGGCCCTCGCCGCCGACCGCCTCCACCAGCTCGACACCGACCTCCGCCCCCGCCGCACCGCCGGCACCACCAGGACCCGGCGACCCTGCACCTCGGACTGTTCTGCCTCGCCACCGCGTGGGAGGGGGAGCCCGTCAACCGCGAACCGGAGAAGTGCCTGGACCTGCGCTGGTTCGCCGAGGACGACCTGCCCGACGACCTCATCCGCTACCCCGCCGCCGGCATCCACGACACCCTCACCGACCCCGGCGGCCTGGCGCACCACGGCTGGCCGGCCGCATAGCAGTCGGCCGCTCGAACTCCTTGGCACACCCGTCCTCGCCCTCTGCCCATCGCCGCCCCCAGGGGCATGCCCGGGGCGTCTCTGAAGGGCAGTTCGGCAAAACGCCACCCAGCGGGTCCCGCCGACCGGCATGATGACCGATGGTCACCAATCGCATCGCCAGCGTCACGTATCAGGTGCAGGAGAGATCAGGATGCCCAACGCCGTCACCGCCCCGTGGGGCACCACCCGGATGCGCCCGTACTCCGACACGCCGCCCTGGCCCGCCCTGACACCGGTCATCGACCCGGACACCCAGGTCGCGGTCTTCCACGACGAGCAGGGCCGCACCGTCGAGCTGGGCAAGCACGGGACCAGCACGGACCAGACCGGCCCGACGAGCACCGGCGGCGGTGGCGGGGACGGGCAGAGCGGTGGCCAGGCCCAGCCGACCGACGTCGACACCGTGACGTCCAACGACCAGGACCAGAGCTGAACCGTGGCGGGTGACCGGCAGGCGGCGGTCCTGGTGCTGACCTGCGCCTACGACCCGACGGCCGACATCGTGCTACGGATCCTGGCCGAACGGCAGGTGCCGGTCGTGCGCGCGGATCCCGGCGCCGACCTCCACCAGGGCGCCGTGCTGACCGCCCGCTACGGCGCGGCCGGCCGACGCGGCACCCTCGCCACCGCCAGCCGCGCCCTCGACCTCGACCGGGTCCGCGCGGTCTGGTACCGGCGTCCCTCGGGCTGGGCCACACCGGCCGGTATGGACGGACAGGACGCCGACTTCGCCCGCGCCCAGGCCCAGTGGGGAGTCGGTGGCGTCCTCGCCTCGCTGCCCGGCGCCCGCTACGTGAACCACCCCTGGCGGATCCGGGCCGCCGAGCACAAGCCCGCCCAGCTCGACGCCGCGCTCGCGGCCGGCTTCGCCGTCCCCGACACGATCGTCACCACCGATCCCGAGCAGGCGCGCGCCTTCTGCGCCGAGCAGCCCGGCGGGGCGGTCTACAAGCCATTGTGGAACTCCCCCTACACGGATGAGGACGGCCGGCCGGTGCAGGCCTGGGTCGCCGAGGTCTCCCCGGACGAGATCACCGACGCCGTCGCCGCCTGCCCGCACCTGTTCCAGGCACGCCTGGCCAAGGACCACGACGTACGGCTGACCGCGGTGGGCCGCGAGCTCTTCGCCGTCCGCATCGACAGCCCCGACCTGGACTGGCGCCGCCGCCAGGACCTGGTCACCCACACCCCGATCGACGTCCCACCCCCCGTGCGCCGGTCCGTGGCCCGCTACCTGGAGCACTTCCGGCTCGTCTACGGCGCCTTCGACTTCGCCGTCACCACCGACGGCCGCTGGGTGTTCCTGGAGTGCAACGCCAACGGGCAGTGGGCGTTCTTCCCGCCTCCGACCACCGGTGCCATCGCCACGGCGATAGCCGACCAGCTCCAGAAGGGCCCTGCCGTATGACCACCACCGCAGCCGCCGCGGACCTGCGCGCAGCCCTCGTCCGGCAGCTCACCGCCGACGAAGGCCTCACCGACCCGCTCTGGCGCGCCGCCGCGGCGGCCGTACCGCGCGAGGCCTTCGTCGGCGACTACTTCCGCGAAGTCCCCGGTTCCTTCCCCACCTCCTGGGAACCGGTCCGTGAGAACGGCGACGGCTGGCTGGAGGCCGTCTACACCAACCAGACCCTCGTCACCCAGCTCGACGGCCGCGTCCACCCCGCCGACACCGACCAACCGGTCGCCGGATCCCCGTCCTCGTCGTCCACCCTGCCCTCCCTGGTCCTGCGCATGTGGCAGCAACTCGACGTGCACGACGGCCACCGCGTCCTGGAGATCGGCACCGGCACCGGCTACTCCACCGCACTCGGCGCCCACCGCCTCGGCGACGAGAACATCGTCAGCATCGAAGTCGACCCCAACCTCGCCGAACGCGCCGCCACCTCCCTCAAAGCCGCCGGCTACACCCCGCACCTGGCCATCGGCGACGGCCTCGCCGGCCACAAGCCCGCCGCACCGTACGACCGGCTCATCGCCACCTGCGCGGTGCGCACCCTGCCCTACCCCTGGCTGCACCAGGTCAGGCCCGGCGGAAAGATCCTCGTCACCTTCTCCGGCTGGCAGTACGGCTACGCCCTCGCCCTACTGACCGTCACCGACCCCGGCGAGGCAACCGGCCGCTTCCTGCCCGGCTGGACCAGCTTCATGATCGCCCGCCCCCACGACCGCCTCCCGCGCCAGAACCCCACCCTGCTGCCCGGCGACCAACGCCCCACCCGCGTCGACCCCGCCACCATCACCACCTGGACCGGCACCTGGGTCGCCCAACTCGCCGCCCCCTCCGCCGAACGCATCGACGCCGGCGACCAGCAGATCCTCATCGACCACGCCACCGGCTCCCAAGCCCGCACCCAACCCGATGGCCACGGCGGATGGACCGTCACCCAGCGCGGCCCGCTGCGCCTGTGGGACCAGGTCGAGGACGCGGTCGAGACCTGGCAGGCGGCGGGCGCACCGCACCAGGAGCGGTTCGGCATCACCGTTGACGGCGACGGACAACGGGTCTGGCTCGGCAACGAGGACGGACCCGTCTGGCACCTGCCGGTGTGATCGCGCTGCCTACCCGGGGTCCGTGTCGGAGGAGGGCGACGTGTCGGGAACGGAAGCAGCCTCGGCGCGGCAACGCCTGGGACACTGGTGGCGGTTAGCGACCACGGCACCCGGAGGGCCGGCCGCGCGCAAGCTCACCAGAGAAGCGCAGGGCGCACTCAACGCGGTGGCATCCGGACGGCGGATATCGACCGCGCTGCGGATGGAGGTTCGCTCCGCCCACGCGGTGCTTCCGGTATTCAGCTTCTCCGTGTTTGCGAGCGCGTTGGTCGGCTTCGCCGTGTTCGGCCTCGAAGTCAAGGTCGTGAAGCGAACGCACGTCATCGAGCAGCTGCTCGCGCTCCAGAGCACGATCTTCGCGATGCTGGCGGCATCGATCCTCTACAGCATGCTCTTCGTCGCACTGCGGGCCGCCATGTGGTGCGCGCACGAGGCGGCCAAGGCACTGACAGACAGCAAGTGGAACCACTACCGGACACTCGAGCCGCTTCTGAAGGCGCTGGCGGCGTGTGAGTCGCCTGATCGGGCCGGAGATCTGCCACGGCTGCTGCGTAGCAGTGAGCGGGCCGTTCGGCGCGCCCGCCTGCGGCGCGGAACGGTTCCCCGCCGCTCGCACCGCCAGGCTGCGCTCAAAGGGCACGCCGGCAAGGTGGTCTCCGCCCTCCGGAAAGCCGAGGCGAGCCTGGATACGTATCCAGAACTCGCGCGGTGTGACTTGGCGGCCAAACTGCACTGCATCGCCGAGGCGTACGTGGAAGGCCGCTTGGGCGCCCTGCTACCGGAGTCCGACCTCGAAGGCGTCAAACCATCCGACGAGCTCGAGACTCTGCGGCTGGCCGTCCTCGCGGTGACCCCACCCGCTTTGGCTTGGACAGCCGAAGCCGTGGGTCTGACAGGGGGTGTACAGGTCCAGACGGTGGGCGCGGGGGTACTGATCTCGGCAGTCGTGCTGTTCGGCCGACGGGCCGCAGACAAGGTGCAGCAGATCCGCTCATTGAACAAGGACGGCTCGTAGACATGTTCGTCAGCTCTTGACGGTGCCGAGGCCCGAGGACACCTTGGGACACATGAGCAGCCAGACCTTTGAAGCCGAGGGCTACCGTTCGGGCGACGTGTTGAGGATGGCATGTCCGTTTACCGAGGTCACGGTCACTGGGGTCTTCCGGTCCCACGTCTCGGTGCGCTGGCCATGGTGGGAGATCGACACTGCGGCGGACGGGATCGAATGGAACGGCGACGTGGCTCTTCCGACGCCGACGGACGACGACTGGAGGAACGAGTTCTTCCGGACGGTGCCGGCGGTGGACACGGTGAAGGTCGGCGACAGGTGCCGGGTGGGGATCCCCGCGACCGTGGTGCACGTCCTGGCGGTCCGCCATTTCGATCCGCCCCTGGAGACGGGCTGGCTGCCGCGGCCCGCGACCTACCTCCACGTCCTGGGGCAGGGCGAGTCCTATGACGCCGGGCTCGAGGAGCAGGGGTACGAGATCGACCCGGTCGGTGGTGTGCCGTTCCAGCTCGAACTGCTCTTCCGCCCTTTCGCGTTCCTGGAAGCCGGCGACGAGGTCGTCGACCGCGACGGGCGCGCGTGGCGGTTCGACGCTCCGTGGTGCTGGAACGCGTTCGACGGCGGGCAGCCGAGCGCTCCGTCCTGGCCGCTCGCCCTGCTCTTCCGCAATGGTGCGCCGGCGCCCGAGGCCGTCGCGGCCGTCGCGGAGGCAACGGCCTCAGGCGGCTACGCCGACGAGGTGAGCCAGTGGGTTGCACTCACCCGGGCGGAGCCGACCGCGCCCGCCTGACCTGCCTCGGATTCCGGAACCGCGCGTGTGCCTGGTGTCGGTCACCGTCCTCATAGGGACTCGTGACCACGCTGGTGAGGAGTCATGCCAACACGCCCCCCAGCGTGTCATCGGTCGCGGGGTTGAGGTGGGGACCGTACTCGCCCCGCCCGACCGGAGGCGCAGCAGTGCAGAGCCGCCCGTCCGACGCCCCGAGGAGGAAGGGAGACTCCCGAGGTCCGGCCCCGGACTATGCTCGCGGCAGGAACACGGGGACGCGTTTGAGGGGGGCCATGAGCCGGGTTGTCGTGGTGCACGGGGTGGGGCGGCAACTCGACACCGCCGAGACCCTGTTGGCGGAGGTGGAGCCGGCGCTGCGCGGCGGGGTCGGCCTCGCGCTGCGTAGGGACCCCGCGCTCGGACACCTGGCGGACGGCGACATCGTCTGCGCCGGGTACGGAGACCTCTACCGGCAGGCCGGGACCCGCGGCGAGCCGTACTACCGGGCGGAGGACGTCGAGCCGGGATTCGAGACCGAGTTGCTGGAGGCCTGGTGGCGGGAGGCCGCCCGGCTCGATCCCGGTGTTCCCGGACCGGACGCCGGTGCCCCGGACGGGACGGGTGCCGCTCCCGCCGCCCGCGGCGCGGTCGGCCGCCTCGCCTCCCGCCCCCTGGCCGTGGAGCGGGTCCGCCGTGCCCTGCACGCCCTCACCCGCACCCGATACTTCGGCCCCGTTTCCGACCGGGTGCTCGTCTCGGACCTCAAGCAGGTGCGCCGGTACTTCACCGAGCCCGCGTTGCGTGCCGCCGTACGGGCCCGGGTCGAGGAGCTGATCACGCCGGACACCGAGGTGGTCGTGGGGCACTCGCTCGGCTCGGTGGTCGCCTACGAGGTACTGTGCGGCCTCCCTCCGGAGCGGCCGCCGCTGACGCTGGTCACGCTCGGCTCCCCGCTGGGCCTGGCCGGGCTGGTCTTCGACCGCCTGCAGCCGGCCCCGCGGCAGGACGGCACGGGGGTCTGGCCGGCCCCCGTCAAGCAGTGGACCAACATCGCCGACAGGTGCGACCTGGTCGCCGTCGTCCGCGAACTCGCGCCCCGGTTCGGCTCGGAGGTCGTGGACGTTCCGGTGGACAACGGCTCCGAGATGCACAGCATGCGCGCCTATCTGACGGCGGTGGAGACCGGGACGGCGATCGCCGCGGGACTGGCCCGGTGACGCACGGCCCGACGACGGGTGCTCCTGCCACGGGCGCGGCGGACGGGCTCAACCGGTATGTCCTCGCCTTCGGCGCCGACACGTTCCCCGTCGACCCGGTGCTCGAGGACCTGCCCGGCGTGCCCGAGGACCTGCGCCGGGTCAACGCCCTCTTCACCTCCCTCGGGTACCGGGAGATCCTCCCGCACCTGGCCGGCGCGCCCGATGCCCAGCAGCTGCGCGCGGACCTGGAGGACTGGCTCAAGGCGGACGAGCGGTGCGAGCAGGACGTGCTCGTCGTGTACTACGCGGGACACGGCCTGCGGGACGACCACTCCCACCGCGTCACCTTCCGCAACAGCCGCCACAACCGCCGGAGCACCACCCTCGGCTCCCGCGAACTCGCCGACCTGCTGGCCGACACCCGGGTCGGGCACGTCCTGCTGCTGCTCGACACCTGCTACTCCGAACTGGGCGCGGCCGAGATCACGGGCGTCACCGGCCACCTGGTGGACAACCGGCCCCCGGAAGCCGACGGCCTGTGGCTGGTGGCCTCCGCCCGCTCCCGTGAGCTCGCGTACGACCACGCCTTCGTGTCGGCCCTGGAGACCGCGGTACGCGCGAGCACGGCGGGGATGCGGCAGCGGTACCTGGACATCCCGACCGTGACCGACCAGATCAACGGCCACCTCAGGGAGCACCGCCCGGACCAGTGCGCCAACTACCACGCGGTGTCCGGCCGGGCGGTCCCGCCGTTCCTGCCCAACCCGAACTACCGGCCCGGCCTGCCCGACGAGGCGATGGACGTGGAGTCGCAGCGGGAGTGGACCGCGCACTTCGGTCCGCGGGGCCGCGGCGTGGAGTACGCGAGCGAGCCGGGCGACTGGTTCACCGGACGCCGGCAGGCCCTGGCCACGCTGGCGGGCTGGCTGCGCGACCCTGTCCACGACGCCCGGGCGCGCGTGGTGACCGGGGACCCGGGCTCCGGCAAGTCGGCCGTCCTGGGCCGGCTGCTCGCCCTGGCCCGCCCCGGCCATCCGGAAGCCCCTGCACACCTGCTGCCGCCGCCCGGATCGGTGACGGTGTCCGTGCACGCACACGGCACCACCCTGGAGAAGCTCACCGCACGGCTCGCCGCCGCACTGGGGGTGGAGGCGGACGGCCCGCCGCACCTGCTCGCGAGACTCGCCGAGTACGACGGCCCCCTGCGGACCGTGCTGATCGACGCACTGGAGGAAGCCGGTACCGGCGTCGGCGGGCGGGAACCCCAGCGCATCGCCCGCGAACTGCTCCGCCCGATGTCCACCCTGCACAACCTGCGCCTGCTGATCGGCACCCGCCGCACGATGATCCCCGAACTCGGCCGGGCCGTGGAGGTCGTCGACCTGGACCGCGAGGCGTACACCGGCCGCCACGACATCGAACAGTACGTACGACGCGCACTGGCCGAGAAACCCGGCGACCTGACGACACCGGAGCGCGAGGCCCTGGCCGCCGCGGTGGCCCGACGTGCCGGACGCTCCTTCCTCGTCGCCCGGATGACCGTACGGGCCCTGCTCCACGGACACCTGACCCCCGACCTGACCCGGCCGGGCTGGGAGGAGGAACTGCCCTCCGAGGTCGGACAAGCCTTCGACGACTACCTCGCCCGCTACGGCGAGCACGAGGACCGGGTCCGACGGCTGCTGCGCCCCCTGGCCTACGCGGAGGGCTCCGGCCTCCCGTGGGACTCCCTGTGGGCCCCGCTGGCGGCGGCCCTGTCGGGCGAGAAGTGCACCAACGACGACGTGGACTGGCTGCTGCGGCAGGCGGGCGCGTACGTGGTGGAGGCCCGGGCCGGCGAGGACCGGTCGGTGTTCCGGCTGTACCACGAGGCGCTGGCCGAGCACCTGCGCGATCCGCGCCGCAGCCGCGAGGACCAGCGCCGGATGACCGCGGAACTGCTCGCCTCCGTCCCGCCGCGGGCCGACAGCGACGGCCCGGACTGGGAGCGCGCGCACCCCTACGTCCACGCCCACCTGGCGGGCCACTCGGCGGCCTCGGGGGACCTCGAACACCTGCTGCGGGACCCGTGGTTCCTGGTGCACGCGGAGCCCGACGGGCTGCTGGCCGCCATGGACGGCGTGCCGGGTGGAGAGGCCGGGCGCATCTGCGCGATGTACCGGACCTCGGTCCACCTCCACCGTGATCTCTGCGTCCACGAACGGGCCCAGGTGCTCGCTGTGGACGCGGCCCGCTACCAGCTGGAGGACCACCGGAAGAGGCTGGGGCGGAGACTGGAGTGGGCGCCGCGGTGGGCGACCGGGTCACAGACGAGCAGCCTGTTCCGGGCCGAGCTGAGCTCGTGGTCCGACCACCCTCTGGTCGCCACGGAGATGAACGGAACGCCGGTCGTGCTCAGCCCACAGCGCAGTGGGCTGGTGCAGATCTGGGACCCCGCGCAACAGGCCTGCATCGCCACCTTGGACGGACACACCGGCAGGGTGTCGGCAATGGACTGCATCGACGTAGACGGCACCACGCTCGTCGTGACCGCATCCGACGACGGAACCGTGCGCGTCTGGGACCTCGCACGCACCACCGAACTCCGGAGATTCGTGGTGCAGAGCGAGGCCGAGACCGCCCGCAGGGCCGATCGACGAGGGGCGAGGAGCGTTGTGGCAGGCCTGGCCTGCGCCCGGGTCCACGGCGAGTCACTGATCGTCGGCTGCGCCCCGGACGGCTCGGCCTGGGCTCGGGAGTTGATGTCCGGTGAGGTTCGTCGGACCCTTCCGCCCCCGCCGAAGGGCTCTTACCACCGTCTCGCGCTCCTCTCTCCGGAGACACGGGTGGTGGTTACCGCCACTGTCGGCTTGTACTCCGGTCCATTGCTGTGGTGGAACCTGGAGACAGGGAAGTCGGATCACCTCCACGATTCCGAGGCCTGCATGACGACGGCGAGCGTTGACCAAGACGACCGCGAGCTCGTGGTCCATGGTTATCAGGATGGAAGGCTTCAGTTCCGCGACCCCATCACGAACACCATCGTCTCCTCCTACCGTGTCGGCGAGGGCTGGATCACGGCTCTCGCGTTCACCAAACTCAACGACCGCGCAGTCATGGTGGTGGGCTACGGGGACGGCTCAATGGAACTGAGGGATCAACAGCATGGCCAACTACTTGCCCGGCTCAACGGCCATACGGACTGGGTGACCTCCATCGTGATCACAAGTGTGAACGGCGAGCCTGTAGCCGCCAGCTCCAGCGTCAGCGGGTCCGTCCGTCTGTGGAGTCTGGACGAGCAGGCCGAGGCCACCGAGCCCGTGGGTCACTCCAGCCAGGTGTCGTCCGTCGCGTGCACGGTAGTGGGCGGAGCCGCTGTCGCCGTGTCGGCGAGCAAGGACCACACGGCACGGGTCTGGGATGTAGCCTCCGGAAAGTTGCTACAACTATTGGCGGGTCATACCCACTGGGTGGGGCAGGTGGCCTGCACAGCAGTCTCCGGCACACCGACCGCCGTGACCGGCGGACATGACAGGACCATCCGGATGTGGAACCTCACGGATGGCTCGGAGACCGGCAGAACCGAGGCGAGCTATTCGGCACCGCTGGCCTGCGGATACCTCGACAACGGTCCGATCGCCCTGGTCGCACAGGGGAAATTCGAAAACGAGCGGACGCACATATGGCATCTGGAGACCCTAGGGGCTGCTGGAACCTTCGAGGGCACCCAAGGTACGTCCGCCCTGGCATGGGCTCTCGTGGACGGACAACCCTTGGCAGTCGTCTCGGGGTACTCGCGCCAGCCCAGCGAGCGGCGGACAGCGCTCTGGAATCTCACCGACCAGACCAAGACAGGTGACTTGGAAGGCCTTTCAGACCAGGTCAACGCCCTGGCTTGCGGCTCTGACGGACGTAACCCTGTGGTCCTGGCAGCTACGGCGACCAACGGTGCCCAGGTGTGGGATCTGCGGACCCGACAACTGCGTCACCGGCTCGGTGGCGGCTGGGTGTCCGATGTGGAGTTCGGCCTGTTGGACGGGACGCCGGTGGCCGTCACCGCCGGCTATCGCTCCGTCTGTATCTGGGACCTTGCCCACGGCGCGCTCCTTCATGAGGTCCAGATGCCAGTGCGTCCCGCCGCTGTCGCCTTCGCCCCAGGCGGTGAGCTCGTCGTCGGAGCCGGATACGAGGTGGTCGTCCTGCAGCGCTCAGGTGCTTCTCGCACCAGCCCAAACCGAGGGCATGCTGCCGAGCCCCTGGGACGGTAGGCATTCGCCCGGATCCTGCGCTCAACGCCTCACGCAGCGCTAGGGTGCTGTCCGGACACGGGATGTGGGTAGGCGTGGGGGTGGCATGCGGTTCCTGTTCGTGCACGGCACCGGCGTACGACGGGACGGTTACGACCCGCTGTTCGGGCGGGTCTGCCGTGAACTCCTGGCCCGGTTCCCGGATGCCGAGATGATGCCCTGTTACTGGGGCGACGACCACGGTGCGACGCTCGGCGCGGGCGGTGCCTCGATCCCGGGGTTCCCGGGCCTTCCGTCGTCCCTCCCCGCCGCTTCGGAACAGGGATACGGCGGACCGGTCGTGCCGGGTCCGGAGACGCTGGTGAGTCGATCCGACGGCAGCTGGACGCTGCTGTACGTCGATCCCCTTTGCGAGCTCCGGGTCCTGGCCGAGCTGCCCGTCGAGGACGAGGGGTTCGAGTCGCCCGGTTTCCGTTCGCCCGGTGCGGCCGTGGCCGCCGCGTTGGCCGGGTTGGCGAACGGGACGCTGACCGGATCACCGGAGAACCCTTCCCCGGCCGGAGCTTCTGGCGGAACATCGGTGGACGGCACATCCCACGACGTGGCCGCGTCGGCCGCACGCGAGTTGTCCGGTCTGCTGGTGTCCATCGGGCTGGCCACCCATATGCGGACCGCGCTGCGGCAGGTTGCGGACTCACCGGAGTTCGACGAGGCGTGCGAGCGGGCCGTCGATCCCGCGACCGCCGCCGAGCTGACTGCGGCGACCGCCCGCGCGGTCGCTGCCGCGCTCCTCATCTCGGCCGGTCCCACCACGCCGTGCACAGCAGATGAACGCGACCGTGTGGCCGAGCTCCTGGCCGACCTCCTCGGCGGTACCGCCCGCGGTCCCCTGGGCCGGGCCGCCGGTGTCCTCGGCAAGCTCGGGATGCGCATGGGCGGCCAGTACCTGCTGAACCGTCACCGCGGCGCCCTGACGGTGGGGCTCACCCCCGCGCTGGGCGACATCCTGCGCTACCAGGCGCGCGGCGGTCCGCTCCGCCGCTACCTGACCGAGAGGATCGCGGCTTCCCCCGGGCCGACGGTGGTCATCGGCCACAGCCTCGGCGGTATCGCGCTGGTCGACCTCCTGGCCCTGGCGGCCTCCCGCCAGGAGGTCCCCGAGGGGCTGCGACTCCTGGTGACGGTCGGTTCCCAGGCCCCCTACCTGCACGAACTGGGCGCCCTGCACGGTCTGGAACCCGGCGCCGCCCTGCCGAACGGCTTTCCCGAGTGGCTGAACATCTACGACCCGAACGACCTCCTCGGCTACCGCGCCGGCCCCGTCTTCCCCGGCGACGCGCGGATCACCGATCACGAGGTGACCAGCCGACAGCCGTTCCCCTACTCCCACAGCGCCTACTTCGGCCTGCCCGCGCTCTACGACCGGATCGCCACCGCGCTGGCCGACACGCCCGGTCCCTCTCCTCAGCCGGACGGGCCGGACAGGGCCCGGGGAGGCGCCGGGTGATCGACCGGCCACAGCCGGACTTCCCACCCCTGGCGCCCGAGCGCGTCTTCGCACTCGTGGTGGGCATCGAGTCCTACCGGGTGGGCACCGACTGGGACCTGCGCGGCCCTGCCCGGGACGCCGTACGCGTCGCCCAGTGGTTGTCCGGCCCGGCCGGGGTACCCGAGGCCAACATCCGGCTGTTCCTCTCACCACTGCCCGTGCCCCCTCAGGGCCACCTCCCGGAGCAGCCCGACACCTCCGCCCTGCCCGCCCACCGCCCCGCCACCGGCGCCGACATCGAGGACGCGCTGCTGCGCGAACTGCCCAAGCACGACGGCGACCTGCTGTTCATCTACTGGGCCGGCCACGGCTACGCCGGCGACCAGGACCAGTTGCTGCTGCCGTTCGCCGATGCCTCCACCACTCCCATCCGGCACCTCGACCTCGACTCGGCCCTCCGGTTCTGGAACTCCAACAAGGTCCACCAGGCCTTCCGTCGGATCGTCTCGATAGGCGACGCCTGCAGGCTCGACCCACGCACCGGAACCCGCTCCACCTTCGGCCGCAACGACTACGGCGAGGGAAAGCCCGTACGCAGCCGCCGGACCTTCACCCTCTACGCCTCCCGGGCCGGCATGCCCGCACAGAACATCGCCGGCGGCGGCCGGCTCACCGAGGCGCTGCTGGCCCGGCTCACCGGGCTCACACTCGACGAGAGCATCCGCAGCCTGCCCGACATCGCCCGACTGGTCCACGACGACCTCGCCACGGGCGGCGAGGTCCACCAGGAGGTCCAGTGGCGCATCACCGGCTGGGACGGCAACCCGCTGCTCGACACCGGTTGGCCGGAAGCGCCGCTCGGCGCGCCCCGGCTCGACGAGCAGGCCTGGGCGGAGTTGCGCTCGCTGCTCGCCGGACCCGACCTGCCGCCCGAGGCCTACAACGCCTACTGCTGGGCCTTCGAGGCGGCCGGCTGCGTCCCGCCCGGCCCGGTGCTACCCGCCGCCGAGCCGATGGCGGTGGTGCGCGACCTAGACCAGCGGCTAGGAAGCAGCACCCGCAGGATCCCGCTCCCGCTCGCCTTCGTCGGCTACCTCGCCGCCCGGCAGAGCGACGGAGAGCAAGCCGAGCGGCTGGCCGACTGGGTCCGACGCACCGGCGTACGGTTGGGCACGGACGCCATCCCCGCTCCTCCCGCGCCCGAGCGCGAGGGGCGGGCCGAGCTGCACGTGCGGCTCACCGAGTCCACTACCGAGGACGCCTTCCTGGCGCGGATGTGGCTCTATCGGAACGGGTTCGAGACGCTCTGGGAATCCGGCGCACCGGTCTCCCTGGCGGCCGTCCAGCAGGAACTGGTCCACCAGCTGTTCGAGGCACCGGCCGGCCCGGAGGTGGGGCGCATAGAGTTCCACGTCCCCGAGATCCTGCTCGACGAGGAGTTCGAGGGTTGGCCCCTGCCGACTCGCGGCAGCCGCCAGGGCGAGATCGGCTGTACGTACGAGGTCGTGGTCCGCTGCCCCGAGGAGCGCACCCACCAGTCCGGGCGCCGCTGGCTGCGCAAGTGGGCCTGGTACCGCAAGCACGGAGGCCGCCGGTCGGACGCCGTCCTGTCGCTCGCCGGTAGCACGCCGATCGACAGCGGGCTCGCCGACCGGCTCGGGGCCGACGGCCACCCGGTCTGCGCACTGCTCGACCGGCACACCGCCCCTCTGCATGACCGGCTGGAGGTCCTGCTCGACGCCGGACTGCCCATCGCCCTGTGGCGCCGGACGGGAAGGGACGGGGCGCACAACCCGGCCTCCGCCTGCGCCTGCAACCGGGCCGAGGACGAGTTGGCGGTCGTCCTCGCCTGGCTCTGGACTGCTGAGGGCACCGGGAGCCCGGATTTCGACCTCGGTCAGCTGCCGTCCGTGGTGCGGAAACTGCGGATCGGTGGCGGGCCCTGCGGGTGCCCCGTGGGTCTGCGCCTGGGACTGCTCTGGGACGACCCGGAGCACCGGCCCCAGACCGGATCGCTGTCATGACCCCCGGCTGCCGCGACCGGCGCAGTGGGGAACCCCGGAGCCGAAGGGAAGGAACCAGCGCATGAAGGACTGGTGGATCTATCAGGGCGAAGGGACACCGGACACCCGGCTCGACGCCCTCGCGGCCAAGCAGCCGCCGTGGCGTGACTTCGACGGCACCCCGGACCCGGACTACCGGCCGCCCAGCGGCACCGGCCGGGCCTGGGAGCGGACCGTGCGGCGCGGCACCGGCTACGTCCCTGACGAGGCCGAGATCGACACCGTCAACACGGCGCTCTACCTGCGCCGGCCCCTGCTCGTCACCGGCAAGCCCGGCATCGGCAAGTCCACCCTCGCCTACAGCATCGCCGTCGACCTCGGCCTCGGCCCGGTGCTCTACTGGCCGATCACCAGTCGCAGCAGCCTGCGCGACGGCCTCTACCGCTACGACGCGATCAGCCGCCTGCACGACGCCAACCTCCAGCAGCTGCAGGCCGGCCGCACGCCCGCGCACGACCCGGCCGGCGCCCCGGCCAGCCCCGAGACCCCGGCCGCCCCCGATCGTTCGATCGCCCCGTACCTTCGGCTCGGCCCGCTCGGCACCGCACTGCTGCCACAGGACCGCCCCCGGGTCCTCCTGGTGGACGAGATCGACAAGAGTGACATCGACCTCCCAGGAGACCTGCTCACCGTGTTCGAGGAGGGCGGCTTCGAGATCCCCGAACTCGTCAGGATGGCGGCTCGCGAGCCACGGGTACGGATCGGCACCGACGACGACGCGTCGGACGATGCCAATGCCGATGTGGTCATCGACTGTGGGCGTGTTCAGTGCCGTGCCTTTCCCGTCGTCATTCTCACGAGCAACAACGAGCGCGACTTTCCCCCGCCCTTCCTGCGCCGCTGCATCCGCCTGCACGTCCAACCGCCCTCGACCGACAAGCTCGAACGGATCGTCCGCCAACGGCTCCGGCTGCCCGCCGATCTCGCCCCCGAGCGCCAGGAACTGCTCCATGACCTGATCCGCGCCTTCGACGAGCGGAGGATCGACGGGGACCTGGCGACCGATCAGCTGCTCAACGCCGTCCAGCTCAGGCTCAGCGGCGCCTGGTCCGACGAAAGGGAGCGCGACGTCTTCCTGGGCACCGTCCTGCAGAAACTCACCGGACCGACAGCGCCGTGATCGACCGTCTGCTGCGTGCGCTCGCCGAGGCCGACACCGCCTCGGCGGCCGGCCTGGCGCCTGAGGAGCTCGCCGACATCGTCTGGCTGGCCAGCTGCCTCGACGGCTCCGCGGCCGTGCGCCCGCAGCCCCTGGACCGGTCCGACGCTCCTTCGCCGGAGCCGTCGGACGGTACTGCCCGGCAACACCGGCGCGGCACCGCGCAGGGCGGACCGTCCGACGCCCGCACCGAGCGGCATTACGCGACAGCCGACCTGGCCGACCACAGCGCCGCCCCCGCAGGCTCCGGCTCCCGACACGGCGACCTGGTGCGTGTCGCCCGTGCCGGCGCCTTGACGGACCCGCTCGCCGTGATGCGGGCGCTTCGCCCGCTCGGACGCCACGCTGGCGCCGACAGCCGGGGTGAACCGGAGCTCGACGAGGAGGCCACCGTCAGCACCGGCGCCGACCAGCGCATGCTCATCCCCGTGCTGTGTCCGAGGCCGGGCCGGTGGCTGGACCTCGCCCTCGTCATCGACACGCACCGCTCGATGGTCCTCTGGCACGACCTCGTGGCCGACCTGCGCCGGGTGGTCACCCAGACCGGGGTCTTCCGCGACGTGCGAACCTGGTACCTCGGCGGCACCGAGGCCGACGGCAGTCCCGTCCTGTACACCCGCCCCGGCGGGACACCGCGCCGACCCCAGGAGATTGCCGACCCGTCCGGGCACCGACTCGTCCTGGTGGTCACCGACACCGTCGGCGGTGCCTGGGGACAGCCGGCCCTGGACTCGGTCCTGCGCGGCTGGGCTCGACACGGCTCCGCCGCCGTTCTCAACGTCCTGCCCGAACGCCTCTGGTCACGCGGCGCCGTCCGGCCTTCCCCGCTGTCGCTGCGCACCACCGCCCCGGCGGCGCCCAACGCCCGCTGGGAGAGCACCGCCGCCGGCCGCCGGGGCCGCGTCCACCGCCGCCGGGGGGCCGGACCGGCCAGCCGCCCACTGCCGGTGCCGATCGTCGAACCGAACCCGGCGGGGCTCGCCGCACTCGCCACACTGGTGTCCGGCAGCGGGCGACGCGCCCGGCTGAGCTGCCTGCTCGTCGACGGGGCCGGCCACATAGGCTCCGGCCCGGGACCGGAGGCCGGTACCGACCTGGTGCTGGAAGGGGAGCACACGCTCTCAGAGACGGACCGCCCGGCGGCATCGGCGACCGCCGCTGCGGTACTGAGGCGGTTCCGTGAGACCGCCTCGCCGCCCGCCCGTGAACTAGCGGGCTATCTCTCCGCCGTACCGCTCGTCCTTCCCGTGATGACCCTCGTCCGCCGGACCATGCTCCCGCAGTCCGACCACGGCCACCTCGCCGAGGTCCTGCTGGGCGGCCTGCTCGCTCCCTGGGAAGCCCCCGCCCCCGGTCTGAGTGCTGACGACCTGAAGTTCGAGTTCCTCCCCGGCCTACGCGACGCGCTGCTCGGCGCCCAGCGCCGCGAGGACATCCTGCGGATCCGCGTCGCCGTACGCCACCAAGTGGCCGCCTACCTACGGTCGCACCGTGGCACGCCCGCCGACTTCCCGGCGGCCCGCGTGGCCGACGGCACCAGGGGCCGCGCGCTGGCACCCGGAGCACTGCCCTTCGCGGAGAGCGCCGTCGCGGGCGCTGCAGCACCGCCCCGACCGAGCAGGACCATCCCGGTCGCCGATGCGCTCGCGGACCCGGCGCTGCTGGGCGTCGAACCGCCGGAACGCCGCCCGGGAGCCGAAGGGCTGCCGGCCCTGATCCCGTACCACCGACGCGAACTGGACGACGAGCTGTCACGAGCCGTACGCCACGCCCTCGACGGCCGCAGCACCGGCGTCCTGGTAGTCGGCGCTCCGGGAACCGGTAGGACCAGAGCCTGTCTGGAGGCGCTCCGGCAGCTACCCGACGGCTGGCAGGTCTGGCGGCCCGACGGCGCGCTGGACATCTGCACCCAGACGGCGGAGATCGGGCCACGGACGGTGGTCTGGCTCGACGACGCGGAGTCGGTGTTCGGCGCCCAGGATCCTGCCGGTGTGACAGCGATCGACCTGCTGACGATGCTGATCAGGGAGCGCCCCACCCGCCGCGCCCCAGTCCTGTTCCTGGGCACCGTGCGGGCCGACTCCCTCGAATACGTCAGGGCGCGGTTCGGAGAGGCCCGGCTGTCGGCCCTGGTAGCGTCGGTCGAGACGGTGATCGTCCCGGAACGGCTCACCTCGCAGGAGACCTCGGCCATCAGGCGAGCCAACCGAACCGACCCTCGGCTCGTCGAAGCCGTCCGGGTCGCCGCCTGGGACCGACGGGTCATTCAACTCCTGGCCGCGGCACCATCGCTGCGTCGACGGCTCGAGGAGGCGCCCTCCACCGTACGTGCACTCCTGAACGCGGTGCTGGACGCGATGCGGAGCGGCTACCGGCGCGGTCTCACCGGGCCCACCCTGGCCACCAGGGCACAGGCCTACCTGTCCGATGAACAGTTCCAGCAGCTGCCGTCCGACTGGTTCGCCGACGCACTCGCCTATGCCGTAGAAGGCAGCGACTCGACAGGACTGCTGCAGCCCTGGCAGGAGACAGCCTCAACCGAGACCTCCTATGCCCTTCACCCGTTGGCGGAGGAATGGTGCGACACGCTGATGCCCCGGCTGCCCGGGTCCCTCCGGTCAGTCGCGGCGGTCGACTCGGAACGCGGCTGGGACGAGGACGATTTCCGGCCGTACTTCTTCCTCTCCTACGCGCACACTCCAGAGTCCGGTGCTCGGGGTGCGAACGATTCCAATAGCTGGGTCAGGCAGTTGTACCGGGATCTCTGCGAGGCGGTGCTGCAGCTCACCACCGTCCCGGACGGGGTCGCGGTCGGCTTCATGGACGAGTCCATGCACCAGGGCGAGTTGTGGGCCGAACGGCTGTCCGACGAGTTGGCGACGTGCCGGGTCTTCGTACCCCTGTACTCCCCGAGGTACTTCAACAGCGTTCCGTGCGGCCAGGAGTGGCACGCCTTCACCCGTCGGCCGGTCTACCCGGCGAACCTCGACTCCGGGCGCACCGGCGGCATCGTGCCGGTGCTGTGGGCGCCGATGAGCCGCTACCGGCTGCCGAACGTGGCCAGTGAACTCCAGTTCGACCACGCGAGCTTCGGACCCGAGTACGCCACCGAGGGGCTCTACGCGCTGATGAAGCTCAGCTACTTCCGCTCCTCCTACGAGCTGGCCGTGCACCGGCTGGCGGCCCGGATCGTCCAGGTCGCCGAGGAGACGGTGATCCCGGTCGGGCGGCGGCTGGAGTTCAACACCCTCCCGAGCGCCTTCAACGTCACCGCCCCGACCAAGCAGCTGCGGATCTATGTCCTCGCCGACCGCCGGGACGAGTTGCCCGCCGACCGCAGCCCGGACTACTACGGCGAGCGGCGCACCGACTGGCACCCGTACCGGCCGGTCGGGTCGCCGATCGCCCAGCACGCGGCCCGTCTCGCACGGCAGTTGGGGTTCCAGCCGACCGTGCACGAGTTCGACGACGAGGTCGAGTCGATCATCGACGGCAACGCCGAGGCGCCCGGCCTGCTGCTGCTCGACCGCTGGGCGCTGCGCGACCCGCGCCGGCGCGAACTGGTCCGGCGCTTCGACCGCTCGGACGCCACCTGGGTGAGCATCCTGGAGCCGTTCAACGGCGACGACCCCGAGTGCGCCGAACGCTCCGACGAACTCGGCGACCTGAGCGACGAGACGCTGCGCATCACCCGGCGCGCGAGCCGGCCGAGCTCCCTCGGCGCGACCGGCCAGACCGGACTGCACACGCTGGAGGACTTCGACGACGCGCTGCCCCGGGCGGCGATGAAGGCCAAGTACGCCTTCGAGGGCCGCACCCGGGCCGAACCGGAGGAACCGCCGCCACCGCGGACGAGCCTGCGGGACGCGTTCCGGGCCCTGGGGGATGGCAATGGGCCGACATAGGCAGCCCCCGCTTCGCTCAACCCTGTCCGATGCCCGGGGCTGCCTTGGCACCAGGCCCCTGACACAACCAGCTCTCACCTCATGCCCCACAGAACGCGTTCAACGGTCACAGGGCAGCAGATCGCCCAAGGCATTCTTGAAGGCCGTGAGCGGATAGTGCTCGCTTCCACAACCGGACATCTCAAGCTTCTTGAGCTGTCCCCCGACAATGTGGGAGAGCAGCGGCACCGGGAGGGCATCGGGCCAGAGGCCGGTCCGCTTGCCCTCCGAGAGCACCCGGCGGAACGCGCCGGTGGAGCCCCGCAGGCTCCGGCCGTTCGCCTTCAACTCCTCGGCGGCGCACTCGCCTTGGCCCTCGACAACCTGGAGCAGGATCTGCTGCGCGCGGGGCGGGAGGCGGTCGTAGTACGAGCGGGCCCGCTCCGGCGTCCAACGGTCGTCGGGCACCGCGGTCACGACCGCCGTCGGCGTGGCGGCGAGGGCGAGCAGCTTCTCGAGCACCTCGGGGGTCGGATTCTCCACGGTGATCGTGATCTTCATGACGGACACCTTGGCAGCTTGATGGGCTGAACACAAATAACCTCGACAAACGTGTCACAGACGCGAGGGCGGCATCCGGCTCGGATTGTGTACCAAGAAACGTGTTGCGTCCTCTAACTGGATTTAGAGGACGCAACACAGGGGCTGGTACAGATACGCTGTCCCGGACGGATCATCAGCCCGCCATGCCGGAAGGAGAGCGCCGTGGATGCCGAGGCGTCGGACTCCCTGCCGGCCCTGATGGAACGCTCCACCGAGGTGGTGATCGGCGAGCTGGTGGACGACGGTCAGGCCCTCGTGCAGTTCGCGTTCGCCGGGGTCGACCCCAACGGGACGCTGACCGAGGACGCGGCCGACGACCTCGCCTCCGCCCGGCCGGCGCGCACCAGCCAGACCTACGCCGAGCAGTGGCGCTACTTCGCCCGCTGGTGCGCCGACAACGGCCGCCACCCGGGGCCGCGTACCAGCGAGGCGAACATGGTCTCCTACGTCTCGCACCTACGGCGCCTCGGCGGACGGGACGGCACAGGCGCGCCCGTCAGCTCGCTGCGCCTGGCGATGGCCGCCATCCGCGACGCCAACGCCCGTGCGGGGTACGAGAACTGGCCCCCGAAGAAGGCGACCGCCGAACTGATCCGCAAGCAGGCCGCCGAGCACGCCCGCGCCCGCCGCACCCCGAGGTCGAGCCCGCCCGTCGACGCCGCCCGCATCGCCCACCTCCAGCAGGGCACGACCGCCGACATCCCGCTCGCCCGCTGGCGCGACCTGACCATCCTGCACCTCGGCTACCGCACCCGTGCCCGGCGCTCCGAGCAGGCTGCCTACCGTATCGACTCCGTCGTCTTCGAGCGCCTGGAGGACGGCACCGAGCAGATGGTCGTCGGCAAGCGCACGTCGAAGAACGACCACTGGTCCACCGGCCGCGAGTACGTCGTCCGCGACCCGGTAGCAATCACCGTCGTCCGCACCTACATCTCTCTGCTCGCCGAACTCGGCCAGGCAGAACCGCAGTTGCCGCTGCTGCGCGGCATCACCCGGTGGGGCCGGCTGATGCCCGTCCCCGCCTCCGGAACCGGCATGACCGGCCACTCGGTGAACCGCGCCTTCAAGCGCATGGTCACCCGCACTCCCGGCTTCGACGCCAAGAACGCCACCAGCCACGGCCTGCGCGCCGGCGTCCCCGCCGACCTCGCCGCCCAGGGCTACAGCGCCGCCGAGATCATGATCATCACCGAGGACTGGAAGTCCACCACCATGGTGGAGAAGTACGCCAAGGCCGGGCTACGCCGCGCGGGCAAGGACGACCTCGGCCGGGCCCAACAGGCCCTCGACGCCCTGGTCGTCCCACCGCCGACCGATCCCGTCGAATAGACAGGACGGGCGAAACCCCCGTATTTGCCGTGTCGTTGTCGGTCCACTCGATGGGTCACGGCTGGCCGCACTGGCCACTGATTCGCCCGGCGTGGCCAAGAGGTCGGCTGGGCTCTGGGGGCGGCAGAAGGAGGGTCCGACCACGCGGTCATCGTGCTGCTGCCGGAACACTCCCGCCCCAGCGTCCGGAGCGACGCGCTCTTCGCCTTCCAGCCCCGGGGCAATGCGGCGGCCAGGTCCGCCGACAAGCTGATCCCGCAAGTGCCCGGTGTGCGACAGTTCCGTCGCCTCCGCCGCCACGATGGCCGCCACCGCCCAGGACCTGGACCGCCTCAGTGGCGACCTGCAGGTCATCGGCAGTGGCACATCGGCTCTGCGCCGCCGACTCGCCAAACAGAAAGAGCAGTTGCAGGAACTGCGCTCCGCGCTGGCCCGCATGCAGGACGAGTTGAACGAGATCAGCGCCGGCCTGCGTGCGCCGCAACGGGAACCGGACGACCTGCTGCGTGGCGCGCACGTGCACGGATGCATCAGCCCCTACCTTCGACACCGCCGACGGCCTGGTACGGCTCCCCAGCATGGCCTGACGCAGCGCCGTGGCCCGGGCCCGCGGGCGGTGTCGGTGGTCGACCCTAGTGTGCCCTGGTGAACGTGGATGATCTTCAGTGGCAGTTCGGCAGCTACGGCGGTGTCCCGCCGCGGATCGTGGACGCGATCCTCGAACGCGGCGGCCTGGAGGCCCTGATGGCGGCCGCCAGGGAGCGTGGGGACTGGTTCTGCGCAGCGGGTGCGGTGCGGGGGTTGTGCGCGGCGGGCGAGTTCGGTCGGGCCTGGGCGGTGGTGGAGCCGTTCGCGGTCACCGGCTGGCAGCCGGCGGTGCGGACGGGTGCCGATGTCCTGCTGCGGTTCGGCCGCGTCGACCGGGCGCTGGAGCTGGCGCGCCCCGAGGGGCCGCAGGAGGACGCGGCCGGTGAGTGGCTGGACTACGCCGAGGTCCTGGCCCGGGCCGGGCGGGTGGACGACGCCTTCGGCGTGCTGCGGCCGTACGAGTACGGCGGGTGGGTGCTGGAGGCCCTGGCCGAGATGACCGAGGGCCAGGGCCGCGACGAGCGGGTGCTGGAGCTGCTGGCCCCGATCGCAGAAGAGCTCCGGCGCGGCCCGAAGGAGCACACGGTCCGCGGCCTATGGAATGTCCTGCCCGCACAGGCCCGGGTCCTGGAACGCTCGGGCCGTGCGGACGAGGCGATCCGGATGCTCGGCGCGGACGTGGCGGCACACCGGTACGGACCGCAGACCACCGTCGAGTTCTACGCCGGACTGCTCGGGCGACACGGCCGGCTCGACGAACTGCGCGCCCTCGCCACCGGCCCCGACCGCCGGGTCGCCGCAGGACCGTACGTGACGGCCCTGGAGCACGCGGGCCGGGCCGGGGAGGCGGAGTCGTACCTGCGCGGCCTCATCGCCGCCCGGCATCCGGGCTGGTACGAGAACGCGCTGATGGAACTGCTCATCCGCCAGGGCCGCTTCGACGACGCCGTCGAAGCGGTGGAGCACACCTTCGACGACCTCCACGACAGCAACCTCCTTCAGCCGACCATGCTCCTGCTCGCCGAACAGGGCCGGCACGACAAGGCCCTGGAACTCACCGAAGGACGCAGCCCCGAGTTCCTCGCCGCGAACGACGCGTTCTGGCTGCGGCCCAACCGCTGGTGGCTGATGGGCGAGGCCGGACGCGCCCGGGAAGCGATCGCGGAGATCGAGGCCCTGCCGGCCGACGAGGTCCACGACCGCGAACCGACCGTCGCCTGGCTGCTCGCCCAGGACGGCCGCATCGAGGAAGCCATGGCCCGCCTGCGCCCACTGCCCGGCAAGCGGGCCGCGACCGACCTGGCCGAACTGCTGGTCCGCCAGAACCGCTTCACCGAGGCCATCGCCGTCATCCCCGACGTGGCCACCCAGCGGGAAGAAGCACGGAACCTCCGGAGCAGCCCAGCCGAGCACCTGAAGGCGCCGGGATCCGATCCCGGCGAGCACGACGACCCCTGGATCGCCCCGAACACCGCCCACTCGTGGTGACGCTCCCCGCCGCGTGATGCCGACGCCTGGACCGGGGCAAGCGCCGCGCCGCCCGGCGCGCACCGTCCACCGCCTGTGCCACGGGCCGGGCTGGGCCGGTCGTCACTGCCGCCGGATCGGGGGCCCGGCCCTGTCCGGCCCGGCTTGTCAGGTCGTCGCCCTGCGGGGTCGTTCCAGGTCACGCTCGCCGGTATCAGCACGCCGGGTCCCCACCTTGAGGCCATCGCCTGCCAGCCGCCGGGCCCGCGGAGCTCCGCTTCTCCCCAAGGGCGCGGCCCGGGACCGGGACGCGGCTGACCCCCGCAGGCGCGGGGGTCAGCCGGCAGTTCCGTTCGATCGTCTGCAAGCTGCGCCGTTCTCGCGCATCCGGCGGCGCAGCTCCTGGTAGGCGTGGTGGTCGGCGAGCGGCGGCCGGGCCGGCTGCGCGGCGGGCCGGTCGTCGCGGCGGGCGGGACGGTCGTCGAGGTCCTGGTCGTGCTGCACCACGGGGGCGGTGCCGACGCGGACGTCGATCGCCTGGACCGTGCTGGGGCGTAGCTGCTCGAGGGCGGTGAGGATGTGTCGGGTCTGGTGGCGGAGCTGGGCAGCCCAGGCCGGGGAGTCGGCGGTGTTTTTACCGGGGTGAAGTAGAGCCACGTCTTCGGTCTGTTGGGGAGCCAGCCGATCTTCGGTGAGTTCGGGAGCCAGTTCGTGTGATGGTGTGGAACATGCCGCGTTCGGAGTAATCGCGGGAGCTTGCGCCGTCTGGCCGCCACTCTGTGCCTGTTGATCACGGTCCAGGTCAGGGAGACCGCTGGTGCACAGGTCACGTGAGTGGCTGTTCGAGAGGATCCGCCGGGCCAAGCGTGAGCTGGGGCTGTCGGGGCGGGAGCTCGCGGTGCGGTTCAAGGTGTCGCGGAACACGGTGAAGAAGGCGTTGGAGTCGCCGGTTCCGCCGAAGCGCAAGTCGCCACCGCCCCGCAAGAGCGTGCTGGAGCCGGTGAAGGGCTTCATCGACGCGATGCTGCGCGAGGACCTGGACGCGCCGACAAAGCAGAAGCACACGATCCCGCGGATCATCGAGCGCCTGGCCGCGGAGCACGACTTCGAGCAAGGCCCGCCCCACCACGCTCTGGGACTACGTGTCCAAGCGGCGCCCGGAGATCCACGCGGAGTCGCTGGAGGGACGCCGGCACCTGGACGGGATAGTGCCCCAGGCGAAAAGGCCGGGCGAGGAGGCGGAGGTCGACTTCGCGGACTTCTGGCTGGACCTGGCCGGGCAGCGGCGCAAGTGCGTGCTGTTCACGCTGCGGCTGTCCTACTCGGGCAAGGCGGTGCACCGGGTCTTTCTCTGCACCAGCAATCGTCGCTTGGGGTTCCCTGGGGCAAAACCGCTGGCAGCTGGGCATTCGCCCGGCAAGGATGCAGCTATGCGTCATGCCACCACTGACCCTGAGCTGCTGGGCTTGGTCCGCCGATTCGTCACGCCCGGACGGCGGTACCTTCGGCTGGGTGGAAGCTTGCTGCGGTTGAGCGGGCCTGAGCGCCTAGTGTTCGCGAGAGAGCTGGTTCAGGCTGCCTTGGAGATCACTCCGGCTGAGCTCGACGTCCTCTTCGAAGGCGGGTGGCGTGAGCGCAAGACTGCTTCCTGGCTGGTGGTCGTGGCTGGCAGGACCGAGTTCCGCAGCCGCATCGGCGAACTGCTGATGGCCAGCGAAGGGCCGTATGCCGGCGCGGCCTACTGCGTCACCCTCGCCACGTTCGGCGACAGCAGGGACGCCGATCTGCTATGCCTATACCTTGACCGTCACTTGCTGCGGCCCGATCTCGACTATGACCAGGGCTTTGCGCTTGGCGCACTGCTTCACCTCGACGCCACCCTCGGGTCCGAGCGCGCATCCGGATACCTTGCCGAGGGGGCCTGTGGACGCAGTGGACCGACGCTCCGCCGCGAAGGGGCCGTGATCCGCAGGCGTACCGCCAGGTCGTGGACCAGCTCTGCTCCTTCGCCAACGAGTGTGGCGAACACTTTGCCTCACTGGAAAACAGGCACTACTCGCAGGCCGAGAGGAGGACGGAACGGGGACCGCGTAGGCTGCAGCGGTGATCGTCAGATGCATCAAAATCATCCGGCCCGGGACCTCGACGGTCGTCAGCGAACATCCGGGCGTGCGGATCGGCGAGGAGTATCCGGTCCTCGAAGTGTTCGCCGCCCGGTCGCGGATCCTGTTTCGCCTTCCTGACCGCAGTGCGCGGCGGGACGAGATCGACTCGCCTGGGCTGTGGGACGCCGACATGTTCGAGATCGTGTCCGATCGGATGCCGACCTGTTGGGTCACCGGACTGGAGGATGGTCGGCTGACCCTGGCGCCTCGGGAGTGGCAGCGACCGGGTTTCTGGGAGGACTACTTCGATCACGTGCCGGACGCGGTTTCCGATTATGACCGTCTGAAGGCCCGGATCATCGCGGAGGCGTGATCGCCTAACCAAGGGCGGCGACCCCGTCCTCCCCTCGGTCGGTTTGGGCTCGCAGGCGTTCGGCCTGCCGTTTCTTGTCGGCGATGTGCCGCAGGCTCTCCTGCAGGCCGGCGACCTCACCGAGCCACTGCATCCGTTGGGCCTCTCCGAGACGCTGGCGGGTGTTGGTCTCGATCTCCAGCAGTCGGGGTTCCTGAGCCAGGTCGAGGCGGAGCATGGGGCACCTGACACAGGCTTATCCGAACCAGTCCAGCTCGACGCTGAGCTCGTCCGCGAAGTGCCTTCGCAACGGAAAGTAGTCGTGAAGTCGCCGGACAAGTGGCCATCCCGGGCGTGTCGCGCTCCGGGGCGGCCGTTCCGCGGGCCTACTGGGAGAACGCGTAGGTTCGGACGGGGTCGAGGTGCAGCTCGTAGGGCCCGAAGCAGTCTGCCGCTAGCGTCGCGACCGGGGCGCCGCAGCGACAGGATCGGTTGAGTCCTTCGTCACCCGTCGGCCCGCAGCAGCCGGTGCTGTTTTCCCAGTTAGGCAGCGGTTGAAGGTCGGGGGCGTCATCAGGGTGTATCAGCACTGTGCCCGGGACGCCCGCAGAGATGACGAAGCCCTCCTCGCGGCAGACCAGCGGCCCTCGGGACTGAGCCGGCTTCGGGTCCTCCTGATCGTCCTGTACGACGTAGGGAGGTCCCCAGGGCTCGGGATCGATTGCGTAGCGGCCACGCGGAACAGTGGAGGGTGCCCGGCGTGTCTTCTTGTCCCGGTCGTGTTCGTCGTCGGAGGGGTCGGGGACGGCGGCCAGCTCGGCCAGCTCCGGCGTGATCGCGGTACCGCACTTGGAACAGAGGAAGACGGTCATCCCCTCGTTGTAGTCCTCGGGACTGCTGTTTCGCACCTTCGTTTAGCTGCTCGGAGTCGATGCGCGCCGCGACGATGCGGAAATCGAGCATGCCGAAATGGATGGGCTGTGTCGGGCCGCGAGGTCGCGCCACCTCCACCTGAGCCCACTCCACGGGTGCCCAGGTGCGAGCGCACCGAGCATCCCGTGGCCGTCATTGTTTATCGGAGCTCAGGCAGCGGTCCGGAGTTCTTCGGGTAGCGGCCCTCTTCAAGCCGGAAGAGGTACTTCCGGAGGTCCGCGCCGAGCCCTTCCGTGATGTACGAGGCAAAGTCCCTCAACCCCTCTGCGGCTTCCCGCTCGTCAGACCTGTCGCTGGACGACCATCCGGGCAGGAGGGACTCCAGGTACTCGGTGACCCGTCCACGGTCGCGCCACCAGTCCCGAACAGCCTCGGGTGTCCATCGGCTGTCGCCGTCGCAGGCATAGCCGCGGTACGGATCTTCCTGGGCCGCTGTCACCAGGTTCAGGACCTCGGCCGTGGTCGTCGGCTGGCGATACACATATTCGCCGAAGTACTCGCCGCCGTAGAGCACATGACGCGGTGCGTGCAGCCGGCCCGTCCAACAGTTGTCGGCAATGCCGGTGTAGAAGGGGCCAGGAACGTTCAACCAGAGCCGGTCCTCCCAACGCCCGCCGAAGGACGTCTCGGGCTCGCCTTCTGGAAGGGCCGCTATCGGTTCCCGGCCCAGCTCTTCGTAGGTCATCCGCGAAGCTTAGGACCCGTCGGGAAGGATGTCTCAGCGTCGGCGCTGCTGCGGCCGGTGTCGCGGCGGATGTCGGGCATGCCGAGTTGGACGGTGGACGGCTGGGCTGCACGCTCGCGCATGGCCTCCAGTTTCTGCGCTGCGGCGGCCATGGTGGTCTCGATGGCGGCGACCTCTCCGAGCCAGCCCTGGTCCTTGGCCTCTTGGAGGCGGTCGATGAGGTTGGCGTGGATCTCCTGGAGACGTGGCATCTGGGCTGGGTCCACGAGAAGTAGGGGACATCTGACGCAGGCGTTTTCATGCTGACACGGGGTCGCGTAGTCGCGGCCGCAGGTCCCCAAGGCGACCTTGCGGAGCTCGAAGTGGGCCAGGAACTCGTCCCACTCGGTGGCGGTGAGCTCGCGGTACTCCTCGCTGGGCCGCTCGGTTCTGCGGCGGGCGATGAAGGCCCGGTGATGGGAGATCACGTCCTCCGGGTAGATCGCTAACAGTGGAGTCGGGTATTGGAACTGCCCGAATACCTCCTCTCCAAGTGCTGGCGGCAGTGATCGTTGAAGCGTCAGTCGTCGGCTGCGACGAGGAGAGTGAGCGTCGCCGCAGGGCGGTCAATGAGGACGAGTTCGTGGTAATCGATGTGGATGGGGCCATAGTCGTGGAACGCGTCCTCCGGAAGCTGCCCCAGCAGGTATCTGCTGGTCGCCTTGCGGATCGGGATGTAGATCTCCTGATGCAGGTGTGACGCGAGTGGCTCTGGGACGTTGCCGTGCTGGTTGGCCCAGGAGTGGATGACGTCGACTGCCGTCGCGGCATCGACGGCCTTGTAGGTGTCAGGGGTGATGCGGTCAAGCCACCACTGGCCGTGCCGCGGCCAGTCGTGAACACCAGCTCCGTCGTACGTGTCGCGAAACTGAGGGTGTGAGATCAAGGCCGCCAGCGCGTCTCGGTCGTCCAGCACCTCGGACGGCAGCCGGAAGTGCTTGGCATCGACCCAGCGGTAGCCATGGGAGCCCTCGCCGAAGTCGAAGCCTCGGAAGTTGATGAAGGGGCTGTCCAGGTGGACGAGGGTGGGCACTGGTTCCATGCTCGTCATCGTAGGTCGCGTCGTGTCCTCGATCCGTCGGTGATCTTTGGCTTGACCAGCAGCTATCCCTGACAGTCACCATGTCCAGCACTGGGATTCCCTATGAACGCATAGTTCACGAGGTCGTGCGTCGGCTGACTTCGGCCGCGTAGGCGGCCCAGTCACCGCCTGATGCCTTCTGCCACTGGACGGCGACTTGGATATGGACGCCGAGCATCCGGGCGAGAATGGCGGCGGGGAGCTCGGCGGCGAGAGTGAACAGGGCTGTGGAGCGGTCTTGTTGGGGTCGAATGCCGATCTTGTGCAGCCGCAGGCCGAGCTGGCTGTCGCTGAGTGGCCGGCCTGGTTGTCCTCCGGGGAAGAGCCAGGGGCTGTTGTCCGGCGTGCCGATCTTTGCCTTGCCGCGTCGGGTCGCGACGAGCTCGCAGACCAGGGCGGCCAGCGGGGCCGGGAGGGTGACGGGCGAGGTTCCGAAGGCGATCGCCACGGTTTCGCCGGTGATGTCGACGTCGTCGACGGTGAGCTGGCTGATGGCGGAGATCTTCTGCGCGTAGAGGATCAGCAGCAGCCCCGCGACGCGGTCCACGGTGGGCAACGTGTTGTCGGTGAGGAGGCGCCGTGCGTCTGCCCAGCGTTTCTCGCTGTCGATGGTGCCCTGCGGGCCGGTCCAGCGGACGGCGCCGCAGGTGAGACCGTGGGCATGGCGATGCTGTACGGACCAGCGGATGAAGTGGCCGGTCTCGTCGCGGTAGCTGAAGTCGGGATCGGCCATCCAGCGTTCCAGGTCGGGCTGCGTGCAGCTGCCCAAGGTGAGTCCTTCGCCGGCGAGCCAGGTGAGGAAGTTGTCGGCCGCGGTCACATGGCAGCGAACGTTGAGGTCCTGGAGCTGGGTGGTGTGCTGTTCGCCGATGCGGCGGCAGAGTCGGCGAAGATGGTGCCAGACCGCGTATCCGTGCAGGATCCGGCGCTCGGCGGAGTCCGTGCGGGCTTGGACTGTTGTGCTGATCCACTTCTCCAGAGCGACGAGCCGTTCGTCGCGCGGCGGCAGGGCACCGGTCGCAACGAGGACACTGCGCAGGTGAGCCAGCACCTTGCCCGGCGGGAGTTCGTCGAGAACCTCGTGAGTGACGGGACGCTCGTCGCGGCCTATGCGTTCCAGCAGGTCCCGGGCCTTGGACCGGGAGATCCAGGCCAGGGCGACGTCCGGGCGCTCGGCGCTCGTCAACGCCTCGTGGAAGGGCTCGAGTCCGGGTCTGATGGCTCCGGCGCTGTTGCCGAGGAGGTCGCGGACCTTCTGGTCGAGGACACATCGCTGGCAGGGGCGGGGGCTGAGCTGCCAAGTGGTCGCGCAGGCGGGGCATCGGCCCCAGAAATCGGGGTCGGGGTTGGTGCACTTCGCGCACAACGGTTCTTCCCAGGTGCCGCCGCGGGCCTGGGCGACGGTACCGCAGCCGCTGCAGGACACCCGTCGCTGCTGGCAGCGTTCGCACCAGGGCTGGCCGGTGGCCCGGGAGAGCTCACATGGGGCGGTGCGGCCGCAGATCCCGCACTCCCTCATCTCCTTCGGTCTGCAGTTCTGGCAGCGGACACCGTCGGCGAGCCGGACAGCGACCGGCTGGCGGCGCCCGCAGCTGACGCAGACTTCCAGGTTGGCCGGGTCGCGGATCAGGCAGTTGGGACACAGCGGCTGTCCGGCGGCGTCCCGGGTGGCCGGTTCACGGACAGCGCCGCAGCGTGCGCAGGGAACGGCCGCGTGCCTGGCGAAGCAGGCGCGGCAGATCCGCTCGCCGTCCAGGAGCTTCGAGAGCGCCTTCACTCCGTGGCAGCGCGGGCAGGCCGGCTTGACGACCTTCGTGGCCCCAGCAGCGACGAGTTCGCCGATGAACCGCAGCATCGCCGGGGTGGGGGCTTGATGGCCGGCGCCGGTCAGCAGCTCGGGGCGGGCGATCACGGCCCAGGCCAGGCGGCGCTGCCCGGCCGGCCGCTTCGTGGCCCGCTCAAGAGCGGCCCGGACGGTGTCCGCGTCAAGCGCTGGGTCGAGGTCGATGATGAGCTTGGTGAGGTCCTTGAGCGGATCGCCATCGGTGTCAGGGCACTTGGCGCATCGCGGCTCACCATCGCGGTCGCGGCTGACGACCCGTCGTTCCTGGTGGCAGCCCGCGCAGACAGCGGGTTTGTCAAAGCAGGGCGCGCATCCCCACCGCCCGCCTGCACGGCTGCCGACGTAGGGGCGTGGGCGGCCGCACTCGCCGCAGCGAGGAAGGGCAGTGTCCTGGGCGCCCGCCTCACGCAGGGCCATAAGCAGCTTGGCGACGCGAAACGGTGCCGGTGGCATGCCGGTCCGCAGCAGGGACGGGTCGTCACGCAGGGCTGGGCGAGGTTGCGGCGGCCGGCTCGCGTGCGTACGAGCGTGCAGACGATGCCACGGATACGGTCGGCATCCAGGTGCTTCTCGACGTTGCTGACCAGCCGCACGATCAGACCGACCGGATTGGCAAGAACCTCCTCGTTGGTCGCGGTCACCGATCAACTCCCGTGATCCGACCGCGCCTTGGCCGCAAATCGCCGACACCTTCGGAGACGGCGGTCCCGCCCGCAGCGGCCTTCTTCGGCTTCTTCACCGCCCCGGCCGTGGCGATCGGCTCGATGAGGTCCTCCATCGTGCAGTCCAGGATGTCCAGCAAGGCCTGAGGATCTTGAGGCTGAGACGTTCGGGCCGCTCGACGACGAGCCGGTAGACCTGGCTCGTGGACAGTGTGATGCCGCGTTCCTTCAGTGGCGGCAGCAGGTCGGTGGTGGAGAACATCCCGCGGTCCGCCATGACCTTGCGCAGGTGCCAGCGGTAGTCGAGCTTGGCGGCCATCATCGGTCCTTCCTTGTCAGACGCCGGCGAACGCCGGGGCCAGGGCCTTGCTCAGGGCAGTGTTCATGAAGTCGTCGCTGACGTGCGTGTAGATGGCCGTGGAACTGTCGCAGTCGTGGCCGACTTGCTGCTGGATAAAACGACGGTCGACCCTCTGAGCTCCCTTCGCCAGGCTCGCCAGCGGTCAGTCCGTGATGGTCACGCACCGGCCGCCGTCCGGGCTTTCCGACCTTGATCTATTGGACCGCGGCATCCCGTTCCAGGAGTTGGGGGTTGAGGAACATCGGAACGAAAACTGGCGCTAAGCCCTCTCCGCTCTCCCGAGCCCGTTGACCTGCGGTTCCGTGGTGGTTGAACCTTCGGCGGTCGTATTGATCAACTGCCTGGAGGTTCGGGGTGCCGGTCGAGTTTCTGACGGATGAGCAGGCTGTTATCTGGACCTCTTGCGCTCGATAGGCGGGATGAGCTGGTCCTTTATGTGGCTGACAGTGTCAGTCACCTCTCCGTAGAGTTGGCCAGCGCCACCGGAGCTGATCCAGCTGGCACCGCAGGAAAGGGAGGACCCACCTACATGACCACCCCGCCGTCCGAGCGCACCCTCACCTACGCCGAAGACCTTAGGCCCGAGGATGTCCGCGCTCTGGAGATGTTCCTCAATATCCAGCTGGGGCGGGTGTACGAGGAGGTCGGCGAGACGGGTGAGATGTCCTTCGCGATGCGGTCTCTGCTCCGCCTGGTCTGCGACTCGGCTGGGCTCCTCTACACACTGCTCGCGGTGGAGCGGCCCGAGAGGTGGCAGCGTGCCACGATCGTGCGCGAGTGGCAGCGGCTACGCAGTACGGCCCATGAGTTCAACCACTGCAAGGGCTACGACCATGACCGCTGGTGGAACCAGGTACGGCACTTCGACGCCTCCGACGAGACCGCCGAACAGGACCGGATCCGCCGGCTCGCCGGTGTCGGGCTGCGCCCCGAGGCTGAGGACTGCCCGGACGAGCCGTAGGAGAGCGGCACAGGGCCGGGCGGTTCTGCTCGGCGGTCAGGCGGGAACGCCGGCCCGGTTCAGGACAGCGGCCATCTCATCCTCGGGGAGCACAGGGTTGGCACCCGCGCTGGAGGCCAGTTCAGGGACATGAAGCGCCTCGCGGAGCCGGTGGAGCGGGAGGCGCGGGTCGCCGACCGCCGCCTGGCGTGTCCAGACCGCGGGGTCATGGCTGAGCCGTTCGATCAGCGTGGGTGTGGCGGCCGGGTCCCGGACGGCCAGCCGTCGGTAGTTGCCGTCCGGGTGGTCCGCGTAGCGCGCGGCGAGACCCTCGCGAGGGAAACGGGGATGCGTCTCCGCCATCCAGGCGGAGAATGTGCCGCCGAGCCGTGCATACACACTCATCAGGACCTCCTCCGGGGTGTTGGGGTGGTGCACACTCAAGAGGTCTTCCACCAGGGGGTCCTCGATGCGTACGAGTAGGCGCATGAGGTCGGGCGGCAGGTGGGGGCTCTGGGCGGCGGTGCGCCGGAGCAGCGGGTGGGCGGAGGTCGCGGCCCGTCGCAGCACCTCGGGGTCGGCGAGCCCGTCCCGCACCCACTCGACGTTCCCCCTGTCGAAGGCCCCCACCGTGAAGTCGATCGTCATGCGCCGCGTCTCGCCGAGTTCGGGCCTCAGGGAGACCGCGAGCCGTACGGCCTCGTCGGGGTCGACGGCGAGTTGCTCCACGAGGTCGGTGGGCAGCGACGGGTTCTCGGCGAGGGCAGCCAGGTGCGTCCGCTCGGCGACGCATCGTTCGGCGTCGGCGCGGTGCAGGAGTCCACGACGCAGCGCCTCGGCGGCGGACTTCGGATCGCGGAGGAGTTCGGTGGTGACGCGTGCGTCCCGTCGGCACTCCCACAGCGCGGCGGCCCGCCGCACCTCGGGGTCGGGGTCGGCAAGCAGCGCTGACCGCTCGTCCGGCGGCAGCTTCTCCCATGCGCGCGCCGCGCTTCGGCGCGCTGCCGGATCGTGGTGCGTGGCCAAGGAGGCCACGAACGACGGCGCGAGATGGGGTGAGTCCAGCAGCGCCGTTCGTACGGAAGGGACGGGGTCGTCGAGCAGGCGGGCGCACACGTCGTCCGGCAGCGGCGCGACCTTTGTGCGCGGGTCTCGCCACTCGGGTCCGTACGCGAGAGCGGCCCGCACCTTGGGGGAAGGGTCGTCCGCGAGCCGGGCCCGCTGCGCGGGCTCGGCCCTGGCGCTCATCGCGAAGTCGATCCGAGCGCCCGGGTTCGGGTGAGCAAGGATCACCACGACGGTCGGCTCGGGAAGGCCAGCCCGCTGGAGGGCGTGACGGGGCGGGCCGCCATCGCCGTCGAAGGCGAGCAAGCGCAGCAGCAACGGTGTCGGCAGCGCCGGGTTGCGGGCGACTCCGTCCAGCGCTGACGCGTGGAACGCGACCATGATTCTCCTGCCTCTGTGTCTCCGTCAGCTGGTCCACGACGATGATCCCCCATCTGTCAGGCCGTCTGGCGGTCGGGCCGTCGTGATCGGCCGGACAGCACCTAGGTGCGTGGAGCGGGGGCCGCCCGCGGCCGGGTCGACCTGGAGCGCATCGAGCGGAACTGGGAGCACGTCCTGCGGGCCCCGCGATCAATCCCCGACCACCTGTGGGACGAACTGTTCGCCGGCATGGGCTGCGACCGTGACCGGGCGCTGCTGGATTCTATGTATCCTCCGGGGCCAGGGCGAGCGAGCTGCTGGGCGTCGGTCTGGACGACATCGACTGGTCTGGCCAACTGATCTACGTGATCAGCAAGGGCACCCGGATCCGGCAGCCCGTGCCCGCATCCCCGAACGCCTTCCGCCATCTGGGCAGCTACCTGGCCAGCGACGGGTTGCCGGGCCCGGGCCAACCCGTGTGGCGCACCCGCCGCGGGGATCCGAGACCGTTGACCTATTGGGCGATGCGACGCGTTCTCCAGCGCGCCAACGACAAGCTCGGAACGAACTGGACCTTGCACGACGCTCGCCACACGGCAGCGGTCAGGATGGCCGGAGACGAACGGCTCACCCTCGCCGAGGTACAGACGATCTTGCGGCACGCGCACCTCGACACCACCGGTCGCTACCTGACAGCCCGCGTGGAGGACCTGCACGACAAGCTCCAGGAGCACTACACCAAACCGCGCCCCCAGCTGGCTTTATCGAGCAGTAGCGGCTCTGGTCCAACTTCCGTGGTGCGCTTACTCCCTGTGGCTGTTGGTCTTGCTGGTAGGTCTCGCGAGATCGTCCGGAAACTGACGGCGCCGGCCGCTGCAGGGCTGATGGTTCTGGGCTGTGCGCGAGGTGCTACTCCGGCTGGAAGAGTTGCTCTTCCTGGCGGATCCGGGGATCAGGGTGGAGTCGGTCCAGGACGATGGCGAGGTGATCCGAGTCGGTGTCAGATGCCGGACGGCCGGGCCTCGGTGCCCGGGCTGCGGGAGCTGGTCGGAACGTTTGCACGGCTCTTACCTGCGCTTTCCAGCTGACCTGCCCGTGGCGGGACGGCGGGTGGTGCTGCGACTTCGTGTTCGGCGCTTCACGTGCGTGGTCGTCTCCTGCGGGCGGCGGACGTTCGTTGAGCAGGTCGCGGGCCTGACCCGGCGGTACAGCCAGCGGACCGAACGAATGCGGTCGGTGCTGGCCGAGGGCGGCCTCGCCCTGGCCGGTCGCGCCGGTGCCCGGCTGGCCGACGTGTTCGGGGCGAGGGTCAGCCGGAACACGGTCCTGCGGCTGGTCGACGCCCTCCCGGAACCTCAGCCACAGGTCCCGCGTGTGGTCGGCGTCGACGAGTACGCGATGCGCAAGGGCCGTGTCTACGGGACCGTGCTGGTCGACGTCGAAACCGGCAGGCCGGTGGACCTCCTGCCGGATCGCGAGGCAGGCACGGTCGCGGCCTGGCTGGCCGAGCGCCCGGGGATCGAGGTTGTCTGCCGGGACCGTGCCCCGTTCTTCGCCGAGGGCGCCAGGATCGGGGCACCCACTGCGGTCCAGGTCGCCGACAGGTTCCACCTGTGGCGCAACCTTGGTGAAGCGGCCGAGCGGTGCGTTTCCCGCCACCGTCCGTGCCTCCGCGCGACCTTCACCGCTTCGGAACCGGAGAAGGCTCCGGCACCGGCCGAGAGCGGGTCGCCATGGCCCACCGGGCACCGGTTCGCCGACCGCACCCGCGCCAAGCACGCCACCGTCCACGCGCTGCTGGCCGCCGGCCACAGCCGACGCTCGATCCAGCGCCATCTCGGCATGACCTACAGAACCGTCCAACGGCTGGCCGACGCCGCGAGGCCGGAAGACCTGTTCCAAGGGCAGTGGCAGAACCGCAGGAGCAAGCTCGACGACTTCAAGGCCCACCTGCACGACCGGTGGGCCGAAGGCTGCACGAACGCCTGGACCCTCTGGGAAGAGATCAAGGGACACGGCTACACGGGCGGCTACGGAGCCGTTCGCGCCTATCTCCAGCCGTTCCGCACATCCCCGACCGCACCGGCCGCCCGTCCGCCGTCCCCGCGCACGGTCACCGGCTGGATCCTGACCCACCCCGACACCCTGCCGGAGAGCGAGCGCCTGAAGCTCAAATCCGTCCTCGCTGGCTGCCCCGAACTGGATGCCCTCACCGGGCACGTCCGCGCGTTCGGGAAGATGCTCGCCCAGCTCCAGGGCGACCAGCTCCCACAGTGGATCAAGGCGGTTCGCGCCGACGACCTACCCAGCCTCCACGCCTCCGTCAACGGCCTCGAACGCGATCTCGCCGCTGTCACCGCCGGCCTCACACTGCCGTGGAGCTCCGGCGTCGTCGAAGGCCACGTCAACCGGATCAAAATGATCAAGCGACAGATGTACGGCCGGGCCGGCTTCGGCCTCTTGCGGAAGCGAGTCCTGCTGGCATCCTGACAGGACAGTCACGAGCCCTGCAGGAGCCGTGACGGCGGCCGTGGCATCCTCCCAGCTGGCGGCCACATACGGCGCAATCTGCGGCCACGGGATTCCCCGAGTACGGCCAGATATCTCCCCGCTCGCCCCGAGTAGTCCCGCTCGGCGACGCTGGAGCGGGTGAAGAACAGCAGGGAGATCATGGAAATCCTGGAGGCGTTCGACCTCACAGGCAGTTACCGTGCTGCGGCCGAGCTGGCCGGGTGCGACCACCACACGGTGGCCCGGTACGTGAAGATGCGCGAGGCCGGCCACGAGCCGGGCCAGCGCCGTCACCGGGCCCGGGCGATCGACGACTACCTTCCGAAGATCGAGGAGCTGGTGGTCCGCTCGCAGGGCCGCATCCGCGCGGACGTGGTGCACCGGCGGATCACCGCGATGGGCTTCACAGGCGGGGAACGCACCACCCGCCGAACCGTCGCCGAGGCGAAAGCCCAGTTCAAGGCCGGTCGGCGCCGTGTCTACCGGCCGTGGGTGACCGAGCCCGGGCTCTGGTTGCAGTACGACTTCGGCGACGGGCCGGTGATCAAGGGCCGCAAGACCACACTGTTCTGCGCGTGGCTGGCCTGGTCCCGGTTCCGGGTGGTGATCCCGATCTGGGACAAGACCCTGCCGACGGTCACCGCCTGCCTGGACGCCACATTGCGGCGGATCGGCGGGGTGCCGGCCTACGTGCTCACCGACAACGAGAAGACGGTGACCACCGACCACGTCGCCGGGATCGCAGTCCGCAACCCGGAGATCGTGGAGGTCGCCCGGCACTACGGCACGACCATTCGTACTTGCGTGCCGGCTGACCCGGAGTCCAAGGGCGGTTCGGAGGCGACGGTGCGGATCGCGAAGGCCGACCTGGTGCCCAAGGACGTGAACCTGCGCGAGGAGTTCCGCACGTTCGGCGAACTGGAGGCGGCCTGCCGCCAGTTCTGCGACGAGGTCAATTCCCGCCCGCACCGGGAGACCAGGCGCAAGCCCGTCGACCGGCTGGCTGAGGAGCAACAGCGGCTGCACCCGCTGCCCCGGCAGCCGTTCACCGCGGCGTTCGGCACGACCCGCCGGGTCAACTGGGACTCCACGATCTCGGTCGAGGCGGTGCGCTACTCGGTCCCGCACGAGCTGATCGACACCCGGGTCTGGGCCCGCTTCCACGGCGAGGAGCTGATCGTCACCGCGGTCGACGAGCGCGGCTCGGCCCAGGAGGTCGCCCGGCACCCGGCCGGCAAGCCGGGCTCGCCCGTGCTGGACGACGCGCACTACCCGCCGCGCGAGGACAAGGAAGCCGACCGCACGCCGAAGGCGACCAACGCCGAGGAGGTCGCCTTCCTCGGGCTCGGCCCCGGCGCCGCGAGCTGGCTGGTCGAGGCCGCCGCCTCCGGCACCCGCCGGATCAAGGCGAAGATGGCCGAGGCCGTCGCCCTCTCGAAGCTCTTCTCGGCCGGGGAGGTCGACCGGGCGCTGGGCACCGCCGCGGTCACCGGCCGCTTCGCGGACAAGGACCTGCTCTCGATCCTCGACTACCAGGCCGTCCACGGACAGGCCGAACCCACCCGCCGCAGCGAGGAGCACTCGCTCCAGCCGGGCACCTCCGCCTGGTCCTCCTTCGGCCTCAACACCCTGCTCGACCACAACGAAAGCGACCCGTCCTGATGGCCACCCCGCTCCGCACCGTCCACGGCACCAACGGCGACCCGCTGGCCGAGGCCATCGAACTGACCAAGCGGCTCAAGCTCCCGCACATCCGCCGCTCGCTGACCGACATCATCCCCACCGCGAAGGCCCAACGCTGGGATCCGGCCGAGGTGGTGAGGGTCCTTCTGGCGGAAGAGGCCGCCGGCCGCGACCGTGCTAACCTGCACACCCGCCGCAAGCGGGCCGGCTTCCCGAGCGGCAAGACCTTCGGCGACTGGGACGAGACCGCCTCCGCGATCCCGAGGCAGACCCAGGACGCGCTCAAGTCCCTTGAGTGGGTGGGACGTCGGGAGAATCTCTGTGTCTGTGGTCCGTCGGGCACGGGCAAGAGCCACTTCACCGAGGCGCTCGGCCAGGCCGCGGTCGAGTCCGGGATGACGGTCGCCTGGTTCACCATTGAGGACCTGGGCGCGCTGGTCCGCCGGCACCGGGCGGACGACTCGATCGCCCGGGCGCTGTCGCGGATCATCCGCTCGGACCTGATCATCGTGGACGACATCGGTCTGCTGCCCGTCTCGCCGGACGCCGCCGAGGGCTTCTACCGGCTGGTCGACGCGGCCTACGAACGGCGCTCGGTCGCGGTCAGCAGCAACCTCCACCCCTCCGGGTTCGACGAGATCATGCCCAAGACCCTGGCCACCGCCACGGTCGACCGGCTCATGCACCACGCCCACATCGTCGTCACCCAGGGTGACAGCTACCGGCTCACCCAGGCCACCACTGGCAAGGGGGTGAAGCCCTTCAGCTGATCAGCATCAGATCAGGCGGGGAGATTATCTGGCCGCCACCGGGGCGGTCTTGAAGACCGCAGGTGGGGCGGGACTCCGGCCGCCAGTGGGGCGAGCGTGATGGCCGTTGACAAGCCGCTCCGCAGCCTGAGCAGGGGTGTCGTAGTAGCCAGGCCGTGCCAGCAGGACCGAGCTGAAGTAGTAGCCCTGCTCTTCCTCTGGCTCGTCGTCGGCCGCGAACGGGCGCCAGAAGCTCAGGAGCAGGTCGGAGGCGACGAAAGACGCTGGGTCGTCGGGGTCTACCTCGATCGAGGTGTACTCGCCCATGCGTCGCACCAGCTCGCGGGCCGGGATCGCGAACACGTCCAGGCCCCGGAAGACGACTCGGTCTGTCCGAGTCGACGGCCTCCCGAGCTCAACAGCTTCGAGCACGTCACGCGTGCAGTGGATGCTGACCATCAGTCCACTGGGACGGAAGACATGCTGCCCCGGCCGGTCGGACTCCGAAATCGCGGCGAGATCGCGGAGCGAGTCCAGCGCCTCGTTGGTTGATTGCCGAGTCATACCGATCCGCAACGGGCCGACGCCGGTTGGTGGGGCGAGGTCGAAGTCCATGCGGGCATGATCCCAAACAGGTCTGTCAACGAGTCACGACGGGCCATCCAGTCCCGAGAAACTACATAGCGTGACTTCTCCACAGAAGTTGGACCAGAACCCGTTCTTCACCTACGCAGCCACTCATTGGATCAACTCGGTGTGCGGATGCTCGGGGGAGGTCGGGCAGACGTAGATCTGCATGTTGTCCGTGCTGCCTACTTCTACCCCCGTCGGCTGCGAGGGGTTCTGGCCCGCGTAGTGAGCGCCGGCGGCGTTGGCCTGGTCCTCCTGCGGCACCCAGCCTTCGCCGCCGTCCCACTCAAAGGAAGCGATCGTCAGCAGCGGGACCATCTGCGCCTCGCATAGAGCGCAGTACAGGTCGATCGGGTCGGTGCGGCCCCACGGGGGCCAGCCGCCGACCTTCCAACCGGGTGCGTTGCCCAGATGGATGGAGTAGAAGTCGCGCGGATACGCCGCGTAGGAGCTGGCCAGGTCGGCGCCGCCCGCCTGCCACCTGTTCCAGTCCTCCAGCATCTCCTGCAGCTCCGGGCTCAGGTCAAGGCTGTTGGGGTACTCGGTGATCGCTTCCGGTGCCAGCAGGCACGGCTGCGGCACGTAACCCGGATAGTCAGCCTCGTACGGTTCCGGTGGTGCGACGAGGACGTCGCCGACGTCCGCGGCGGACCGCCAGAACAGTGCGGTCGCCGGCTTGTAGTCCGGATCGTGCTCATACGGGCACCAGAGAATCTGAAGCAGATCAGCCTGCCCGGGCGGCCGCAACAGGGGTACGTCGCGCAGGAACAACTGAACCACGGGCAACATCGGGACCGGGCATTCCGCCGGACCGGGAAGGCCGGCTTCGAACCGTTCGGCAAGCCACGCGGCATTACGCTCCTTGAGAGCCTCTTCCTCGGGCGTGAGCGTGGACTCGAGGTCAGGGCGCCACCGGTACCGCAAGGCTCTCTCGAGCCGCACTTCGGTCGGTGACCGGCGGAATCCAGTGTCTACGTGCAGGTGCGCGTCCTCGCAGTGCGGCCACGGCTCTCCTGCCGGCCACAGCAACGGCCCGCCGACCGAGCTGTCCCGAACCGAAGGAGACCCCGGACGCGGATGCAGCCGTATCGCAGTGCGTGCCAACGGCGCCAGCTCGGGGAAGACCGCTGTCACCTCGACAGGCCGCGGTGGAGTGGTGCGTACGAAACTCATACCGGTGATCTTGTCACCAGCTACCGACAGCAGGGACCAGCCCACCCGGCACCCCCGGGCGGCCCAACCATACGAACGGGACCGAGGCCAACCACAACGCTAGTAGGGCTTGGTCAGGTCTGTTATCGCGTGGGTATGTCGCGGTGGCAGGTGGGGCAGGCGCCGGCCCAGGTCGCCAGAAGGATCTGGAGCTCGCGGACGACCTGGTAAAGGCTCAGGCCGGCCCCGCGTCTTTTGGGGCGGTGGCCAGTCTGCGCAGGGTGCAGAACGCGTGGGCGAGGGAGACCAGCGTGACGTGGTGGTGCCAGCCGGGGTGAGCTTCCCCCGCTGAGCGGGAGGTGTTGATTACCTGGTCAGGGTGGGTGTGGGTGGTTCGACGGCCACTGATTCGGCCGTCGCCTGGTCGGCGTAGTACTTGGCCTCATACTCGTCGGGGCTGAGCCAGTCGAGACGTTTTTGGATGCGGCGGGTGTTGTACCAGCCGTCGATATAGGCGAACAGCGCCAGGTCGGCGTCGGTGCGGGTCGCGAAGGTCGTGCGGCGCACGCACTCGGTCTTCAGGACGCTCCAGAAGTTCTCCGCCAGGGCGTTGTCGTAGGAGTCCCCGACCGTGCCCATGCTCGCCTCAATTCCTGCTTTCAGCAGGCGGGTTGTGAGCTTGATGGAGGTGTACTGGCAGCCGTGGTCGCTGTGGTGGATCAGTTTCCCGGGCTCGACGGGCCGGCCGTGCAGGGCGTATTCCAGGGCGGTGAGGACGAGGTCGGCGTCCGCGCGCTCCGAGGTGTGCCAGCCCACGATGCGGCGGGAGAAGGCGTCGCGGATCGTGGCCAGCCACCACGGGCCCTCACCTGTGGGGATCAGTGAGATGTCGGCCACCCACAGCCGGTTCGGGGCGTCGGCGGTGAAGTCGCGCTGGACCAGGTCCGGAGCGAGGTCGGCCGCTGGGTCGCGGCGGGTGAAGGAGCGGGGCCGGCGCGGGCTGACGCCCTGCAGTCCGGCCTGGCGCATCAGGCGTTCGACCCGCTTGCGGCCGACCCGGGTGCCCTCTCGTCGCAGGACGGCGTGGACACGCGGGGAGCCGTAGGTGGCGTCGGAGTTGGCGTGGATGCGGCGGATGTGTTCGGTGAGTTCGGCGTCGTGGCGCTTGCGTTCGCAGGGCTCGACGGTCTCGCGGCGCCAGCGGTAGTAGGTGGAGGCGGGGATGTGCAGTTCCCGGAGGACGGGCTCGGCCCCGAAGCGGTGCTGGTGCTCGTCGATGAGCTTCAGTACCGTCGCCGGGTCGGGTCGGTGAAAGTCGGCCCGGGGCGCGGTTCCGGTCTTTCGACCGGACCGTTTCCCCGGACCGCTTCCCGAACCCGGCGGGCACCTCTCAATGCACCGGGCTCTCCACAAGTCCCGAAATGGGCTGCGTGTTGGACATTCTCATCCTGCGATGGCCCAGGGGGCCGGGATGACGGATCCTCGATAGCGGTAGCGGGTTGTGCCTACCTTCTCGGGGTCGAACAGCTCCCTGTTCTCGCTGGTGGGCCACCATCCGCCGCCGCAATAGCGGTTGCGGAGTTCCTTCCAGGTAGACCGACGGTGTTTGCGCCGCATCCATCGCCATACCGTCTGCCACGTGTAGTGACTCAGGTAGGCGAAGGTTACGGAGGACACCCCGGGCCGGAAGTACGCACACCAGCCCCGCAGCGCCATGTTCAGCCGACGCAGCAGGTCGTCCAACGGCTGGTTCACTTCGACCTCTCGGCACAACGTCTTGACCTTCCGCTTCACGGCCTGGACAGCCTTCTTCGCGGGGTAGGTATAGACGTAGTGCTGCCTGGTCCCTTGCTTGCGGTGGCGCTGGATGTGCCACCCGAGAAAGTCCAAGCCCTCATCGATATGGGTGATCAGAGTCTTCTCCGGTGACAGGCGCAGGCCCATCGTGGACAAGACCTCGGTGATTTCCCCACGCAGGACCTCGGCATCAGACTTCGAGCCGAAGACCATCAAGCACCAGTCGTCCGCGTACCTAACAAGGCGGTAGTTGGGCAGACCATGGCGGTGCCGTCTGGCGCGGTCCACCTTCCCAGCACTCGGACCTCCCGGCGCCTGGGCGATGTACTCGTCCAGGACGGAAAGCGCCACATTGCTGAGCAAGGGCGAGAGAATCGACCCTTGTGGGGTTCCGGCGGTGGTCTCCCGCAGCAGCCGGTCCTCACCGAGGATGCCCGCCTTGAGGAAAGCCTTCACCAGATCCAGGACGCGTTTGTCTCCGACCCGTCGCCGCACCCGGTCCATCAGGGCCGAGTGTGAGATTTCGTCGAAGCAGGCCGTGATGTCGCCCTCCACGATCCACTCATAGTTGCGTGGCCGCGAAGCGAGGTAGCGTACCTCGGCTACCGCGTCATGAGCCCGGCGATTCGGACGGAACCCGTAGGAACACGGGAGGAAATCCGCCTCGAAAATCGGCTCCAACACCAGCTTCAAGGATGCCTGGACCACCCGGTCGGCGATGGTCGCGATCCCCAGGCGGCGCATCTTCCCGTCACCCTTCGGGATCATGCGCTCCCGTACCGGAAGCGGGCGGAAACTACGGTCCTTCACCTGCGACCGAAGTTCGTCGAGAAACTCCTCGACACCCTGCGCGGCCTCGACGGAACGGGCCGTACGCCCGTCCACTCCGGCCGTGCGGGCACCCTTGTTACCCCTCACCCGATCCCAGGCCACCAAGAGGAAGCCGGGATCGGAAACGAGGTTGTAAAGGTCGTCGAACCTGCGATGGGAATCATCACGAGCCCAACGGTGCAGCTTGGTCTGGATCTTCAGTACCCGCAGCTCCGCCCCGTACAGGGCGGACTCCAGATCGTCGGTGTTCACCGGCGACGAACCTCCTGACATTCCAGCAACGTCAACTGCCAACTTGCTGGCCCCCTTCGCCCTGCGGCCGTCTCTCACGGCCTCCTCGGCGGGTCGTCACTCCCGCGACTACTACGGGGCCTCCGCCCCATCACGCGGCCATCAGCCGGCAACGGACCTGCCCACCTCCGGACTGGATGCCCGGCGGGAGGGCGACCGCGGATGGTTCCCACGTTCACCATGTGATCGATCGATCAGGGAGGCGCCCAGCTCTACCCCGGCAGCATCGCCACGTCTACGCCGCAGACATTCAACGTGGCCTCCCCACCGACAGAGCTAAACGGCTTCGGAGTTGAGTCCCGAGCCGAAAGGCCCGGACCTCACGCACTGCACACCGGCCCATATCCACCAGATTTGACCCGGCTTCGCTGTTACGGGGCTTCAACCACTGGTTCGCTCTCGCTACACCTTCTGACCTCGCTGAACGGACCCGCACTGTCTGGCAGTTCCAGCACGTCCCGCTTTCGTCGGGGCCGCTTGCCACCCTCACCGGCGTTCCCCGGATCAGGCTGCCCCCCAGCTTCGATCAGGCCGCTACGACGACCTGACGGAGACGGTCTCCCACCGCCTCTCGATCAACACGGCGCCTCGTGGCGCACAGCTCCTGGGCGAAAAAAGCCGAGGCGGCCTTGAGGATCTCGCACGAGCGTCGCAGTTCGGCGTTCTCCTTGCGCAGCGCGGCCAGCTCCTCCTTCTCTGCGGTGGTCAGCCGGTCGTCGCGCTCGCCCCGGTCGGCCTCGTCCTGGCGGATCCAGTTTCGCAGGGCCTCGTGGTGCACTCCGAGGTCGCGGGCCATCTGTCGGATCACCGGCTTCGGGTCGGCAGAGCGGTACATCTCCACCGCACGCCGCCGCAACTCGGGCGGGTACTTCATCTGAGCAGCCATCACAAAGGCTCCCTTCTCATGACCTATCAGGCCATCTCCGACAACCTTCCGCACCTCGGGGGAACCTCAGAGCGTCCGCTTCATCAGTCTGAACGTGTGCTCCAGGTCGGATCTGCGCAGGAACGACTGCCACCAACGGTTCACGTCCGCACCGGTGGCGGCGGTGGCCGAGCACCACAGCCAGACCGGTTTCGGGTTGCGGTCGCCCGGCAGACGCTCGACCTTGAGGCGGATCAACGTGCCATGCAGGATCGGCAGTTCCTCTTCCGCATGGTCCAGCCAGGGGCCGCGATGGGTGAGTCTGGGGTGCATCCGATCCCAGGCGATTGTCTCGGCGGTGCCGTAGCGGGTGGTGTCCGTGGCCGTGGTGACGTCGGGCTGGTGCCAGGTGTCGGGCTTGGCGAAGGTGAGGACACCGCCGTGCTTGCGGGGCCGGCCGCCCTTCGGGCCGGAGCGCGCGTGGCCGACGTCGCGGAGCATCACGCGGTCCGACCGCAGGCGTCCCACCAGCACCACCGGGAGGTCGGCCAGGGCATGGGAGAGGTAGGCGACGTCGTAGCCGGAGTCCATGACGACCGGGATCTCGGCGTCGCCTTCATGCCACTGCCCGGCTTCTGTCAACCGGTCCACCATGTCGCGTAGTTGGACGGCGGTGACGACGGTCGCATCGTCCGCGGGGCCCAAGCTCTTTCAACAGTCGTGGTGTCTTTTCGAAGTCGCCTCCGAAGGGCGCTGTTACGGAGCTAGGGTCGAAGGGCTACGACATCGGTGCGAGCGAGAGGGCGGGAATGCTGGAGGAGGCGCTGATGGCGTTGGCCACGGCGGGTGGGACGGCTGTGGTCCAGGCAGCTGGGACGCAGGCGTGGGACGGGCTGCGGACGCGGATAGCTCGGTTGCTGGGCCGTGGAGACGGTGAGCGCGAGCGCGTGGAGTTGGAGCGACTGGACGGTACGGCCAGCGCGTTGCAGGTGTCGGCATCAGCCGGGGCCGAACAGGTACGGCTGCGCCAGGAGGTAGCTTGGCAGACCAGGTTCGAGAGCCTGTTGGAGGGCGTGGCCGGGGCGGAACGTGAGCACGCCGCGGCAGAGCTGCGGGCCCTGGTCCAGGAGCAAGCTGCCAGCGGCGTGGTGTCGGCGGGAGACCACGGTGCGGCGGTGGGCGGGAGCGTGGACGTTCGGGCCGATCACGGGTCGGTGGCCGCCCTTCGGATGGGGGACGTGACGCTGGGAAACCCCCCGCTGCCGGGTCCGCCCCAGGGCTGAGCGGGCCCGGCGCCACACTGTCCCCGCCCACCGTCGGGTGCCCAGCCGTCTCCGCCGAGAACGGCGGCTTCGCTGTCGGCCACGCCCAGCAGGTCGTTTACTACCACACCGCGCCCCCGGCGCCGGGCGCCTGGCCTCGCCAACAGCATGAATGGCCGGTGCCGCGTCAGCTCCCCGGCGAGGCGCCCGGCTTCGTGGGTCGCGCGACCGAGCTTGAGCGTCTGGAAGCACTGGAGGCCACCGCGCCGGGCGCGGGTACGCGGCTGGTGGTGGTTGCAGGAACCGCCGGGGCGGGCAAGACCTCGCTCGCGGTGCGCTTCGCCCACCGGGTGCGCCACCGGTTCCCCGACGGGCAGTTGTTCGTCAACCTGCGCGGTTATGACCCGGGCCCGCCGGTGGCCCCCGAGGCAGCACTGGAGCGCTTCCTGCACGCCCTGGGCATCGCACCGAACGCGGTCCCCAGGCGTCAGGAGGAACGGACGGAACTGTACCGCTCACTGCTCGCGGAGCGCCGGGTACTGGTGGTACTCGACAACGCCTCCACCGTGGAACAGGTCCGTCCGCTGTTGCCCGGCAACGCCGGCTGTCTGGTGGTGGCCACCAGCCGCGGACGCTTGTCCGGTCTTTCCGCCCGCGACGGTGCACACCGCCTCACCCTTGGCCTGCTCACGGAACCCGAAGCCGTCGACCTGCTCACCACCGCCACCTCCGAGTACCGCCACCGGGACGAGCCCGAACAGCTGGCCGAACTCGCCCGGTTGTGCGCCCGGCTGCCGCTGGCCATGCGGATCGCCGCCGAACGCGCCGCCGCCCGCCCCCACATGCCCCTGACCGACCTGATCGCCGACCTACGAGAGGGTTCCTCTCTCTGGAACGTCCTGACCACCGGCGACGACTCGGAAGCCGATGCGGTGCGCTCCGTCTTCGCCTGGTCCTACCGCACCCTGCCCGCACCATCCGCGCGCGTCTTTCGCCTCCTGGGCCTGCACCCCGGACCTGAGTTCGGCACCGCCACAGCCGCCGCCCTCACCGGCCACACACACCGTCAGATCCGGCATCACCTCGATCTACTGGCTGGCGCGCACCTCCTGGAGCAGACGGGCTCCGCCCGCTATCAGTTCCACGACCTGCTGCGTGCCTACGCCGCCGACCAGGCCCGCCAGGAAGAGAGCCGCGAGCAACAGCGTGCAGCCCTGACCCGCGTCTCCCAGTGGTACCTGTACACAGCCGACGCCGCCGTCCGCACCGTGCAGCGCCTCCACCCCTCACAGATCTCAGGGCCTGCCGAGCCCACAGTCGAGCCCCTCACCTTTACCGGTTACGCAGAGGCGGTGGACTGGTACCTCACAGAGCGGACCAATTTGCTGGCTCTCGTACGGGCCACGGCTGCCGCTGGTCTCGACGAGATCACCTGGCAACTTCCCACAACACTGGATCCGCTACATGACGCGAACAGCGCCGTGGACGACGAACTCGAAACCGCTCGACTCGGGCTCGCAGCAGCGCGACGCTCAAGCGACCGTTGCGCCGAAGCGGCTATGCGGCAGATCATGGGCTACGCCCTTCGGAAGCACAACAGACTGGGGCCGGCCGCCGACTGCTTCCGCGCCGCCTTCGACCTCCACCGGCAACTCGGCGAGCAACTCGGCACACTCGAAGCGGCCAACAGTCTGGGCCGGATCCACCTGGAGCTGCGCGAGCTGAGCACAGCCGTGGAGTACCTCGAGCTGACCCTCGCCCTGGCCCGCGAACAGAAGCACCAGGGGTGGAGCGCCGTCGCGCTGAACAACCTGGCCAGCGCCTACCGCGAACTGGGACAGCCCAGGAAAGCAGCCGACCTGGCACGGCAAGCCCTGGAAATCTGCCGCCAGGCCGACCTCGAGTTGCGGATGCACGGCGACTTGTCGCTCTGCCTTGCCGGTGCCCTCCGGGAAATGGGGCGGTTCGCACACGCTGAGGAGCACCTGAATGCGGCAGCCGCAATCGTCGCCGACGGACTGGTCTTCCATGCACTGGAGTACGGCGTCCTCCATGAACAGGCAGCACTGGCTCTGGCACGTGGCGAGAGCGAGCAGGCACTGAACATCTACCGGCAGTGCGTGGATCTCACCCTGACCATGGGCAACAGGCGTATAGAGGCGCTGATCTACGACGGAATCGGACAGGCCCTACAACATCTGGGCCGCGCCGGTGAAGCCGCCGACTTCCATCTGTCAGCAGCGGCACTCGCCCGCGAACACGCGAACCCCGTCATCGTTGCCACAGTCCTGAGCCACCTGGCCCATGCACTGGAACGAAGCGGACACAGCAAGCGGGCACTGGCTGCCCGGGCTGAGGCCGAAGTACTCCTGGCTCCGTACAGTGACCGCCGAGCCGAGGCACTACGGGAAGGTCTTCGCACACCGGGTTGAACGGTCTGCGGGTCGAGGCCGGCACTGCGAAGCCCACTTCCGTTGAATCACGACGTGTCCGTGAGGGTGCCGAACGGCTCCGACGCCATGTGGCACGGTGACCTTGGACGCCGCCACCACCGCCAGGCCCTCCTCTGCCTGGCCAGACGCCGGGCCAACGTCCTGTTCGCGATGCTCGGCAACGGCACGTTCCACGAATCCCGGCTCGGGGCGCGCTGGGGCGTTCAGAGCCTGCATACGCGTCACGACGTGAAGAAGGAGAAGCCGTTCCCTGGCGGGTCCGACAGTGCCTGAATCGGGGTCGTTCGAGGCCACTGTGCTCCGCGAGGAACTGATCACGGCCCTGGACACCGCCGGCTGTGAGCACTACGTCGACAACAGCCTCACGTTCGGCAGGCAGTCCGGCGTCCGCACCCGGTCCGCCGACGTCTGTGCGGTCTTCGGCACTCGCTGGTGCCGCTGACGGCACCGAAAGCCCCGAGGGGGAGACCGCGTGGTCGACCGACCGGCGCGCCGCTCACGTCCACGGGTGGGCGGACGTGGGCGGCGCACCGTCTGCTGGGCGGTCCGTCAGCAGGCACGCTGGTACGTGGCGAAGACGATCTGGTCGAGCGCGAGGATCTCGGTGACGCCCGGGGCCATGCACATGCCGGTGTCCGGGACGGAGCGGTAACCCACGACGATGTAGGCGCTGGTGGTGCCGCAGTTGTTCCAGTAGGAGTGGCCGGCGGCTTCGGAGTAGCCGCACGGGGTGGTGGCCTGGGTCGCGGCCGATGACGGCGTCGCCGAGGTGAGGAGCAGGAACGTCGATACGGCCGCCGTGACGGCGACGAGGAAATGCCGCTTGTATCTGGTCATGCGGTCCAGAATTCCGAGCGGCGCTATGCCGCTCCTATACACCCCGCATTCACTCCGCCTTTCCCCTGGCCAGGGGAAAGGCGGAGTGGAAAATGGGGGTCAGAAAACGGGCTGGGGAATCGCGGAGGTGATCCAGGCGGTGAGGGCCTGGGCGACGGGGCTGGCCGCGGCGACGGGGTTGAAGGCGGGGACGGGCTTGACCGCGGGAACGGGCTTGGCCACGGGGACGGGGATGACCGCGGGGACGGGGTCGAGGTGGACGATCTGTCCGGCGTAGGTGAGGCCGGCTCCGAAGCCGAAGAGCAGGACGTCGCCGCCGGTGTCGATGTCGCCGCGGTTGATCATGCGGGACAGGGCGATCGGGACGGTCGCGGCCATGGTGTTCCCGGTGGTCGCCACGTCGGTGGCGACGGGCACGCCGGACAGGTCGAGGTGGTTGGCCAGGGCCCGGATGATGCGCAGGTTGGCCTGGTGGGGCACGAAGCCGGCCAGGTCGGCGGGCCGGATGCCGGCGTCCGCGCAGATCCGGGCGGCGATGGGGCCCAGGCTCGTCGCCCAGCGGTAGACGGCGCGGCCGTCCTGGCGCAGGACGCGGGTGTCGGGGTCGATGACGATCCGGTCGGCGTGCTCGCCGACGCTGCCCCACACCACCGGGCCGATGGCGCGGCGGTGGTGCGGCAGGACCACCGCCGCGCCCGCGCCGTCGGCGAAGAGCACGGCGGTGTCCCGGTCGGACCAGTCCAGCCAGGAGCTGGCCTTGTCCGCGCCGATCACCAGGGCGCCCCGGCTGGTGCCCGACCTGATCAGGGAGTCCGCCACGGCCAGCGCGTGGCAGAAGCCGGCGCAGGCGCTGTTGACGTCGAACGCGGCGGGCGCGGCCAGGCCGAGCCGTCCGGCGACCCGGGCGGCGACGGCCGGCATGGTCGACTCCGCGCTGGCGGTCGCCACGATCACCGTGTCGATGTCGGAGGCGGAGTCGAGGCCGTCCCGGTCCCGGGCGAGGTTGGCCAGGGCGTCGTGGGCGGCCGCGACGGCCATGTCCGCGACCGTCTCGTCCGGGGCGGCGATGCGGCGTTCGCTGATCCCGGTGCGGGTCAGGATCCACTCCGCGTCGACGGTCAGCCGTTCGGCGACCGCCTCGCTGGTCAGGACGGTGCCGGGCAGGTAGTGCCCCATGGCAGCGATCCGTGTGCCCGGGGCCGGGATTGATGGCATTGTCGTCTCTCCTCGTGTGATCAACCAGGAACCGGGACGCCCTGGGCAGCACCGAGGACCACTGTCGCCACCGCGGCTATATTTTTCTTCTACTTCCGGGCCTGCCGGGAATTTCAGGCGGGGCGTTCGGCCACCGGTTCTACTCGTGGACGTGCCAGGTCGAAGTAGTCGCCGGTGTCCAGGGCCACGGAGCGGTCCAGGCGGGCCGCGTTGAAATAGAGCCGCGGGCTTTCGAGGAGTTCCGGGTCGACGATCAGTTCCAGGTCGGGGTGGAACGCGAACGGCACGATGGATCCGCTCCGGCATCCGGTGAGGCGCTCGGCCCGTTCCAGGGAGGCGAATCCGGCGCGCGTGCCGCCCAGCAGGTCCCGGACGGCGTCCACGTCGACCCGCAGGTCGCCGGGGACGACGGCGAGGGCGTGGCGTGTGCCCCGGCCGGGTGTCCTGACCTGCAGGACCAGGCACTTGGCGGCCTGTTGCAGGGGGTGGCCGCGCAGGACGCTGGCCACGTCCGTACGGCCTTCCGCCGCGTGGTGGATCATCCGGTAACGGCACCCGGACCGGTCGAGGAGGTCGATGAGCCGTGTGTACGTGCTCGGTTCGGCCGGTTCACCGGGGCGGGCGGTCTCCGCCGGCTCGGCTGTGCGAGTCATCACCAGCAACTGGTTCACTCCTTTTCTGTTGGTGCGGGGGGAGCCGGTCGGCGGCCTCGGGCAGTCGGCCGGACCGCGTGGTCGCCCGCGCGGTCCGGCCACGGGGGGTCAGGCGGTCCGGTTGCCGTGCTCCGCGAGCATCTCCGCGAGCAGGCCGGAGAGGGCATCGACGGTCGGGTAGTCCCAGACCAGGGTCGGTGCGACCTCGATGCCGAACTCGTCCTCGATCTCGCCGCACAGGGTGAGGCCGTGGAGGGAGTCGAGGCCGTACTCGGCCAGCTTGGTGTCGGTCCGGATGGAGTCGACCGGCTCCTCGAGGTAGAAGGCGACCTTCTCCCTCAGCCACTCGGCGATCGGCGCCTGCTGGATCTCGGTGGTCATCGCGGCAGTGGTCATCGGTGTGTCTCCTCGACATCTGAAGTGGTAACGGAAAGGGGACGGAACGAAGGAAGGGGTGGGGCTGGTCGGTCAGCTCAGCGACCGGGCGAAGGCGACGAGGGCGGCCGTGACCTCCTCCGGGCGTTCCTGCTGGATCCAGTGGCCGCAGCCGGGGAGCAGGAGCATCTCGCGCAGGTCGGGGACCCACTGCCGCAGTTCGGACTCCAGCCGGGCGGGGTCCGCGCCCTTGATCACGAAGTCCTCCTCACCGGCCAGGTAGAGGGCGGGCACCTGGACGGCCGCCTTCTGGTACGGGGCGGTCAGATCCCAGTTCGCGTCGAGGTTGCGGTACCAGTTCAGCCCTCCGGTGAAGCCCGTCCTGGTGAACTCGGCCGTGTAGACGGAGAGTTCGTCCTCACTGAGCCAGCCGGGCAGTACGGCGGGCTCGGGGTAGAGGTCCAGCAGGCCGCCGCCGTCCGGCACGACGGGCGCCCGGTAGGGGGCCGATCCCGAGGTGCCGTTCAGCAGGCGGCGGAAGGACGCGGCCACGTCGCGCTCCAGCTCCGCCTCGGCAACGCCGGGCGTCTGGAAGTACAGCATGTAGTGGCCCGCGCCGATACCCCGCCGGATCGCGGGCAGCGGGTTGAGCGGCGAGCGCGGCCGGTAGGGAATGCTGAGGCCGGCCACGCCCCTGACCCGATCCGGGCGCATCAGGGCGGTGTGCCAGGCCACCTGGGAGCCCCAGTCGTGGCCGGCCAGCACCGCCGGGCCCTCGCCCAGCGCGTCGATCAGCGCGACCGCGTCGCCCACCAGGTGGTGGATCGTGTACCGGGCCGCGTCCTCGGGGCTGTCGCTGCCGCCGTAGCCGCGCATGTCCGGGGCGACCGCGTGGAACCCGGCCGCCGCCAGGCCGGCGAGCTGGTGTCGCCAGGAGTACGCGAGTTCGGGGAAGCCGTGCAGCAGGACGACGAGCGGGCCCTGACCGGCCTCGGCGATCCGGACGCTGCGCCCGCCGGCCCGCAGCGTGCGCTGGCTGACCCCGTCCGGGAGCGGCAGGCCGGACCCCGACGGCTCAGACACGGACGGCCTCCTGGTCCGACGGGCGGGAGGGCGCCGGGGCCTGGACCAGACGCAGCCGGGAGATGACCTGGTCCGGGTCGGCGGCGGCGGTGTCCAGGGCGCGCACGTAGTAGGAGGCGAAGCGCTCGATGGTCGACAGGTCGAAGAGCACGGCGTTGTAGCGGAAGTCGAGCGTCAGGCAGTCGCTGCTCTGGCGGACGTTCACCGCGAGGTCGAGCTGGCCCTCGGCCTGGGGCAGTTCGAACGGGCTGATGGTCAGGCCGTGGTGCTCGATGGTGTTGTGCTCGCCCTCGCCGTCCAGCAGCAGCTTCATCAGCGGGTCGGGCTTGGCGACACCGATCAGGTTGAAGGTGATCTGGCAGAGCGAGGAGCCGGCGCTGGTGCGCGGGCGGTTGGCCGTGCGGGTGAGCCGCGCGAAGGGGTAGCCGACGGCGGCGAGGCCTTGGCGGACCTGGCCGTCGACCGTCGTCGCGGCGTCGCGGAAGGTGGCTCCGGGGGCGAAGCTGCCGCGGAAGACCAGGGTGTTGATGTAGTTGCCGACGACGTCGCGCATCGGCGGGGAGAGCCGGGTGGTGGTGGGGCAGCCGATGAGGAAGTCGTTCTGCCGGGTGTAGCGGTGGAGCAGGCCCTGGAAGGCGCCCAGCAGGAAGGAGAAGAGGGTCACGCCGCAGGCACGGGCGGCCGTGCGCAGTGCCTCGACCTGACCGGCGTCGAGCTCCAGGTGGTGGGTGGCGCCGACGGGCGTGGGCCCGGCTGTGCGGGGGCGGTCGGTGGGGATCTGCGCGGGCTGCGCCCCCTCGATCACACCGTGCCAGAACGCCTCGGCGCGGGCACCGCGCGGGGAGGAGAGCAGGCGCTGCTCGGCGGCGACGTACGTGTCGTGGGTGTAGGCGACCGGGGCGGGCGCGGCCTCCTCGCCGGCGACGGCCTGCTGGTAGCCCGCGAGGATGTCGCGCAGCAGGACGAGGTCCGAGACGGCGTCGGAGGCGATGTGGTGGCCGCCGATCAGCAGGACCGCGTCGGTCTCGGATCGGCGCAGCAGGACGAAGCGGAAGGCGCCGCGGTCGCGCAGGTGGTACGGCTCGTTGAGCGCCCGGCGGACGGCGGTGCGCAGTTCGTCGTCGCCGACCGGGCCCAGGTCCTCGACCAGCAGGGCGAAGGGTTCGTGGGCCTGGGGGGTGCTGACGGGCACCCCGTCGACCCTGTCGAACAGCGAGTGGACGAGTTCGTGCCGGGCGACGGCGGCGGCGACGGCCTCCCGGAGTGCGGGCAGTTCGATGGGGGACAGCACCCGTACGGCGACGCCGGTGTTGTAGGAGCTGCCCTCGGGGTCGAGTTCGTAGAGGAACCACAGCGCCTCTTGGGCGTGGGAAAGCTGATGACAGGTCGACATCACCGGCTCCCTTCTGGGATGAAAAAGCCGATATGCGCGGAGGGTCTGCGCGTGGACGTGGAGCGGCCGGTGGCGTCCGGCCGGTGCTCGGGTCAGGCCAGTCGGCGGCCTGTGAGGTCGAAGCCGCGGCGGGTCTCGTGGCGGCGGGCGAGCTCGGCGAAGACGGGCTCCGGTACGCCGTCCGTCTCCGGTCCGCAGCCGAGCCGGCCGGCCAGCCGGCCCAGCGCGGCGGCGAGCCAGGCCGTGTCGCGCAGGAACGGGTCCGGGTTGTCCGCGTTGTGGCGCCACACGCCGAGGCAGGCGGCGGCCGCGAGCAGCACCGCGTAGCGCTCGGCCAGCACGAAGGTGCCCGCACTGGCCACCGGGGTGCGGTCCCGGGGGGCCAGTTCGCCGAACCGCTCCTTCAGCCGGCGCAGCTCTCCCACCAGCGAGGCGCACAGCGGGCCGAGCACCCGGTCCCCGGCCAGCTCGGCGGCCACCTGCGGCAGTGCCGCCATCAGCGGGTCCTCACGACCCGCCATGACGCTCAGCCGTTCCGCGTCCAGCTCCGGCAGGGCCCGGTCCATGGTGAACAGCTCGGCCGGCGCGCCGCCGTCGCTCAGCCAGCCGCCGCGTGCCATCCGCGGCAGCTGGGGGATCATCGTCGCCTGGCAGACCGTTCCGCCGGCGTGGACGAGCGAGGCCACCGGGAGGTCGCGCAGGTGCTTCTGGAAGACGCCGTGCTCGCCCTCGCGCAGGAAGGAGCGCGCGCCCAGCACGACGGCCATGGCGTCGACCGCCTCGCGCATCAGCGTCGGCACCAGGTACTTCACGGCCGCCGCGTAGACGCTGGTCTGGCCGGGGAGCACGTGCAGGGCGCGGCAGACCGTGGTGGCGAGGCTGTCGGCGACGAGCAGGTCGAGCCACGCGCCGGCCAGCAGGGAGCGGGCGTGCGGCAGTTCGGAGACGGCCCGTCCGTACAGGCGCCGCTGGACCGCGAAGTCCATCACCGTCCGCAGCTGCTGGTCGACCGTGCCGACCGCGGCCGCGGGCAGCACCGCCCGGGTGACCTGGAAGGCCCGCAGGATGGTCTCCATGGCCTCCCCGAACCCGCCGGCGACCGCGGTCACGGGCACCGGGCAGTCCTGGAACTCCAGGCCGCCGAGGTACAGGGCGCGCACCCCGCTGGTCCGGTAGCGCGGCAGGAAGCGCAGCCGGTCGCGCGGGACGCTCGCCATGTCGACCAGCACCATGGAGTGGCTGCGGCTGCCGGCCTCCTCCCGGGTGCGGGCCAGCAGGGTGACGGCCTCGGCCCTGGCGAGGTTGTTGATGATCTCCTTGCGGCCGTTGAGGACGAGCGAGTCGCGCTCCACCCGGGCACTGAAGGCGGTGCGGGAGACGTCGTTGCCGGTGGACATGTCGGTGTACCCGGCGGCGACCCGGCCGTTGCGCAGCAGCACGTCCGCCAGCCAGCGGCGCTGCTTGTCACTGCCCGAGGACCAGACGTTCACGGAGCCGACCAGGTTGCTCGCGCCGTGGCCGAGCGCCAGCGCGACGTCGCGCCGGAACAGCGGGCGCAGCACCCTGGCCAGGTGGTCGGCCTGCCCGAGCCGGCCGCCGAGCGCCGCCGGGACGAACTCCGCGCCGAGGCCGTAGGCGTCCAGCACCCGCTCGCCCGCGGACAGCAGGTCGCCGCGCTCGTCCGCGTTCAGGAGGGCGGCGAAGCCCAGCGGGTTGCCGGGGTCGGTGGGGTCGCCCAACCGCGATTCCAGTGCGGCCGGGGTGCCGAGGTCGGTGAAGGGCGACGCGGGGGGTGCCGCGGGTGCCGTGGTCATGAGCGGCCTTTCACGAGCGGGTGGGTCAGCAGGGACGGCAGGTCGCCCCGGCCCTGCTGCTCGATCAGGACCGGCACCAGGCGCTCCAGGACGTCGCCGTCGGTGTCCGGCCGGCCGGGGAGCAGCTGGTCCAGCAGCCTGACCAGCACGGCCTCCAGCCACAGGCCGTCCTGCCAGAGCGGGTGGCCGGCGCCGGCCGTCGCGTGGTTGCGCAGCCACAGCCGGATCGCCGCCGAGGCGGCGAAGCAGCGGGCGTACCGCTCGGCCAGGGAGAAGGCGGCCACCGGGACGTCGGTCGCCACCGGGCGGTGGGCCGCCATGGCGGCGGCGACCTCGTCGGCCACGGCGGCGATCGCCTCCGCGTTGCGGGCCAGCGAGGCGGGGACCACGCCCTGGCGGGCCAGTTCGGCCAGCTCCGCCACGCCGTCGGAGAGGGATTGCACGATGCTGCCGCCGGGGCGGGGCAGCAGGGAGAGCCGATCGCGGTCGAAGTCCGGCAGCTCGGCGGTCAGGGTGGCCGCCGTCTCGACGCCGGCCCGGTCCACCTCGCCGCGGCGGGCCTGGCGGGCCAGCTGCGGGAACTGGTTGACCAGCGAGTGGAGGTTCACCACGGTGTTGCCGTCGAAGATGGACACGATGCGGTGGTCGCGCTGCACCTTCTGGAAGCGCCCGTGTTCGAAGGTGTCGCCCACCAGCAGGGAGCGGGCGCCCAGCACCGTCGACAGGCGGGAGACGACCTGGTCGACGAGGGTGGGGACGAAGTACTTGGTGACGGCCGAGACCACCGCCAGCTCCCCGGTGAGGGCGTGGATGGCCCGTCCGGCCACCAGGGTGGTGGCCTCGGCGAGGAGCACGTCGGCGTACGACGCGGCGATCAGGTGCCTGGTCTGCGGCAGGTCGATCAGGCGGCTGCCGTAGGCGTGGCGCTCCAGGGCGTACCCGGTGGCGAGTCCGAGCGCCTGGTCCGCCGCCCCGAGCGACAGGGCGGCGCACAGGGTGCGGGTCAGCTGGAGGCTCTTCAGGACGATCTCCGCGCCCCCGCCTTCGGCGCCGATCAGGGCGGCGGCCGGTACGGGGGCGTCGGTGAACGCGACGCCACTGATGTCGGCGCTGCGGATGCCGTGCAGCTTCACCGCCGGCAGCGGCCGGTAGGTGCCGCCGGGGAGGCTCTGCTTGTCGACCATGAGCAGGCTGTAGGCGCGGGCGCCGCCCTGCTCGCCGGTGCGGGCCAGGACGCAGATCCGCCGGCCCCGGTTGGCGTTGTTGATCAGCCACTTCTCGCCGGTGAGGCGGTAACCGCCGTCCGGTTCCCGGTGGGCGGCCACCTCCCCGGCGAGCAGGTCGCTGCCGTGGTCGCGCTCCGTCAGGCCCCAGGACACGACGGTGCCGTCGGCCACCAGCCGGCCGAGCTCGCGGGCCTGCTCCTCGCTGCCGCCGACCCAGACGGACACCGCGCCCAGGAAGGTCTTGCCGTGCGCGATGGCCACCGTCAGGTCGCGCCGGGCGACGGCGCGCATGAGCTGGAGCACCTCGTCGTAGCGGTGCAGCGAGCCGCCGTACCGCGCGGGGACGTAGTGGCCGGGCAGGCCCAGGAAGTCCAGCTCGCGGCAGATCTCGACCGGGAACTCCTCGCGGTCGTCGAGTGCGCCGCAACGGGCGTAGGAGAAGAGCCGGCCCGCGTCGTCCGGGTCGCCCAGGGCGCGGTCGAAGTCCAGGACGGCGGGGTACGGGGTGGAGGTCACGGCGTCTCCCCCGTGCCCCCGGTCGCGGCGGCCGCCGTCTCGGGCGTGCGGTAGCGCTTCCTGGTCGCGGTGTTGAGGTCCTCGTACAGCGGCTCCAGGGCGCCGGTCATGAACTTCTCGCGCATCAGCCGCCGCTGGATCTTGCCGCTGGTCGTGCGGTGCACCTGGCCGGGGCGCAGGAACACCACGTTCGACACCTTCACGCCGGCCGCCTCGGCGAGCTCGCCGCGCACGCGGCGCGCCAGTTCGGGCAGCTCGACCGGGTTGGCCGGGTTGGGCCGGTACTCCTGGATGACGACGATCTCCTCGCCGTCGGCGGGGACCGAGCAGACGCTGGCGACCAGGCCCTGGAACGAGGCGTGCACGGTCTGCAGTTCGCGCTCCAGGTCGTGCGGGTAGAGGTTGCGGCCGTTGATGACCAGCACCTCCTTGGTGCGGCCGGTGACGTACAGCTCGCCGTCGTGGATGATCCCGATGTCGCCGGTGCGCAGGAAGCCCCGCTCGCCCTCGGCGGTCATCGCGCGGAAGGTGCGCTCGGTCTCCTCCGGGTTGTTCCAGTACCCGGCCGTGACGCTCCGGCCCCGGACCCAGATCTCGCCGGCGCGGCCGTCCGGCAGCGTGGTCCTGGTCTCCGGGTCGACGATCCGCACGTCGAGCCCGTGGATCTGGCCGCTGCTCACCAGCTTGGGGGCCTCCAGGTCACCGGGGAGCGGGCGCAGCACCTTGTGGGCGAGCGCGTCGCCGTCCACGGAGGTGATCGCCGGGCGGCGGCCGGGCGGCGTGCCGGTGACCAGCAGCGTGGTCTCGGCCATGCCGTAGCAGGGGTTGAAGACGTCGAGGCTGAAGCCGGCCGGGGCGAACTTCTCGGCGAAGCGGTGCAGCGTCGCGGCGCTGATGGGCTCCGAGCCGTTGCCCGCGTTGCGCAGGTGGGACAGGTCCAGGGTGGCGACCTGCTGGTCGGTGATCCGGCGCACGCACAGGTCGTAGGCGAAGTTGGGCGCGACGGTGGTGTGGATCCTCTTGCGGGAGACCAGGTCCAGCCAGAGGTAGGGACGGCGCAGGAAGTCCATCGGCGCCATCAGGTAGGTCGTGGTGCCGAGGTAGAGCGGCTCCAGCACCTTGCCCATGAGCCCCATGTCGTGGTGCTGCGGCAGCCAGCTGGCGACCAGGCAGCCGGAGTCCAGGCCGAAGGCCCGCTCGATCAGCTGCAGGTTGTGGAAGAGCGACCCGTGGGTGACCATGACGCCCTTGGGGGTGCTGGTCGAGCCGGAGGTGTACTGGAGGATGACCAGGGTGTCCGGGCCGAGCTGCGGCACCCGCCATCCGGGCGCCTCGGCGAGTTCCAGGGTGTCGGTGACGACGGCGTCGACCCCGGTGAGGCCGGAGTCCGCCACGAAGGCGCTGACGACGCCGGCGTTCGGCGTGTCGGTGAGGATCAGCCGGACGTCGGTGTCGCGCACGATGCCGACCGAGCGGGCGTCATGGCCCCGCTGGCTGCCCGGGACCGGCGCCGGCACGGCGACCACGCCCGCGTACATGCAGCCCATCAGGACCTTCACGAACTCCAGGCCGGTGCCGTAGAGCAGCATCACCCGCTCGCCGACCGTGCAGCGTCCGGCCAGCCACGAGGCGATCCTGCGCGCCTCCCGGTCGAGTTCGGCGTAGGTCAGCGTCTCCTCGACGGGCTCCCCGTCGACGACCCGGACGAAGGCCACGGCGGTCTTGTCGGGGATCGTGCGGCTGTGTGCTTCCAGTCGGCTCACCAGGTGCTCGTGCATGGCGCCGCTCTTCCTTTCGGTCATGGGATCTGTGGCTCCGGGTGATCAGGTACGGCTGAGACCGGCGAGGGCCTGCCTGAGCCGGAGGTCGCTGCGGAGGTGGCCGGTGATGTGGCCGAGGAGCTCCTGCTCGTGCGCCTCCAGGTAGAAGTGGCCGCCGGGGAAGACCCGGAACTCGAACGCGGACGCCGTGGTCTGCGACCAGGCGCGGGCCTTGTCGACCTCGCAGTCCTCGTCGCTGTCGCCGACGTACGCCACGAGCGGGCAGCCGGTCCGGGTGCCGGACGCGGGGTGGTAGGCGTCCAGCAGCCGGTAGTCGGCCCGGATGCTCGGCAGGACCAGCTCCAGCAGCGCTGCGTCCTCGATCTCGCCCATCGAGCCGCTGCCCAGCTGCCGGAGCTCGCGGACGAAGGCCTCGTCGTCCTCGGCCCGGCCGGGGGGCGTGGCCAGGTGCGGTGCCTCGGCGCCGGAGACGAACAGCCGCACCGGCTGGACCCCGTGCCGTTCCTGGAGCCGCAGGGCGACCTCGTGGGCGACGTAGGCGCCCATGCTGTGCCCGAAGAGCGCGATCGGCGTGTCGAGCAGCGGGACGAGGGCGGCCACGATGTCATCGGCCAGTTCGGGCAGCGAGGCCGCGAACGGATCGGCGAACCGGTCCTGCCGGCCGGGGTAGCAGGTGGCCAGCACCTCGACATCGTCGGGAACGGCCCGTGCCCAGGTCCGGTAGGACGTCGGCGCCCCGCCTGCGTGCGGGAAGCACACCAGGCGCAGGGCCGGGGAGGGCGTCGCCCGGTAGCTGCGGAACCAGTCGGCCGCCGCGCCGGTCATCGAACCTGTCATCGGGGTCCTTCCTTGGAATCGTGCGCGGAGGCGTCACAACTGCTGGCACTCCGCCAGCGTCCACACGCTCTCCCGGAGCCCTATATCCCGCCCATACCGGCGGATTCGGCCGCCGCGGGCGGCTCCTGCGTCCCGCCGTCGGGCGTCGCGGAGGCGGGCGCCGGGCCGTCGGGCGCCGCGGAGGCGCGGTGCTCGGCGCGCACCGCCGGGCTGAACGCCACCACGGCGGTCAGCGCCAGCACCGCGACGCCGAGGACGAAGCCGGTCGCGGACGGGCCCGCCCGGTCGACCAGCCAGCCGCCGGCCAGGGCGCCCAGCGAGTTCGCCCCCGAGGACAGGAAGCTCGACGCCCCGTTCACCCGCCCCTGCAGGGCCTCGGGGGTGACCTGCATCTGGTAGACGTTCCCGGTGACGTTGAACAGGCTGGCCACGAAGGTGATGCCGGCCAGCGAGGCGGCGATCAGCGCGGGCGAGCCGGAACACGCCGAGACCGGGATGAACACCGTCCACACCGCGAAGCCAGCCACCGCCGTCCGGTACAGGTCCGACCGGCGCGACCACCAGCCCGCGCTGAGCGCCCCGAGGATGCCGCCCAGCCCGCCCGCGCCGAGCACCAGGCCCACCACCGCCGGTGGGTGACCACCGTTGTGGATCCGCACCAGCACCGCCAGCAGGAGCACCTGGAAGACCAGGTTGCTGCCCGCGAACACACAGGTCATCACCCGCAGGAACCGCTGCCGCCACAGCCAGCGGACCCCTTCCCCGACCGCGGCGCGCAGCGACGTGCCGCCTGGGGGGACCGCCCGGTCGGCCTGCGCCGGGCCGAGGGCCCGCCGCAGGGTCACCAACAGGACGGCGGCGACCAGGCCCACGGCCGCGTTGGCCGCGAACGGGAGCCAGCGGGCCACCGTGAACAGCAGGCTACTGCCGGGCTGGGCGAGCAGGCCGATGGCGGCCCCGCGCGCCTCGTTCTGGGCCAGCGCGGCCGACAGCTGCCCGGGCTCGACCACGGTCCGCACCGCCGCCCGCTCCGACAGCTGGTAGAGGATCGTCATCGCGGACTGCAGGAACGCGCCCAGCATGAGCTGCGGCAGCCAGAACCGGCCGCACAGCTCGGTCACGGCGATGCTCGCGACCACCGTCACGCAGACGATGTCGCAGCCCACCATCAGCCTGCGCCGGTTCCAGCGGTCGACCAGCGCGCCGGCCGGCAGCTGGACGAACAGGTTGGGCAGCGCGGCGGCGAACGTGACCAGCCCGGTCGTACTCGCCGATCCCGTGTGCCACAGCGCCAGCAGCGGGTAGGCGACCATCGTCACCGAGGTGCCGAAGCGCGAGATCCCCGCGCTCACCCAGAGCCGGATGAAGTCGGCGTTGCGCCGCAGGGGCACCGGCCCGGGCAGGGCCCGGGCCGGTGCCGACGGCGTCGCCGTGGGAACGGTCACCGGTGCTGCCCCGCGACCGCCGCGCGCGCCCGTTCCTGCTGCACGGCCTCGTCGATGGCCTTCTGCCACAGTCCCGCGACCCTGGTCCGCGCGGACCAGGTGGCGACGATCATGTGCTTCACCAGCTCACGCCCGCTCACCGCGTTGGTCAGCAGGACCGAGCCGACGCCCGAGTGCACCCGCAGCCCGGTCATCGCCTGGTAGCCGTAGGCCTGGCCGCCGTGGCCGAACTCCACGTCCCCACTGGTGGTGTCGACGATGGTGCTCCAGCCGTAGTTGCGGTCCGACTGCGGCGACAGCATCTGCCGCACCAGCTGCTGGTCGACCAGGCCGCCCGAGTACCCCAGGTAGCCGCGCCGGATCTCGACGGCGAACCTGGCCAGGTCCTCGGCGGTGCTCCACATCCCGGCCGCGGCCGGCTCCGGCTGGACGATGTAGCCGCCCCGTACCTGGGTGCCCACCACGTCGTGTCCCCGGGCGAAGGGCCGCCCGGAGGCGTGCGGGAACATCGGGTCGAAACTGCTGCCCGTCATGCCCAGCGGTGTGAACACCAGACGCTTCACCAGGTCGGGGAAGGCCTCACCGGTGAGGTCGGACATCACCTGCTGGAGCACCGAGTAGTGCACCGAGTTCTGTCGGAACACCTGGCCGGGCACGTCCTGGCGGCGCACCGGCGGTGTCTTGGCCGGCGCCCGCCCGTACAGCATGTCGAGCACCGTCGGCTGCTCGTCGTCGTCCGGGTAGTGGCCCTCGTTCACGGCCGGGTGCGGGGCGAACCCGGCCAGGTTCGCCATCAGCAGCCTCGCCGTGACCGGCTCCTGGAACTCCCCGGGGACCTGCCAGGACGTCAGGTAGCGGTTGACGTCCCGGTCGAGGTCCAGCAGGCCCTGCGAGACCAGCCCCAGCGCCGCGTAGGTCGTCACGTGCTTGCTGATCGACCCCACCGCGAACAGGGTGTCCGGGGTGACCGGCTCGCTCTGCCCTGCGCCGAGGACGCCGTAGCTGCGGACCGCCGTCACCTGACCGTCGTGGATCAGGGCGAGGCTGGCGCCCGGGATGGCGTGGTCGGCCATCACCTCCTCGGCCCGCAGGTCCGCGAGCACCGACTCGGCCGCACTGCCGCGGCTCGACCGGCGCACCGGGCGGTGGCCCGACGCGGCGTCCGTGCCGTCGTCCTCGCCGAGCAGCACCCGCAGCTCCGCCATCTGCTCGTCGACCAGCCGGCGGACGGTCGCCGCCTCGTGGACGTCCGTGCTGTGGACCCACTCGACGTACAGCCGGCCCTCGTACACGTACGCGTCGATCTCCAGCAGGTGCGCCCGCGGGGCCTCGGGGGCGGCCGTGGCCACGACCCGCTCCGCGAGGTAGACCAGCGGCGGCGTCCCGTTCAGGGAGCGAGCCGTCGGCCTGCCGGCGGCGGACCGCGGCGCCGTGAAGGAGAACCGCACCTCCGGTGCCGGGAGGGCGGCCAGTTCCTCGGCCACCTCCGGGTCCGGCGCCAGGTGACGCAGCAGTCCGTATCCCTGCACCGGGTCGGGCAGGGTGCGCATCTGCCGGGCGACCGACTTCAGCGAGGACTGCGCGTCCCGGCCGAGCGGCAGTCGCAGGGTCACGGGGTAGCCGTGGTCCAGCGGGCCGACCGTCCGCGACGGGTCGCCGGCCGTGTCCGCCGTCGCGCCACTGCGGGCGTCACCGGCGATCTCGACGGCGATCCGGTCGGCCTGCGCCCAGCGCGCGAGTGTACGGCCCACCGCCGTCAGCACCAGGTGCTCCGGGTTCGCGTCGGCCAGCAGGGACGCGGTCAGCTCGGACGGCAGGGTCGCCGTGACCGTGTTGGCCGTGGCGTGGGTGGTCTCCACCCGGGCGCGGTCCACCGGGAGCGCGGCCCCCTTCGGCCGGTCCAGCCACAGCTCGGCCTGGTCCAGCAGCTCGTCGGAGTGCGCCTGCTTCAGCTGCTGCTCCGCCCACCAGTGCAGCGGGGACGCCACCGGCGGCAGCGTCGCCGGAAGGCCCTCGTTGAGCTGCCGGTACGCGGTGTTCAGGTCCTCGACGAGGACCGTCCAGGACGCCCGGTCGACCGCCAGCTCGTGGACGGTCAGCCAGATCTGGTCGGCCGCTCCGCTCTCCGCGCCGAAGCGGATCAGCGTCGCGTCCACCAGCGAACCGCCCCGCGTGTCCAGGCGCGCCCGGCCCTCGACGACCGCCCGCTCGATCCGCGCCGACCGCTCGGCGGCCGGCACCTCGCCGAGGTCCACGACATGGACCAGGGCCTCGGTGTTCGGCTCCGCCAGGTGGGCGCGGCCGTCGGCGGCCTCGTCGAACCGCAGACGCAGCGCCTGGTGGTGCTGCACCACGGCCCGCAGCGCCTCTTCGAGGACGTCCGCGTCGGCCTGCCCGTTCACCGGCAGCTGCACCGTGCGTCCGCCGGTGGCCTGCGCGCCGAGCAGCCGGTGCTGCTCCGCGAGCAGCGCGATCCCGTCCTGCTCCGGCGTCCGACCGCCGTCACCCTGCGCCAGGGCGGCGAGTTCACGCAGGTTCTTGGCCTGCATGACCATCCAGACCGCCAGCGGGAGACCCGCCTCCCGGCCCGCGGACAGCATCCGCAGAGCCCGGATGGAGTCGCCGCCGAGCTCGAAGAAGCTGTCCTCGACGCCGATGCGGTCGATGCCGAGGACATCGGACCAGATGGCCGCCAGCTGCTCCTCCACCATGGTGCGCGGGGCGACGTAGGCCGCCCGGGAGAGCGCGGTGGTGGCGGAGGCCGGGAGGGCCTTGTGGTCGACCTTGCCGCTGTTGGTCAGCGGGATGGCGTCCAAGGTCACGAAGACGGCCGGGACCATGTACTCGGGCAGCGAGCGGGACAGGAACTCCCGCAGCACGACCGTGTCCAGGCCGGAGCCGCCGGCCGGGACCACGTAGGCGACCAGGGACTTGTCACCCTGGGCGTCTTCCTGGGCGGCCACGACGGCGTCGCGGACGGAGGTGTGCTCGCGCAGGGCGCTCTCGATCTCGCCCAGCTCGATGCGGTAGCCGCGCACCTTCACCTGGCCGTCGGCGCGGCCCAGGCACTCCAGCGTGCCGTCGGCAAGGACGCGGGCCAGGTCACCGGTCGCGTACAGGCGGGAGCCGGCCGGCCCGAAGGGGTTCGGGACGAACTTCTCCGCCGTCAGGTCCGGGCGGCCCAGGTAACCGCGGGCCAGACCGTCACCGCCGATGAACAGCTCGCCGGTCACACCCTGCGGTACCAACTCCAGAGCGCCGTCCAGGACGAAGAGCTGAGTATTGGCCAGCGGGCCGCCGATCGAGACCCGCTCCACCTCCGCCGGGACCTCGCCCCGCGCGGACCAGATCGTCGTCTCGGTCGGACCGTAGACGTTCACCAGGCGACCGACCTTCGGCAGCAGCTCCCGCGCCACACCCACGGTCAGCGCCTCACCACCGACCAGCGCGGTCACCGACACATCGTCGAAGCCCGCCGCGAGCAGCAGACGCCAGCCCGACGGGGTCGCCTGGACATGGGTGACCTCGTTGCGGGCCACCAGCTCCACCAGCGCCGTCGCGTCCTTCGCCTGCTCGGCCGAGGCCAGGACGATGCTCCCGCCCGTGATCAGCGGCAGGTGCAGCTCCAGACCCGAGATGTCGAACGACACCGACGTCGAGGCCAGCCACGTGCCCGCATTGTCGCCCGTGACGTCGTCACGGATCGAACCCAGCAGGTTCACCAGCGCACCCTGCCCGATCATCACACCCTTGGGGCGACCGGTCGAACCCGAGGTGTAGAGCACGTAGGCGAGGTCGTCCGAGGCGGGAACGATGCCGTCCCAGCTCTCCTCGGAGCCGCCGGCCAGCGCCAGCCACGGACCGGCGTACTCACCCAGGCGCCCGGCCGGGTCGGCGTCGGTCAGGACGAGCGCGGCACCCGAGTCGGTGAGCATGTAGCCCACCCGCTCGGCCGGAAGCGACGGATCGACCGGAACATACGCAGCCCCCGCCTTCCACACACCCAGCATCGCCGCCAGGACACCCGGACCACGGTCGAGATACAGACCGACCACCGATCCGGACCCGACCCCGCGCCCGCACAGCCGGCCCGCGATCCGCGAAGACTCGGCATCGAGTTCGCCATACGACACCCGCTCCTCACCGAACACCACCGCGACCGCATCCGGCGCAGCCGCCGCACGAGCCCGGAACAACTCCAGAGCCGAACCCGCACCCCACTCCACCGACGAACCACCACGCACCAGCGCGGCCCGCTCCGCCTCCGCCAGCACCACACCCGACGCGTCACCGTCCGGATCCGCCGCCATCGCCTCCAGCACCAGCCGGTACATCCCCGCAAGACGCCCCAGCGCCTCACGGCCGACGACGTCCGACGTCGTGTTGAGCATGATCCGCCGGCCGATCGCCGCGACGTTGAGCGCGAACTCGTTGCCGCCGACGTTCAGGTTGCCGGCCATGTCGACCGTCTCGGTGTCGACCTGGTGGAAGTCGAGGTACTCGAAGAGCACCGCGATGAGCCGGCCGCTCTGCCCCGAGTCCCGCTGAACGGCGGGCAGCGGGTACCGGCGGTGGGCCCAGGTCTCCGCTTCCTGCGCAAAGACCCGCTCCACCAGCTCACGCCAGGTGCCGGACGGGCGGGTGGCGGGGAACGGCAGCGTGTTCAGGTGCATGCCCAGCACCCGCTCGGCGCCCGGCGCCTCCAGACGCCCGTGGTAGACCACACCCGCGTGGATGGCCTCCTCCGCACTGAGCATGCTCAGCACCTTGAGGTGGGCGGCCAGCAGCACGCTCTTCAGCGAGGTCCTGGCACGGGCGGCGAGGGTGCGCAGGCCGTCCTCGAGGTCGCCGAAGGCGACGTCCGTCCCCAGCGGCTCGCGGGCCCCGGCGGTCGCCGGGTCGGCCCAGGAGCCGGGCAGCTGCGCAGGAGCGTGGTTGTCCACGATCCCCTGCCAGAAGGCGCGGTCCTCCTCGGAGGCCAGCGACTCCAGCTCGGCCGCGACGAAGTCGGCGAACCGGACGGCCGGCGCCTCGTAGGCGGGCAGCTCACGGCCGTCGCGCAGGTGCTGGTAGGACGCCAGCAGCTCCATGAGCAGCGAGTGGTAGCTCCAGCCCTCGGCGATGGCGTGGTTGTAGGTGAAGGTCAGTCGCCAGGCCTCGTCCGACTCCAGGTGGATCGCGATCCGCAGCAGCGGCGCGGTCCCGAGGTCGAACGCGGCAGCGTGCTCCTTCACCGAGAAGGCCCGCAGCGCCTTGATCTGCTGAGTGGAGTCGAGACCCCGCAGGTCGTGCAGCGCCACCGGCACCTGGGTGTCGGCGTGCACCAGCTGCATCGGCTGCGAGTAGCCGCTCAGGTGCATCGAGGTGCGCAGGGCCTCGTGGCGGCCGGCCACGACGGCGGCGGCCTCCGTGAAGGCGGCGGTGTCGAAGGACTCGGCGTCCGGGATGCGGAAGGAGCTGATGTTCAGGTAGGCGGACTCGCCGCGCTCCTGAGCGGCCACCATCTCGACCAGCATGCCGGTCTGGATCTGCGACAGCGGGTAGGCGTCCACGACGCCCACCGGCAGCAGGGCCCGGTCCTCGTCGCCGATCAGCGCGAACGGCTCCACGGCGGTGACCAGGGACCCACCGACCTCCTTGCCGGAGATGTACGTGCCCAGTTCCGCGATCGTCCCGTGCTGGTAGACCGACCGGACATCCACGTCGTAGCCGGTGGCGCGCAGGGCGCCGACCAGGCGGACGACGCGGATGGAGTCGCCACCGAGCTCGAAGAAGCTGTCCTCGACACCGACCCGGGCGACGCCCAGGACGTCCGACCAGACCGCCACGAGCCGCTCCTCCAGCGGGGTGCGCGGGGCGACGATCTCGGCGGTGGCGAACGCGCTCTGGTCGACGGCCGGGAGGGCCTTGTGGTCGACCTTGCCGCTGTTGGTCAGCGGGATGGCCGCCAGCTCCATGAAAGCGGCCGGGACCATGTACTCGGGCAGCGAGCGGGACAGGAACTCCCGCAGCGCGACCGTGTCCAGGCCGGAACCGTCGGCACTGACGACGTAGGCGACCAGGGACTTGTCCCCGTGTGCGTCCTCCTGGGCCGTCACGACGGCGTCACGGACCCAGGCGTGCTCGCGCAGGGCGCTCTCGATCTCGCCCAGCTCGATGCGGTAACCGCGTACCTTCACCTGGCCGTCGATGCGGCCCAGGCACTCCAGGGTGCCGTCCGGGAGGACACGGGCCAGGTCACCGGTCGCGTACAGGCGTGAACCTGCGGGACCGAAGGGGTTGGGGACGAACTTCTCGGCCGTCAGGTCCGGGCGGCCCAGGTACCCGCGGGCCAGACCGTCACCGCCGATGAACAGCTCGCCGGTCACACCCTGCGGCACCGGGTTCAGGTCCACGTCCAGGACGTGGAGCCGGGTGTTGGCCAGCGGGCCGCCGATCGAGACCTGCTCGACGCCGTCCGGGACCTCGCCCTGGGCGGACCAGATCGTCGTCTCGGTCGGACCGTAGACGTTGACCAGGCGGCCGACCTGCGGCAGCAGCTCCCGCGCCAGGCCGGCGGTCAGCGCCTCGCCGCCGACGAGCGCGGTCACGGCGTAGTTGTCGAAGCCGGCCTCGAGCAGCAGGCGCCAGCCCGACGGAGTCGCCTGGACATGCGTGACCTCGTTACGGGTCACCAGCTCCACCAGCGCCGTCGCGTCCTTGGCCTGCTCGGCCGAGGCCAGCACGATCGTCCCGCCGGTGATCAGCGGCAGGTGCAGCTCCAGACCCGAGATGTCGAACGACACCGACGTCGAAGCCAGCCACGTGCCCGGAGCCCCCGGAGTCACGTCGTCACGGATCGAACCCAGCAGGTTCACCAGCGCACCGTGGCCGATCATCACACCCTTGGGGCGACCGGTCGAACCCGAGGTGTAGAGGACGTACGCCAGCTCATCGACAGCCGGGACGATGCCGTCCCAGCTCTCCTCGGAACCGCTGTCCAGCTCCAGCCAGGGGCCGGTGTACTCACCGAGCCGGCCGGCCGGCTCGGCGTCGGTCAGGACGAGCGCGGCACCCGAGTCGGTGAGCATGTAGCCCACCCGCTCGGCCGGAAGCGACGGGTCCACCGGAAGGTAGGCGGCACCCGCCTTCCACACACCCAGCATCGCCGCCAGGACACCGGGGCCGCGGTCCAGGTACAGGCCCACCACCGAACCGGCGCCGACCCCCTGCCCGCGCAGCCGGCCCGCGATCCGCGACGACCACGCGTCCAGCTCGCCATACGACACCCGCTCCTCACCGAACACCACCGCGACCGCATCCGGCGCAGCCGCCGCACGAGCCCGGAACAACTCCAGAGCCGAACCCGCACCCCACTCCACCGACGAACCACCACGCACCAGCGCGGCCCGCTCCGCCTCCGCCAGCACCACACCCGACGCGTCACCGTCCGGATCCGCCGCCATCGCCTCCAGCACCAGCCGGTACATCCCCGCAAGACGCCCCAGCGCCTCACGACTCAGGAACTCACCGCTGGTCGCCATGTTGAGGTGGCCGTTGTTGGGGACCACGTTGAGCGCGAACTCGTTGAAGCCGTCGTTGAAGCCGGCGTCGGTGTCGACCGTCTCGCCGTCCACGTGGTGGAAGTCGAGGTACTCGAACATCACCGTGAGCAGGCGCTCGCGGGTGCCGCTGTCGCGCTGGATGGCGGGCAGCGGGTAGCGGCGGTGGGCCCAGATCTCCGACTCCTGCGCGAAGACCCGCTCCACCAGCTCACGCCACGTCCCGGACGCGCGGGTGGCGGGGAACGGCAGCGTGTTCAGGTGCATGCCCAGCACCCGCTCGGCGCCCGGCGCCTCCAGACGCCCGTGGTAGACCACACCGGTGTGGAAGGCCTGGTCCGAGGTGACCGAGCCCAGCACCTTCAGGTGCGCCGCCAGCAGCACGCTCTTCAGCGAGGTGCCGGCACGGGCGGCGAGGGTGCGCAGGCCCTCCTCCAGGTCGTGGAAGGGGACGCGCAGACCGTGCCGGTCCTGCGGGTCGCGCTCCGGTGCGGCCCACGGCTCCGGCAGCCGCAGCGGCGCGTGCTCCGCCACCACGTCCTGCCAGAAGGCGCGGTCCTCCTCGGAGGCCAGCGACTCCAGCTCCGCCGCGACGAAGTCCGCGAACCGGACGGCCGGCGCCTCGTAGGCGGGCAGCTCACGGCCGTCGCGCAGGTGCTGGTAGCACTCCACCAGCTCCATCATCAGGGCGTTGTAGCTCCAGCCCTCGGAGACGGCGTGGTGGTAGGTGAAGTTGAGCCGCCACGAGCCGTCCGACTCGACCAGGACGGACATCCGCAGCAGCGGCGCGGCCGTCAGGTCGAAGACCACGGCGCGTTCCTGTGTGAGGTAGGCGGCCTTGCGGCGCTCCTGCTCCTCGATGCCCAGGCCGCGCAGGTCCCACAGCGTCACGGGGTAGTCCGCCGTGGCGTGCACCAGCTGGAGCGGCAGCGCGTAGCCGCTCAGGTGCATCGACGTGCGCAGGATGTCGTGCCGCTGGACGACGACGTCCACCGCCTGCTGGAAGACCGGCAGCGAGAACGGCTGGTCGTCGCGGATCCGGAAGGAGTTGAGGTTGTGGTAGACCGCCCGGTCCGCCGGGCCGGCGGCCATCGTCTCGACCAGCATGCCGGTCTGGATCTGCGACATCGGGTAGGCGTCCACGACGCCCGCCGGCAGCAGGGCCCGGTCCTCGGCGCCGATCAGCGCGAACGGCTCCACGGCCTTGACGAGGGACTCGCCGACCTCCTGGCCGGTGAGGCCGGCCGCCATCGCGGCGATCGTCCGTGACTCGAACACGTCGCGGATCGAGACGTCGTACCCGGCGGTGCGCAGTGCACCGACCAGGCGGACCGCGCGGATGGAGTCGCCGCCGAGGTCGAAGAAGCTGTCCTCGACACCGACCCGGGCGACGCCCAGGACGTCCGACCAGATCACCGCGAGCCGCTCCTCCACCGGGGTGCGCGGCGCCACGTGCTCGACCGTGGCGAAGGACGCCTGGTCGGGCGCGGGCAGCGCGCGGTGGTCGAGCTTGCCGTTGCTGGTGAGCGGGATGGCGTCGATGGCGACGAACGCCGTCGGCACCATGTAGGCGGGCAGGTCGGCGGCGAGGTGCTCGCGGAGCTGCGCGGCAGCCGGTGCGGCGCCCTGCTGCGGCACGTAGTAGCCGACGAGCTGCTTGGCGCCCTGAGCCCCCTCGATGACGGTCACCACCGCGGCGCGGACGGCCGGGTGCCGGCGCAGCGCGGTCTCGATCTCGCCGAGCTCGATGCGGTAGCCGCGGATCTTCACCTGGGTGTCGACGCGACCGAGGAAGTCCAGCGAGCCGTCCGGCAGTCGTCGGGCCAGGTCGCCGGTGCGGTAGAGGCGCGAGCCCGCCGGACCGAAGGGGTTCGGGACGAACTTCTCCGCCGTCATCTCCGGCCGGTCGAGGTAGCCGAGGGCCAGTGCGGGGCCACCGACGTGGATCTCGCCGGGCACCCCGACCGGCACGAGCTGGCCGTCGGCGTCGAGCAGGTGGACGGAGAGGTCGCGCAGCGGACGCCCGATGTTGCTGCGGCTCGGCCGCCGGAGGTCCTCGGCGCCGATCCGGTGGTAGGCGCAGTGCATGGTCGTCTCGGTCGGCCCGTACAGGTTGACCAGGGCGGGCCGGTCGAGGCCCATCCGGTCCACCCACGGCTGGAGTTCGGAGGTCTCCAGCTTCTCGCCGCCGAAGCCGACGAGCCGCAGGTCGAGCTGGTCGATGCGCGGGTCACCGTCGCCGGCCAGGGCCGCGAGGGCCCGGAATCCGGTCGGGGTCTGGAGCATCACGGTGACCTGCTCGGCGACCAGGAGGTCGAGCAGCTCGCCGGGCGAGCGGTTGACGTCGGTCGGGACGACGACGACCCGGCCGCCGTGCAGCAGGGCTCCCCACATCTCCCACACCGACACGTCGAAGGCGTACGAGTGCGCCTGGGTGAAGACATCGGTGGCGCCGAAGGCGAACTGCTCGCGTGTCGCGCTGTACAGGCGCAGGACGTTGGCGTGGGTGAGGCTGACGCCCTTGGGCTTTCCGGTGGAGCCGGAGGTGTAGATGACGTAGATCAGGTTGTCCGGGGTGACCGCGGTGGCCGGCGCGGTGGCCGGGCGGGTCGCGATCTGCTCACGGCTGTCGCCGTCCAGCAGGACGATCCGGCCGTCGAACGAGTCGGTCACCCGCTCCGCCAGGTCGGCGGTGCTCACCAGGATGCGGGCACCCGCGTCCTGGAGGATGTAGGACAGGCGCTCGTCCGGGTTCACCGGGTCCAGCGGCAGGTAGGCCGCACCGGACTTCATCACACCCAGCAGCGTCGGGACCAGGTCCAGACCGCGCTCCAGGCACACGCCCACGAGCCGGTCCGGGCCCGCGCCCAGGCCCTGCAGGTGGTGCGCGAGCCGGTTGGCCCACGCGTCCACCTCGGCGTAGGTCAGCGACTCACCCGCGAAGGTGATCGCGACGGCGTCCGGGGTACGGGCCGCCTGCTCCGCGAACACCTCGTGCAGGCAACCGTCGACCGGCACCTCCACCGTGGCGTTCCACTCACCCAGCAGCAGCCCCCGCTCCGCCTCCGGCAGCAGGACCACCGAAGCGTCCCCCTCCGGGTCGGCCGCCATCGCCTCCAGCACCAACCGGTACATCGCACCGAAGCGATCCAGGGCCGCACGGCCGAGCACGTCGGTCGAAGTGCCGATGTTGAGGTGGCCGCCGGCGGCGATCACGCTGAGGAGGAACTCGTTGCCGCCCGCGTCGAGGTTGGACGCGGTGTCCACGGTGCCGGTGTCGACCTGGTGGAAGTCCTGGTAGTCGAAGACCATCGAAATCAGGCGCTCGCCGGTGCCGCTGTCGCGCTGGATGGCGGGCAGCGGGTAACGGCGGCGGGCCCAGATCTCCGACTCGCGGGCGTAGACCTGCTCCACCACCTCACGCCAGGTGCCCGAGGCGCGCAGCGCCGGGAACGGCAGGGTGTTCAGGTGCATGCCGAGCACCCGCTCGGCGCCGGGGGCCTCCAGACGCCCGTGGTAGACCACACCGGTGTGGAAGGCGTCCTCGGTGCCGACCATGCCCAGCACCTTCAGGTGCGCGGCCAGCAGCACGGTCTTCAGCGAGGCCTTGGCGTCGTTCGCCAGGCGGTGCAGCTTCTCCTCGAGGTCGTGGAAGGGCACCCGCGCGCCGAGGTTCTCGGCCACCAGGTCGGCGTCGTCGGCCCAGGTGGCCGGCAGCTCGGCCGCGGCGTGGCCGGCGACGACGTCCCGCCAGTAGGCGCGGTCCTGCTCGGAGGCCAGCGACTCCAGCTCCGCCGCGATGAAGTCCGCGTACCGGACCGACGGCGCCTCGTAGGCGGGCAGCTCACGGCCGTCGCGCAGGTACTGGTAGCACTCCATCAGCTCCATGAGGAGGCTGTTGACGCTCCAGCCCTCGGTGACGGCGTGGCAGTGGCTGAGCGTCAGCCGCCAGGCCTCGTCCGACTCCAGGTGGACGGCGAGCCGCATCAGCGGCGCGGCCGACAGCTCGAAGCCGGACGCCAGGTCCTGCTCCGCGAAGACCCGGGCACGCTCCTCGCGCTGCTCCTCGCTCAGGCCCCGCCAGTCGTACACGGTCACCGGCAGCTGCGCGGAGGCGTGCACCAGCTGGAGCGGCTGGGAGTAGCCGCTGAGAGCCACGGAGGTGCGCAGCAGTTCGTGCCGCTGCGACAGCACGGCCACGGCTTCGCGCAGCGCCTCCGGGGAGAAGGCCTGCTCGTCCGGGATCCGGAAGGAGTTGATGTTGTGGTAGGCCGACTCGCCGCGCTCCTGGGCGGCCAGCATCTCGACCAGCATGCCGGTCTGCACCTGCGACAGCGGGTAGGCGTCCACGACGCCCTCGGGCAGCGCGGCCCGGTCCCCGTCGCCGATCAGCGCGAACGGCTCCACGGCCTTGACGAGGGACTCGCCGCCCTGGCCGGTGAGGCCGGCCGCCAGCACCGCGATCGTCCGCGCCTGGAACACGTCGCGGATCGACAGCTCGAACCCGGCGGTGCGCAGCGCGCCGACCAGGCGGACCGCACGGATCGAGTCGCCGCCGAGATCGAAGAAGCTGTCCTCGACACCGACCTTCTCCAGGCCCAGCACCTCACCCCACACCTCGGCGAAGCGCTCCTCCACCGGAGTGCGCGGCGCCACGTGCCGCGAGGCCGCGAACGCCGAGCGGCCCGGCGCGGGCAGCGCGCGGTGGTCGACCTTCCCGTTGGCGTTCACCGGGATGAAGCCGAGGGCGACGAAGGCCGACGGAATCATGTAGTCGGGCAGGATGCCACCCAGGTGCCCGCGCAGCAGGCCGGCGTCGACGGCCGTGCCGCCGTCGGCAACGACGTAGGCGACGAGGAACTTCTCCCCCGCGGAGTTCTCGTGGACGGTCACCACGGCACTCTTGACGCCGGAATGCTTGTGCAGCGCGCTCTCGATCTCGCCGAGCTCGATGCGGTAGCCGCGCACCTTCACCTGGGTGTCGACACGGCCGAGCGTCTCCAGGGTGCCGTCGGCCAGCCGGCGGGCCAGGTCGCCACTGCGGTACAGGCGCGATCCGGCCGGGCCGAACGGGTCCGGAATGAACTGCTCGGCGGTCAGCTCGGGGCGGTCCAGGTAGCCGCGGGCCACGCCGGGGCCGCCGATGCACATCTCGCCGACCACGCCCACGGGCACCAACTGGCCGTCGGCGTCGAGCAGGTGGATCCGGACGTCGTGGAACTTGTGCCCGAGGAGACTGCGGGACGGGTGGTCGAAGTCCTCCGTCACGAGCCGGTGCGCGGTGGCGATCACCGTGGTCTCGGTCGGGCCGTAGACGTTGAGCAGCACCGGGTGGTCGAGGCCCATCCGGTCCGCCCACGGCTGGAGCTGGGGGACCTCGACACGCTCGCCGCCGACGGCGATCAGCCGCAGGGCGAGCCGGTCGATGCGCGGGTCGCCGGTGGCCGCCATGGCGGCCACCGCGCCGAACGCGGAGGGGACGTAGGACAGGAAGGTGACCTGCTCGGCGACCAGCAGGTCGACGAAGTCCTCCGGCGAGCGGGTGGTCTCGTTGGACACGACCACCAGACGGCCGCCGTTCAGCAGGACGGCCCACATCTCCCAGGTGGAGAAGTCGAAGGCGTACGAGTGCGAGAGCACGCCGACGTCGCTGCCGGTGAACCCGAAGTCGTCCTGGATCGCCGGGAAGAGCCGCAGGACGTTGGCGTGGCTCGCCATGACGCCCTTGGGCCTGCCAGTGGAACCGGAGGTGTAGATGACGTAGATCAGGTTGTCCGGGGTGACGGTGGTGGCCGGCGCGGTGGCCGGGCGGGTCGCGATCTGCTCACGGCTGTCGCCGTCCAGCAGCACGATCCGGCCGTCGAACGAGTCGGTCACCCGCTCCGCCAGATCGGCGGTGCTCACCAGGATGCGGGCACCCGCGTCCTGGAGGATGTAGGACAGGCGCTCGTCCGGGTTCACCGGGTCCAGCGGCAGGTAGGCCGCACCCGACTTCATGACACCCAGCAGGGTCGGGACCAGGTCCAGACCGCGCTCCAGGCACACGCCCACGAGCCGGTCCGGGCCCGCGCCCAGGCCCTGCAGGTGGTGCGCGAGCCGGTTGGCCCACGCGTCCACCTCGGCATAGGTCAGCGACTCGGCGCCGAAGGTGATCGCGACGGCGTCCGGGGTACGGGCCGCCTGCTCCGCGAACACCTCGTGCAGGCAACCGTCGACCGGCGCCTCCACCGTGGCGTTCCACTCACCCAGCAGCAGCCCCCGCTCCGCCTTCGGCAGCAGGACCACCGAAGCGTCCCCCTCCGGGTCGGCCGCCATCGCCTCCAGCACCAGCCGGTACATCGCACCGAAGCGCTCCAGGGCCGCACGGCCGACGACGTCCGTGGAGGTCCCGATGTTGATGCGCCCGCCCGAGGCCACGACGCTGAGTGCGAACTCGTTGGTCGCGGACGTCAGGTTGGCGTCGACGTCGACGGTGTCGGTGTCGACCTGGTGGAAGTCCTGGTGCTCGAAGAGCATCGTGATCAGGCGCTCGCCGGTGCCGCTGTCGCGCTGGACGGCGGGCAGCGGGTAGCGGCGGTGGGCCCAGATCTCCGCTTCCTGGGCGTAGACCCGCTCCACCAGCTGGCGCCAGGTGCCGGACGGACGGGTGGCCGGGAACGGCAGCGTGTTCAGGTGCATGCCCAGCACCCGCTCGGCGCCCGGCGCCTCCAGACGGCCGTGGTAGACCACACCGGTGTGGAAGGCGTCCTCGGTGCCGACCATGCCCAGCACCTTCAGGTGCGCGGCCAGCAGCACGCTCTTCAGCGAGGTCCGGGCCCGGGTCGCCAGTCGACGCAGGTCCTCCTCCAGGTCCTGGTACCGGACGTACACCCGGTGGACGTCCTCGGCGCTGCCCTGGTCGTCGGCCCAGGTCTCGGGGAGCCGGGCCGGGGCGTGGCCGGCGACGACATCCCGCCAGAAGGCGCGGTCCTCCTCGGAGGCCAGCGACTCCAGCTCCGCCGCGACGAAGTCCGCGTACCGGACCGACGGCGCCTCGTAGGCGGGCAGCTCACGGCCGTCGCGCAGGTGCTGGTAGGACGCCAGCAGCTCCATGAGCAGCGAGTGGTAGCTCCAGCCCTCGGTGACGGCGTGGTTGTGGCTGAGGGTCAGCCGCCAGGCCTCGTCCGACTCCAGGTGCACCGCGACGCGCAGCAGCGGCCCCACGGCTAGGTCGAAGCCCTCGGCCCGGTCCCGCTCGGCGAACGCACGGCCGCGCTCCTCGCGCTGCTGCTCGTCCAGGCCGCGCCAGTCGTGCACGGTCACCGGCAGTTGCGCGGTGGCGTGCACCAGCTGCAGCGGCTGGGAGTAGCCGCTCAGGTGCATCGAGGTGCGCAGGATGTCGTGCCGCTCGACGACGGCCTCGACGGCCCGGAGCATCGCGGGCTCGTCGAACGGGCGCTCGTCGGGAATCCGGAAGGAGGTGAGGTTGTGGTAGGTGCCCAGGCCGTCGGCCCGGAGCATCTCGACCAGGATGCCGGTCTGGACCTGCGACAGCGGGTAGGCGTCCACGACGCCCTCGGGCAGCGCGGCCCGGTCCTCTTCGCCGATCAGCGCGAACGGCTCCACGGCCGTGACGAGGGACTCGCCGCCCTGGCCGGTGAGGCCGGCCGCCATCGCGGCGATGGTGCGCGACTGGAACACGTCGCGGATCGAGACGTCGTACCCGGCGGTGCGCAGCGCGCCGACCAGCCGGACGGCACGGATGGAGTCGCCGCCGAGGTCGAAGAAGCTGTCCTCGACACCGACCCGGGCGACGCCCAGGACGTCCGACCAGATCGCCGCGAGCCGCTCCTCCACCGGGGTGCGCGGCGCCACGTGCTCGACCGTGGCGAAGGACGCCTGGTCGGGCGCGGGCAGCGCGCGGTGGTCGAGCTTGCCGTTGGGGGTCAGCGGGATCTCCGCCAGCGGCACGTAGGCGGCCGGGACCATGTAGTCCGGCAGCGAGGTGCGCAGGTGGGCCCGCAGGTCGCTCAGGTCGGCACCCTGCTCCGTCAGGATCAGGTAGGCGACCAGGGACTTCTCGCCGAGGGCGGTGGTGTGGACGGTGACCGCGGCGTCCCGCACCAGCGGGTGCCGGCGCAGGGTCGCCTCGATCTCGCCGAGCTCGATGCGGTAGCCGCGGATCTTCACCTGGCCGTCGATGCGGCCGAGCGACTGCAGGGTGCCGTCGGCCAGCCGGCGGGCCAGGTCGCCACTGCGGTACAGCCGCGAGCCGGCCGGACCGAACGGGTCCGGGGTGAACCGCTCGGCGGTCAGCTCCGGCCGGTCCAGGTAGCCGCGGGCCACGGCGGGCCCGCCGACGAAGATCTCACCGGGGACGCCGACCGGGACGAGCTGCCCCGCCGCGTCCAGCAGGTGGATGGTCATGTCGGCGAGCGGCGTGCCGATCGGGCTGTCCGCCGGGTGCGCCAGGTCGGCGTCGCCGACCCGGTGGTAGGTGGAGTGCACCGTGGTCTCGGTGATGCCGTACATGTTGATCAGCGCGGGGCGGTCCGTCCCGACGCGGCGCGTCCAGGGCAGCACCTCCAGGAGGTCGAGCCGCTCGCCGCCGAACACGATGGCGCGCAGGTTGAGCCGGTCGATGCGCGGGTCGCCGTCGGCGGCCATGGCCACCAGCGAGCGGAACGCGGTCGGGGTCTGGCACAGGATGGTGGCCCCGGTCCCGACCAGCAGGTCCACGAACTCCTCCGGCGAACGGATCACCGAGGAAGGGACGACGACGACGCGGCCGCCGTGCAGCAGCGCACCGTAGATCTCCCACACCGAGAAGTCGAAGGCGTAGGAGTGCGAGTGCGTGAAGACGTCGTCGGCACCGAAGCCGAACTGCTCACGGGTGGCGCCGAACAGGCGCAGGACGTTGGCGTGGCTGAGGGCGACGCCCTTGGGCTTGCCGGTGGAGCCGGAGGTGTAGATGACGTAGATCAGGTTGTCCGGGGTGACCGCGGTGGCCGGCGCGACGGCCGGAAGCCCGGCTATCAGCGCCTGCTCCGCCTCGTCGTCCAGCACCACGACCCGGCCCTCGAACGAGCCCGTCAGCCGACCGGCCAGCGAGGACTCGGTCACCAGGATCCGGGCACCCGCGTCCTGAAGGATGTAGGACAGGCGCTCGTCCGGGTTCACCGGGTCCAGCGGCAGGTAGGCCGCACCCGACTTCATCACGCCCAGCAGGGTCGGAACCAGGTCCAGACCGCGCTCCAGCGAGACACCCACGAGGTCGTCCGGGCCGGCACCCAGCGCGACCAGGCGCTGCGCCAGCCTGTTGGCCCGCTCGTCCACCTCGGCGTACGTCAACGACTCGGCGCCGAAGACCACCGCGACCGCGTCCGGAGTACGGGCCGCCTGCTCCGCGAACACCTCGTGCAGGCAACCGTCGACCGGCACCTCCACCGTGGCATTCCACTCACCCACCAGCGAGGCCCGCTCCACCCCCGGCAGGCACGCCACCGAGGCGTCCCCGTCGAAGTCCGCGACCATCGCCTCCAGCACCAGCCGGTACATCTCCGCCAGCCGCGCCAGGTTCCACCCGCTCAGCACCTCGGTGGAGGCGGCCAGGTTGACGCGCTCGTGCGTGGCGATCACGGTCAGGCCGAACTCGTTGCTGCCGGTGTCCAGGCTGGACGCGGTGTCCACGGTGCCGGTGTCGACCTGGTGGAAGTCCTGGAAGTCGAACAGGGTGGTGACCAGGCGCTCGCCGGTGCCGCTGTCGTGCTGGATGGCGGGCAGCGGGTAGCGGCGGTGGGCCCAGATCTCCGACTCGCGGGCGTAGACCTGCTCCACCACCTCACGCCAGGTGCCCGAGGCGCGCTGCGCCGGGAACGGCAGGGTGTTCAGGTGCATACCGAGCACCCGCTCCGCACCCGGCGCCTCCAGACGCCCGTGGTAGACCACACCGGTGTGGAAGGCCTCCTCCGAGGTCAGCGAACCCAGCACCTTCAGGTGCGCGGCCAGCAGCACACTCTTCAGCGAGGTACGCGTCCGGGCAGCCAGCTCCCGCAGCTCCTCCGTCAGGTCGGCGAAGGAGGTGTGGGCCCAGTGCCGCTCGGCCGCCAGGCCGGTGTCGTCGGCCCAGGTGGCCGGGAGCTGGGCCGGGGCGTGGCCGGCGACGACGTCCTGCCAGAAGGCGCGGTCCTGCTCGGAGGCCAGCGACTCCAGCTCGGCCGCGATGAAGTCCGCGTAGCGGACCGACGGCGCCTCGTAGGCGGGCAGCTCACGGCCGTCGCGCAGCTCCCGGTAGGACGCCAGCAGCTCCATGAGGAGGCTGTTGACCGTCCAGCCCTCGGTCACCGCGTGGCAGTGGCTGAGGGTCAGGCGCCAGGCCTCGTCGGACTCCAGGTGGACGGCGAGCCGCATCAGCGGCGCCACGGCCAGGTCGAAGCCCTCGGCCCGGTCCCGCTCGGCGAACGCACGGCCGCGCTCCTCGCGCTGCTGCTCGTCCAGTCCGCGCCAGTCGTGGACGGTGAACGCGAACTCGGCCTCGGCGTGCACCAGCTGGAGCGGCTGGGAGTAGCCGCTGAGAGCCACGGAGGTGCGCAGCAGTTCGTGCCGCTGCGACACCACGGCCACGGCTTCGCGCAGCGCCTCCGGGGAGAAGGCCTGCTCGTCCGGGATCCGGAAGGAGTTGATGTTGTGGTAGGCCGACTCGCCGCGCTCCTGGGCGGCCAGCATCTCGACCAGCATGCCGGTCTGCACCTGCGACAGCGGGTAGGCGTCCACGACGCCCTCGGGCAGCGCGGCCCGGTCCCCGTCACCGATCAGCGCGAACGGCTCCACGGCGGTGACCAGCGACCCGTCGGTGGCCTGGCCGGTGAGGCCGGCCGCCATCGCGGCGATGGTGCGCGACTGGAACACGTCGCGGATCGAGACGTCGTACCCGGCGGTGCGCAGCGCGCCGACCAGGCGGACGGCACGGATGGAGTCGCCGCCGAGGTCGAAGAAGCTGTCCTCGACGCTGACCTTCTCCAGGCCCAGCACCTCGCCCCACACCTCGGCGAAGCGCTCCTCCACCGGAGTGCGCGGCGCCACGTGCCGCGAGGCCGCGAACGCCGAGCGGTCCGGCGCGGGCAGCGCGCGGTGGTCGAGCTTGCCGTTGGGGGTCAGCGGGATCGCCTGGACCGCGACGTAGGCGGCCGGGACCATGTAGTCCGGCAGCGAACCGCGCAGGTGGGCCCGCAGGTCGGCGGCGTCCGATCCGCTCTCCTCGGCCGGGACCACGTAGGCGACCAGGACCTTCTCGCCGTCCTCGGAGGTGCGGGCGATCACGGCGGCGCTGCCGACGCTCGGGTGGGCGCGCAGCGCGGTCTCGATCTCGCCGAGCTCGATGCGGTAGCCGCGGATCTTCACCTGGCCGTCGATGCGGCCGAGCGATTCCAGGGTGCCGTCGGCCAGCCGGCGGGCCAGGTCGCCACTGCGGTACAGGCGCGAGCCGGCCGGGCCGAACGGGTCGGGGGTGAACCGCTCGGCGGTCAGCTCGGGGCGGTCCAGGTAGCCGCGGGCGACGGCGGGCCCGCCGACGAAGATCTCACCGGGGACGCCGACCGGGACGAGCTGCCCCGCCGCGTCCAGGACGTGGATCACGGTGTCGTCGAGCGGGATGCCGACCGGGCTGTCCGCCGGGTGTGCCAGGTCCTCCTCGGTGATCTGGCGGAAGGTGGAGTGCACCGTGGTCTCGGTGATGCCGTACATGTTGATCAGCGCGGGGCGCTGCGCACCGACCCGGTCGGTCCACGGCAGCAGCTGGGCGAGGTCGAGCCGCTCGCCCGCGAACACGACGGCGCGCAGGTTGAGCCGGTCGATGCGCGGGTCGCCGTCGGCGGCCATGGCCACCAGCGAGCGGAACGCGGTCGGGGTCTGGCACAGGATGGTGGCCCCGGTCCCGACCAGCAGGCTCAGGAACTCGTCGGGCGAGCGGGTGACCGTCGCGGGGACGACCACCAGGCGGCCGCCGTGCAGCAGGGCGCCCCACATCTCCCACACCGACACGTCGAAGGCGTAGGAGTGGAAGAGCGGCCAGACGTCCTGGGCGTCGAAGTGGTAGTGACGCTCACTGCTGGTGAACAGGCGCAGGACGTTGGCGTGGCTGAGGGCGACGCCCTTGGGCTTTCCGGTGGAGCCGGAGGTGTAGATGACGTAGATCAGGTTGTCCGGGGTGACCGCGGTGGCCGGCGCGACGGCCGGAAGCCCGGCGATCAGCGCCTGCTCCGCCTCGTCGTCCAGCACCACGACCCGGCCCTCGAACGAGCCCGTCAGCCGGCCGGCCAGCGAGGACTCGGTCACCAGGATCCGGGCACCCGCGTCCTGAAGGATGTAGGACAGGCGCTCGTCCGGGTTCACCGGGTCCAGCGGCAGGTAGGCCGCACCCGACTTCATCACGCCCAGCAGGGTCGGGACCAGGTCCAGACCGCGCTCCAGCGAGACACCCACGAGGTCGTCCGGGCCGGCACCCAGCGCGACCAGGCGCTGCGCCAGCCTGTTGGCCCGCTCGTCCACCTCGGCATACGTCAGCGACTCGGCGCCGAAGACCACCGCGACCGCGTCCGGAGTACGGAGCGCCTGCTCCGCGAACACCTCGTGCAGGCAACCGTCGACCGGCACCTCCACCACAGCGTTCCACTCACCCACCAGCGAGGCCCGCTCCGCCCCCGGCAGGCACGCCACCGAGGCGTCCCCGTCGAAGTCCGCGACCATCGCCTCCAGCACCAGCCGGTACATCTCCGCCAGCCGCGCCAGGTTCCACCCGCTCAGCACCTCGGTGGTGCTGCCGATGGAGATCCGGCCGCGGGCCGCGGTGACGTTGACCGCGAACTCGTTCACCCCGTCGCCGATGTTGGCGTCGACGTCGACGGTGTCGGTGTCGACCTGGTGGAAGTCCTGGTGGTCGAAGAGCATCGTGATCAGGCGCTCGCCGGTGCCGCTGTCGCGCTGGATGGCGGGCAGCGGGTAGCGGCGGTGGGCCCAGATCTCCGCTTCCTGGGCGTAGACCTGCTCCACCAGCTGGCGCCAGGTGCCGGACGGACGGGTGGCCGGGAACGGCAGCGTGTTCAGGTGCATGCCCAGCACCCGCTCGGCGCCCGGCGCCTCCAGACGCCCGTGGTAGACCACACCGGTGTGGAAGGCCTCCTCCGAGGTCAGCGAACCCAGCACCTTCAGGTGCGCGGCCAGCAGCACACTCTTCAGCGAGGTGCGCGCGCGGGCGGCGAGTCGGCGCAGGTCCTCCTCCAGGTCCGCGAACGGTGCGTGGGCCCAGTGCCGCTCGACGGTGCCGGTGCTCTCGCCCCAGCCGGCGGGCACGAGCATGGGCGCGTGCCGGCCGATGACGTCCCGCCAGAAGGCGCGGTCCTGCTCGGAGGCCAGCGACTCCAGCTCGGCCGCGATGAAGTCGGCGTACCGGACGGCCGGCGCCTCCTCGTCAGTGGCCTCGCCCCGGTCGCGCAGCTGCTGGTAGGCGGCCACGATCTCGGTCATCAGGGAGTTGGCGGTCCAGCCCTCGGTCACCGCGTGGCAGTGGCTGAGGACCAGGCGCCAGGCCTCGTCCGACTCCAGGTGGACGGCGAGCCGGACCAGCGGGGCGGCGGTCACGTCGAACGGGGTGGCGCGGTCCAGCGCGGCGAACTCCGCGCGGGCGGCGTCGAGCCCGGCCGCGTCGAGCTCGCGCAGGTCGTGCAGCGAGAGCGGCAGCTCGGCGGTGGCGTGGACGAACTGGAGCGGCTGCGAGTAGCCGGTCATCTCGACCGAGGTGCGCAGGATGTCGTGCCGCTGCACGACGTGCGCGAGGGCGGCGCGCAGCGTCTCCGGCTGGAAGGGCCGGGTGTCCGGGATCAGGAAGGAGTTGAGGTTGTGGTAGACCGCGGTGCCCGGGTTCGCCATCATCTCGACGAGCATGCCGGTCTGGACCTGCGACAGCGGGTAGGCGTCCACGACGCCCTCGGGCAGCGCGGCCCGGTCCCCGTCGCCGATCAGCGCGAACGGCTCCACCGTGGTGACCAGTGATGCGCCGGCCTCCTGACCGCTCAGCTTCTGAGCCAGGCGGGCGACGGTCCGCAGCTCGAAGACGTCCTGCACCGTCACGTCGTAGCCGGTGGCGCGCAGGGCGCCGACCAGACGGACGACGCGGATGGAGTCGCCGCCGAGGTCGAAGAAGCTGTCCTCGATGCCGACCCGGGTGACGCCCAGGACGTCCGACCAGACGGCCGCCAGCCTCTCCTCCACCGGGGTACGCGGCGCCACGTACGCGGACTGCGCGAACGCGTCGGCGTCCGGGGCGGGCAGGGCCTTGTGGTCGACCTTGCCGCTGTTGGTCAGCGGGATGACGTCCAGGGCGACGAAGGCGGTCGGCACCATGTACTCGGGCAGCGAGCGGGCCAGGAACTCCCGCAGCGCGACCGTCTCCGGAGCCGAGTCGTCAGCCGGGACCACGTAGGCGACCAGGGACTTGTCACCCTGGGCGTCCTCGTGCGCGGCCACGACGGCGTCGCGGACGGAGGTGTGCTCGCGCAGGGCGCTCTCGATCTCGCCCAGCTCGATGCGGTAGCCGCGGACCTTCACCTGGCCGTCGATGCGGCCCAGGCACTCCAGGGTGCCGTCCGGGAGGACACGGGCCAGGTCACCGGTCGCGTACAGGCGTGAACCTGCGGGACCGAAGGGGTTCGGAACAAACTTCTCCGCTGTCAGGTCCGGGCGGCCCAGGTACCCGCGGGCCAGACCGTCACCGCCGATGAACAGCTCGCCGGTCACACCCTGCGGCACCGGGTTCAGGTCCACGTCCAGGACGTGGAGCCGGGTGTTGGCCAGCGGGCCGCCGATCGAGACCTGCTCGACGCCGTCCGGGACCTCGCCCTGGGCGGACCAGATCGTCGTCTCGGTCGGACCGTAGACGTTGACCAGGCGGCCGACCTGCGGCAGCAGCTCCCGCGCCAGGCCGGCGGTCAGTGCCTCGCCGCCGACGAGCGCGGTGACGGCGTAGTTGTCGAAGCCGGCCTCGAGCAGCAGGCGCCAGCCCGACGGAGTCGCCTGGACGTGGGTGACCCGGTTCCGGGCCACCAGCTCGACGAGCGCGGCGGCGTCCTTGGCCTGTTCGGCCGAGGCCAGGACGATCGTCCCGCCGGTGATCAGCGGCAGGTGCAGCTCCAGACCCGAGATGTCGAACGACACCGAGGTCGAGGCCAGCCAGGTGCCCGGGCGGCCGGGGGTCACGTCGTCGCGGATCGAACCCAGCAGGTTCACCAGCGCACCGTGGCCGATCATCACACCCTTGGGGCGACCGGTGGATCCGGAGGTGTAGAGCACGTACGCCAGTTCCTCGGCGGCCGGGGTGACGCCCTCCCAGCTCTCCTCCGAACCGCCGTCCAGCGCCAGCCACGGACCCGCGTACTCACCCAGACGACCAGCCGGGTCGGCGTCGGTCAGAACGAGTGCGGCACCCGAGTCGGTGAGCATGTAGCCCACCCGCTCGGCCGGAAGCGACGGATCGACCGGGAGGTAGGCGGCACCCGCCTTCCAGACGCCCAGCATCGCCGCCAGGACACCCGGACCGCGGTCGAGGTACAGACCGACCACCGATCCGGACCCGACCCCCTGCCCACGCAGCCGGCCCGCGATCCGCGAGGACCACGCGTCCAGCTCGCCGTACGACACCCGCTCCCCGCCGAACACCACCGCGACCGCATCCGGCGAAGCAACCGCACGAGCGCGGAAGAGGTCGAGGGACAGCTCGCGCTGGTCTGGTTCCGTACGCATCCGAGGCACTGCGGTCTGCTCCAAGTGGGGTATGTAGGCGGCGGTGGCGTCGCCTTCGGGGTCCGAGGCCATGGCTTCGAGTACGAGCCGGTACATGGCGGAGAGCTGTTCGGCGCGATCCCGGCCGAGCTCGTCCGTGCTGGACTTGATCGCGAGGACACCGCCGGTGGCGATGACCGCGAGCGCGAACTCGTTGACGCCGACGCCCAGCCCCGCGCCGGCGTCCACGGTGCCGGTGTCGACCTGGTGGAAGTTCTGATGGTCGAACATCACCGTGAGCAGGCGCTCGCGGGTACCGCTGTCACGCTGGACGGCGGGCAGCGGGTACCGGCGGTGGGCCCAGGTCTCCGCTTCCTGCGCGAAGACCTGCTCCACCAGCTGGCGCCAGGTGCCGGACGGGCGGGTGGCGGGGAACGGCAGCGTGTTCAGGTGCATGCCCAGCACCCGCTCCGCACCCGGCGCCTCCAGACGCCCGTGGTAGACCACACCGGTATGAAAGGCCCGCTCCGGGCTGAGCATGCTCAGCACCTTGAGGTGGGCGGCCAGCAGCACGCTCTTCAGCGAGGTGCTCGTGCGGCGCGCCAGCCGGCGCAGCCCGTCCTCCAGGTCGCGGTAGTCGACCTCCAGGCGGTAGGGCTCCTTCGCACCACCCTGGGTGCGCCACCCCGACGGCAGCTCGAACGGCGTGTGGTCGGCGACGACGTTCCGCCAGAAGGCGCGGTCCTCCTCGGAGGCCAGCGACTCCAGCTCGGCCGCGATGAAGTCCGCGTACCGGACGGCCGGCGCCTCGTAGGCGGGCAGCTCACGGCCGTCGCGCAGGTGCTGGTAGGACGCCAGCAGCTCCATGAGCAGCGAGTGGTAGCTCCAGCCCTCGGCGATGGCGTGGTTGTAGGTGAAGGTCAGTCGCCAGGCCTCGTCCGACTCCAGGTGGATCGCGATCCGCAGCAGCGGCGCGGTCCCGAGGTCGAACGACTCGGCCTCCTCCCGGGCGGTGAAGGCCAGTAGTGCGGCACGCTGCTCGTCGGCCGTCAGACCCCGCAGGTCCTCGATGCGGACGGGGATCGTCGCCTCCGCATGCACCAGTTGCAGGGGCTGGCTGTACGTCTCGAAGTCCAGCGAGGTGCGCAGGGCCTCGTGGCGGCCGGCCACGACGGCAGCGGCCTTCGTGAGGGCGTCGAGGTCGAAGGGCGTGGTGTCCGGGATGCGGAAGGAGTTGATGTTCAGGTAGGCGGACTCGCCCCGGCCCTGAGCGGCCATCATCTCGACGAGCATGCCGGTCTGGATCTGCGACAGCGGGTAGGCGTCCACGACACCCGCCGGCAGCAGGCCCCGGTCCTCGTCGCCGATCAGCGCGAACGGCTCCACCGCGGTGACCAGCGATGCGCCGCCGTTCCCGGCGAGAACACCGGCGAGGCCGGCGATGGTGGTGTGGGTGAAGACCGTCCGAATGGAAGCCTCGTAGCCGGCGGCGCGCAGGGCGCCGACCAGACGGACGACGCGGATGGAGTCGCCGCCGAGCTCGAAGAAGCTGTCCTCGATCCCAATGCGGTCCATGCCGAGGACGTCCGACCAGATGGCGGCCAGACGCTCCTCCAGCGGGGTGCGCGGGGCGACGATCTCGGCGCCGGCGAAAGCGGTCTGGTCGACAACCGGCAGGGCCTTGTGGTCGACCTTGCCGCTGTTGGTCAGCGGGATGACGTCCAGAGCGACGAAGGCGGTCGGCACCATGTACTCGGGCAGCGAGCGGGCCAGGAACTCCCGCAGCACGACCGTGTCCGGAGCCGAGTCGTCGGCACTGACGACGTAGGCGACCAGGGACTTGTCCCCGTGCGCGTCCTCCTGGGCCGTCACGACGGCGTCACGGACCCAGGCGTGCTCGCGCAGGGCGCTCTCGATCTCGCCGAGCTCGATGCGGTAGCCGCGCACCTTCACCTGACCGTCGATGCGGCCCAGGCACTCCAGCGTGCCGTCCGCGAGGACGCGGGCCAGGTCACCCGTCGCATACAGGCGGGAGCCGGCCGGCCCGAAGGGGTTCGGAACGAACTTCTCCGCCGTCAGATCCGGGCGGCCCAGGTAACCACGGGCCAGACCGTCACCACCGATGAACAGCTCACCCGTCACACCCTGCGGCACCAGCTGAAGGCCACTGTCCAGGACGTGCAGCCGGGTGTTGGCCAGCGGACCACCGATCGAGACCCGCTCCACCCCCTCCGGGACCTCGCCCTGCGCGGACCAGATCGTCGTCTCGGTCGGACCGTAGACGTTGACCAGACGACCCACACGGGGCAGCAGCTCCCGCGCCAGGCCGGCGGTCAGCGCCTCACCACCCACCAGGGCGGTCACCGACACGTCCTCGAAACCCGCCGCCAGCAGCAGGCGCCAGCCCGACGGAGTCGCCTGGACATGCGTGACCTCGTTACGGGTCACCAGCTCCACCAGCGCCGTCGCGTCCTTGGCCTGCTCGGCCGAGGCCAGGACGATCGTCCCGCCGGTGATCAGCGGCAGGTGCAGCTCCAGGCCGGAGATGTCGAACGACACCGACGTCGAGGCCAGCCACGTACCCGCGCTTTCGCCCGTCACGTCGTCACGGATCGAACCCAGCAGGTTCACCAGCGCACCGTGACCGATCATCACACCCTTCGGGCGACCGGTGGATCCGGAGGTGTAGAGCACGTAGGCAAGGTCGTCCGAGGCGGGAACGACCCCGTCCCAGGCGTCATCTCCCGCACCGTCCAGCTCCAGCCACGGACCGGCGTACTCACCCAGGCGCCCGGCCGGATCGGCATCGGTCAGGACGAGCGCCGCACCCGAGTCCGTGAGCATGTAGCCCACCCGCTCGGCCGGAAGCGACGGATCGACCGGAACATACGCAGCCCCCGCCTTCCACACACCCAGCATCGCCGCCACAACACCCGGACCACGGTCCACAAACAGACCCACAACCGATCCGGACCCGATCCCCCGCCCACGCAGCCGGCCCGCGATCCGCGAGGACCACGCGTCCAGCTCGCCATACGAAACCCGCTCCCCGCCGAACACCACCGCGACCGCATCCGGCGAAGCAACCGCACGAGCCCGGAACAACTCCAGAGCCGAACCCGCACCCCACTCCACCACCGAACCACCACGCAGCAGAACAGCACGCTCCGCCTCCGCCAGCACCACACCCGACGCGTCACCGTCCGGGTCCGCCGCCATCGCCTCCAGCACCAGCCGGTACAGCGCGCCCAGCCGCTCGAGTGCGGCCCGGCTCACGACGTCCGACGTCGTGTTGAGGGCGATGTGCCCGTCGGAGGCGGTCACGTTGAGCGCGAACTCGTTGCCGCCGATGTCCTGCTGGACCGAGGTGCCGACGCTCGCGGTGCCGAGCTGGCCGAAGTCCTGGTACTCGAAGAGGACGGAGACGAGCCGCTCGCGGGTGCCGCTGTCGCGCTGGATGGCAGGCAGCGGGTAGCGGCGGTGGGCCCAGATCTCCGACTCCTGCGCGAAGACCCGCTCCACCAGCTCACGCCACGTGCCCGACGGGCGGGTGGCGGGGAACGGCAGCGTGTTCAGGTGCATACCCAGCACCCGCTCCGCACCCGGCGCCTCCAGACGCCCGTGGTAGACCACACCCGCGTGAATGGCCTCCTCCGGGCTGAGCATGCCCAGCACCTTGAGGTGGGCGGCCAGCAGCACGCCCTTCACCGAGGCCTTGGCGTCGTTGGCGAGCCGGTGCAGCTCCTCCTCCAGGTCGAGGAAGGGCACCCGTACGCCGTGCCGGTCGCGCGTACCGCCCTGCGGGTCGGCCCACGACTCCGGCAGCCGCAGCGGCGCGTGCTCCGCCACCACGTCCTGCCAGAAGGCGCGGTCCTCCTCGGAGGCCAGCGACTCCAGCTCGGCCGCGACGAAGTCCGCGAACCGGACGGCCGGCGCCTCGTAGGCGGGCAGCTCACGGCCGTCGCGCAGCTCCCGGTAGCACTCCACCAGCTCCATCAGCAGCGTGTTCAGGGTCCAGCCGTCGGTGACGGCGTGGCAGTGGCTGAGGGTGAGCGACCAGGCGTCGTCCGACTCGATGTTCACGCCGACGCGCAGCAGCGGGGCGACGGTCAGGTCGAAGGCGCTGTCGCGCTCGTGGGCGAGGCCGGCGGCCTCGCGGCGTTCCTGCTCCGCGGTGTCCAGGCCGCGCAGGTCCTCGATGCGCAGCGGGAGGTCACCGGTCTCGGCGTGGACGAGCTGGAGCGGCTGGGAGTAGCCGTTGAGGTGGATGGACGTGCGCAGCACCTGGTGGCGGTTCAGGACCTCCCGCAGGGCTCCGCGCAGCGCGTCCTGGTCGAGCGGGCGACCGTCCGCCATCCGGAAGAGGTTGACGTTGTGGTAGACGTCCTTGCCCGCGCCGTCGTCCTGGGCGGCCAGCATCTCGGCCAGCATGCCGGTCTGGATCTGCGACAGCGGGTAGGCGTCCACGACGCCCTCGGGCAGCGCGACGCGGTCCTCGTCGCCGATCAGCGCGAACGGCTCCACGGCGGTGACCAGCGACCCGTCGGTGGCCTGGCCGGCGAGGTGCTCGGCGAGGGACGCGACGGTGCGGTGCTGGAAGACGTCCCGGACGGTGAGGTCGTAGCCGGCGGTGCGCAGGGCGCCGACCAGGCGGACGACGCCGATGGAGTCGCCGCCGAGCTCGAAGAAGCTGTCGAGGACGCTGATGCGCTGCAGGCCGAGCACCTCGCCCCAGATCCCGGTCAGCTCCTCCTCGAGGGCGGTGGCCGGCGCGCGGTGGCCGCCGGCGGCCGCTTCGCCCGGGGCGGGCAGCGCGCGGTGGTCGACCTTGCCGTTTCCGGTCAGCGGGATGCTGTCGATGGCGACGAAGGCGGTCGGCACCATGTACTCGGGCAGCGCGGCGGCCAGGTGGGCGCGCAGCACCTCCGGGTCGAAGGCGTCGCCGTCGGCGGCGACCACGTAGGCGGTGAGCCGCTTGTTGCCGGGGCTGGGTTCGCGCACGCTGACGACGGTGTCCCCGACGGTCGGGTGCAGGCGCAGGCGGGCCTCGATCTCGCCGAGTTCGATGCGGTAGCCGCGGATCTTGACCTGGTTGTCGATGCGGCCGAGGAAGTCCAGCGAGCCGTCCGCGAGCCAGCGGGCCAGGTCGCCGGCGCGGTAGAGGCGGGACCCGGCCGGGCCGAAGGGGTTGGGGACGAACTTCTCCGCCGTCAGGTCCGGGCGGCCCAGGTACCCGCGGGCCAGACCGTCGCCGCCGATGTAGATCTCGCCCGGCACCCCGACGGGGACGGGGGCGAGGTCGTCGGTGAGGACGTACATGGTGCTGTTGGGGATGGGCTCCCCGAGCGGGATGAGCTCGGCCGCGGGCAGGTCGGTGATCGGGCTGCCGGAGTTGCCGATGGTGATCTCGGTCGGGCCGTACTCCGAGCCGACCATGGTGCCGCCGGGGCCGGCGAGCCGCTGCCAACGGTCGGCGAGCGAGGTGGGGAAGGTGTCGCCGGCCGCGATCACCAGGCCGGCGAGGCCGTGGGCCTGCTCGGGGGTGAGCTGGTGGGTGAGCAGGTCGAGGTGGCCGGGGGTGAGCTTGATGAAGCTGAACGGGCCGGCCGCCGCGAGGGCGGGGCCGAGGGTGGCGGTGTCGAGGTCCATCGGCATGAGGTGGACCGACTGGCCGGTGATCAGCGGGGTGAAGAGGTCGGGGATGCCGAGGTCGAAGGAGATGGAGGAGAACAGCGGCGCGCCGGCGTTCCCGTGGGCGGCGTACGAACCGACGGTCCACCGCAGGTAGTTGGCGAGGCCGTGCTGGTGGATCATGACGCCCTTGGGGCGCCCGGTGGAGCCGGAGGTGTAGATGACGTAGGCCAGCGCCTGCGGGTCGAGCGGGACGAGGGGGTCGGTGTCCGGCTGCTCGTCGACGAGGTACTGGTCCTGGTCCAGCACGAGGAAGGTGCCGTAGTGGATGCCGGCCAGGGTGGGGATGTGCTGGCCGGTGGTGACCACGATCGACGCCTGGGTGTCCTCCAGCATGAAGCGGAGGCGGTCGATGGGGACGCTCGGGTCCAGCGGGAGGTAGGCGGCGCCGGCCTTCCAGATGCCGACCAGGGTGGGGACGAGGTGGACGTCGCGGTTCAGGCAGACGCCGATGAGCATGTCGGGGCGGGCGCCCAGTTCGAGCACGCACCGGGCGATCCGGTTGGACTGCTCGTCCAGCTCGCGGTAGGTGAGGTGCTCCTCGCCGACGACGACGGCGACCGCGTCGGGGGTGGCGGCGGCCTGGGCGCGGATCAGGTCGACGGTGAGCTGCGGCCGCTCGGCGGCTCCGCCGTCGGCCCAGGTGCCGAGCACCAGGCGGCGCTCCTCCTCGGGGAGGATCTCCAGGGTGGACAGCGGCGCCCCGGGGTCGGCGGTGGCGCTCTCCAGCACCTGGACGTACTGGCGGGCGAAGCGCTCGGCGGTGGTCCGGTCGAACAGCGCGGTGGCGAAGTCCAGCCGGGCGTTGAGCGGGCCGTCCTGGACGTCCTCGACGTCCAGGGTGAGGTCGACCTTGGCGATGCCCTCACCGGATTCGCGCCGCACGGAGACGCCGGGCAGCTCCAGGCCGGCGTCACGCTGCTCGCGCATGATGAAGTCGACCTGGTAGAGCGGGGTGCGGGAGAGGTCGCGCTCGGGCTGCAGCTCGTCCACGAGGCGGGCGAACGGCACGGCCTGGTGTTCGTACGCGTCGAGGACGGTGCCGCGGCCGGCGGTGACCAGTTCGGCGAAGGACGGGTCGCCGGTCCAGGCGGCGCGGGCCACCAGGACGTTGATGCCGTAGCCGACGAGTTCCTGCAGCTCGGGGCGGTTGCGTCCGGAGACGGTCACGCCGACCGGGATGTCGGTGCTGCGGGTGTAGCGGGAGAGCAGCACCTGGTAGGCGGTGAGCAGGACGACGAAGCGGGTGACGCCGTGCCGGCGGGCGAGTTCGCCGACGCGCCCGGCCAGGTCGGCCGGGATGCTGAACGGCACCGAGGCGCCGCTCGGGTCGCGCAGGGCGGGCCGCTGACGGTCGGTGGGCAGGTCCAGTACCGGCAGACCGGCGAGCTGCTCGCGCCAGTAGGAGAGCTGGCGCTCCAGGGCGGGGCCGTTCAGTTCGCCGCGCTGCCAGGCCGCATAGTCGGCGTACTGGAGGGGCAGCGGGGCCGGCTGGTCGTCCTGGCCGGTGACGGCCGCGCGGTAGAAGCGGTCCAGCTCCCGCGTGACGATGCCCACCGACCAGGCGTCGCAGGCGATGTGGTGGAGGGTGACGACGAGCAGGTGGTCGTCGTCGGCCAGGGTGAACAGCTTCGCCCGCACCGGCCACTCGCGCTCCAGGTCGAAGGGGGCGGTGGCCTCCTCCTCCGCCAGGGCGCGGGCCCGCACCTCCCGGTCGTCGGCCGGGAGGTGCGACAGGTCGACGACGGCGATGTCCAGCGGCCGGGCCGCGTCGACCCGCTGCACCGGGCGCTCGCCCACCAGCGCGTACCGGGTGCGCAGGATCTCGTGCCGTGCCACGATCCGGTCCCAGGCGGTGCGCAGGGCGCCGACGTCCAGCGCGCCGGTCAGCCGCAGCGCCAGCGGGACGAGGTACTCAGGGCTCTCGGGGTCCATCCGGTTGAGGACCCACATCTGCTCCTGACCGAACGAGAGCGGCAGCGGCTGCTCGCGGTCGGCGGCGGTGATGGCCGGCCGGTGGTTGCCGCGCTTGCCCGCCAGGCGGCGGCGCAGCAGCTCCTCCCGCAGGTTGGCCGCGTTCTGCTTGGTGGACGACTTGTCGCCGGTGTTCATGATCCCTGGTCTCCCGCCAGCGCTAGTTGTCGATGAGCTCGGAGTCGGCAAGCCGCTCGATCTCCGCCTTGATCTCGTTCTCGATCGCCTCGGCCAGTCCGCGGACCGTAGGCATGTCGAACACCGTTCGAATGGTGAGGTTGACGTCGAACTCGTCCTGGAGCTGCGCGGTCATGCGGATCGCGAGGATCGAGTGGCCGCCGATCTCGAAGAAGCTGTCCAGGACGCTGACCCGTTCCAGGCCGAGGATGTCCGCCCAGATCTCGGCGATGCGCTCCTCGGTGGGGGTGGCCGGCGCGCAGTGGTCGCCGGCCGGAGACTCGACGGCGGGCAGGGCCCGGTGGTCCAGCTTCCCGTTCGAGGTCAGCGGGATGGCCAGCAGCTCCGAGACGGTGGCGGGGACCATGTACTCCGGCAGCGCCCCGGCCAGGTGGGCGCGGATGGCCTGCGGGTCGGCGGTGCCGCTCTCGGGGACGACGTAGGCGGCGAGGGACTTCTCCCCCCGGTCGTCCGTGCGCAGCACGACCACGGCGTCCCTGATGCCCGGGATCGCGGTCAACTGGGCCTGGATCTCGCCGAGTTCGATCCGGTAGCCGCGCAGCTTGACCTGATCGTCGATGCGGCCGAGGAACTCGATGGCGCCGTCGGGGAGCCGGCGGGTCAGGTCGCCGGTGCGGTACAGCCGGGAGCCGGCCGGGCCGAACGGGTCCGGAACGAACTTCTCCGCGGTCAGGTCCGGCCGGCCGAGGTAGCCGCGGGCCACTCCGTCGCCGCCGATGTGGAGCTCGCCGGCGACCCCGACCGGGGCGAGCCGGCCGTTGCCGTCCAGGACGTAGCCGGTGGTGTTGGGCAGGGAGCCGCCCAGCGGCACCGGCTGGTCGTAGGCGGTGACCACCGGGTGGGCGGTGGAGCCGATCGACGCCTCGGTCGGCCCGTACTCGTTGATGAGCCGGCCTGCGCCGAGGATCTCCCGCCAGTGGTTGGCGGTGCGGGCGGTCAGCGCCTCACCGGCGACCAGGATCAGCCGGGCGAGCCGCTCGCACTGTTCGGCGGTGAGCTGGTGGCTGAGCAGTTCCAGGTGGCCGGGGGTGAGCTTGACGAAGCTGAACGGGCCGGCCGCCGCGAGGGCGGGGCCGAGGCCGGACAGGTCCAGGTCGGCCGGCAGGACGTGCACCGGCTGCCCCGTGATCAGGGGGACGTAGAGATTGGTCGCCGGGAGGTCGAAGGCGACGGAGGAGAACAGCGGGGCGCCGCCCTCGCCGGTGACCAGGTCGCGGGCCGCCCAGCGCAGGTGGTTGACCAGGCCGTGCTGGGTGACCATGACGCCCTTGGGCTTGCCGGTCGAGCCCGAGGTGTAGATGACGTAGGCGAGGTGCTCCGGGTCGCCGGGACGCGCCGGGGCGTCGGCGCGGCGGGCCGCGATGGCCTGCTCGTCCCGGTCGACGAAGACCCGGGCGCCGGCGAAGGACTCGGTGAGGGCGGTGAGCGGGGACTCGGTGACCAGGACGGGGGCGCCGCAGTCGGCCAGGACGTGGCTCAGCCGCTCGGCCGGGTTGGCCGGGTCCAGCGGGACGTAGCCGGCCCCGGCCTTCCAGACGCCGAGCAGTGCGGTGACCAGCCCGGGGCCCCGCTCCAGGCAGACGCCGACCAGGGTGTCCGGGCGGGCACCGTTGGCGATGAGGTGGTGGGCCATCCGGTTGGCCTGCTCGTCGAGCTCCCGGTAGGTGAGCACCTGTCCGCCGCTGATCAGGGCGGGGGCGTCGGGGGTCTCGGCGGCACGGGCCTCGAACAGGTCGATGACCGAGCCGGGCTCCCACGTCTGCCGGGTGTCGTTCCAGCCGGTCGACAGCTCCTCGCGCTCGGCGTCGGTGAGGATGTCCAGCTCGGCGAGCGCCGAACCGGGGTCGGTGACGGCGGACTCCAGCAGCCGCAGGAAGTGGTCGGCCAGCCGCTCGATCGTGGCGTGCTCGAACAGCGAACTGGCGTACTCGAAGGCGCCGGTCCAGCTGCCGTCGGCCTCCGCGCGGACGTACAGGGTCAGGTCGGTCTTGGCGACCCGGCGGGCGTCGCGCAGGAAGCCGATGTCCTCGCGGTCGGGCATGCCCGCGGCCAGCCGCTCGTCGTGCATGTTGAACGCGACCTGGTACAGCGGGGTCCGGGAGAGGTCGCGCTCGGGCCGCAGCTCCTCGACCAGGTGCTCGAACGGCAGGTCCTGGTGGGCGAAGGCGGACAGGCAGGAGGTGCGGACGTCCTGCAGGGCGGTGGCGAAGGACTGCCGGTCGTCGAGGCGGCAGCGCAGCACCAGGGAGTTGAGGAAGAAGCCGACCATGGGCTCGGTCTCGGCGCGGGTGCGGCCGGCGACCGGCGCGCCCACCACGACGTCCCACTGCCCGGTGTGCCGGGCGAGCAGGGTGCCGAAGGTGGTGAGCAGGGTCATGAACGGGGTGGCCTCGTGCCGGCGGCCGAACGCCTTGGCCGCGGCGGCCAGCGGGCCGGGGACGGTGAAGGTGACGACGCCGCCGCGCCCGTCGCGCTCGGCCGGGCGGGGGTGGTCGACGGGCAGTTCCAGCGGGGCGGCCCCGGCCAGGGCGGTCCGCCAGTGGTCGAGGCTCTCGGCGAGCCTCTCCTTGCTGCGCCACTCCTGCTGCCAGGCGGCGAAGTCGGCGTACTGCAGGTGGAGTTCGGGCAGCTCGGCGCTGCGGCCCGCGCGGTGCGCCTCGACCAGCTCGCGGAACTCGCTCTCCAGGACCGCGGTGGACCAGCCGTCGCAGGCGATGTGGTGGAAGGTGATCAGGAGCAGCTGGTCGCCGTCGCCCTCACCGCAGAGCAGGGCCCGCCACAGGCGCCCGGAGGAGAGGTCGAAGCCGGTGTCGAACTGCTCCTGGCAGGCCGTGAGCAGCTCCTCGCGGGTGCCCTCGACGACCTTCAGCTCGATCGGCCGGTGGGCCTCGACGACCTGCAGCGGCTCGCCGTCCTGGCTCAGGTAGCGGGTGCGCAGGGCCTCGTGGCGCTCGCCGAGGGCATCGAGGGCGGCCCGGACGGCCTCCGGCCCGGTGTCCGCGGCCACGCGCAGGGACAGCGAGGAGACCCATTCCGGGCTCTGCGGCTGCATCGAGTCCATGAACCACAGGCGGCGCTGGCCGTAGGACAGCGGCAGCGCGGTGTCGCGCGGCACGGCGGTGACGGCGGGCGGGGTCGCCCGGTCGGCGCCGCCGTCGGGATCGATCAGGCGGGCCTGCTCGCGCACGGTCACCGCGGTGAACAGGTCGGTGAGGGCGATCTGACGGCCGGTCGCCGCGCGCAGCTGCTCGGCGAGCTGGGTGATGACCAGCGAGTAGCCGCCGAGCTGGAAGAAGTTGTCGTCGGCGCCGACCCGCTCCACCTCCAGGAGGCGGGACCACGCCTGGGCGACGATCTGCTCGGCCTCGGTGGCGGGGGCCGTGTAGGGCGGGCGCCCCGCGGTGCGCGGTGCCTTCCGGTCGTCGCCGGCGGTGGCAGTGACCTCTCCGGTGCGGCCCAGGTACTCCAGGGCGCCGTCGGTGCGCCAGCGGGCCAGGTCGCCGGTGCGGTGGAGGCGGGAGCCGGGGGGACCGTACTGGGCGGGGACGAGGGCCGCCGCGGTCAGGGCGGGGGCGCCCAGGTAGCCGTGGGGGGCACCGAGGCCGGCGACGTGGATCTCGCCGGGGACACCCGGCGGGACCGGGCTGCCCTCCTCGTCCAGGACGAGGACGCGGACGTTGTCGATCGGACGCCCGAGGACGGCGTGGGGCGCGTCCTGCCCGGCGTCGAAGGGGTGGGCGGTGACGGCGAGGGCGCCCGGTCCGTAGACGTGCCAGAGCGCGGCCCCGGGCAGGGCCTTGAGAACCGACCGGCCGAGGTCCGCCTCCAGCGGGGTGCCCGCGGCGAGCACGAGCCTGACGGCGGAGCGGTCCGCCGTCTCCTGGCCGCCCACCAGGTCGGCGAGCAGGTCGGGAGTGGCCGGCAGGACGGTCACCGCCTGTCGGGCGACGAGGTGCGCCAGCCGTCCCGGCTCGGCGGCCTCCTCCGGCGTCGCCAGCACCGCGGTCGCGCCGGCGGCCAGTGCGGTGAACACCGGCCACGGGGCGTCGACGGCGCGGTCCAGGTGGAGGATCCGGTCGGCGGCGCCGATCCCGTGCCGGCGCGCCGTCCAGCGGACCTGGTTGGCCAGGGCCGCGTGCTCGACGACCAGAGCCGTGCCGTCCGGGCCCCGGCTCACCCAGGCGCTCTCCGAGGTCGCCCCGGGGTCGGTCGCCGGGAAGAACGAGATGTCCTCCTCGTCCGCGTCCAGGAGCACCACCCGCACGCCCTCGCCCGCCACCTCGGCCGCGAACCGCTCCAGGGTGAGGACGACGCCGACGGCGCTGCCCTGCTGGATCCGGCGCAGGTGCGCGGCCGGCCCGTCGGCGTCCAGCGGCACGGCGACCGCGCCGGCCCGCCAGACGCCGAGGACGGCCGACGGCAGCTCGGCACTGTGCGGCAGGTGGGTGCCGACCAGGCTCTCCGGGCGGACACCGGCGTCGCGCAGGTAGTGCGCGAGCCGGTTGGCCGCCTCGTCGAGCGCCGCGTAGGTGATCTCCTGGTTGCCGTGGCGAACGGCGACCGTGTCCGGAGCCTGGGCTGCCAGGTCCGCGATGAGACGGGTGAGGGGCGTCTGACGTGCCACGAGTGCTCCGAGCGTGGTCAGGAGGGACGGGGAAAGGGGGTGGGGAGGGGGGAGGGTCAGGCGGCGTTCTCGGCCATGCGCTGACGCAGGCTCAGCGGGCGCATGTCGGTCCACACCGTGCCGATGTGGGACAGGCATTCCTCCTTGGTGCCGCGGGTACCTTCGGCGCGCCAGCCGGCGGGCAGCTCGCGCTCGGCCCGCCAGATCGAGTACTGCTCCTCGTCGTTGAGCACGACCAGGTACTCCTGCGCGTTCTGCTCGGACATTTCGCTCCCAATACGTGTCTTCGTCCGCCTGGTGACGGACGGCGGCAATGCTTGAATACCTACTCTCCGAGTGGCCCTATAGGTGGTCTATATCTCACCCCGAGCGGCGCGGACGAGCCCTCAGATATGTGACATGAACACTCAGAATTTACGCATATACCCAGGTCAGAGCGATTGGATCGGCCCTATATTCAACGGATTGAATTTTGTAGACGGAATATAGAAAAGCGAAAGATCCTCTCTACTCAGTGATTCCGTGCGCTGCTCGCGGCGGAGGTGCCGCCGATGGCGGAGAAAGGGAAAAGGCTGTGATGACGGATCGCCTGGCGTGGAAGCCCCTGGAGATCGGCCCGGAGAGTCCGGGCGTGGCCGGCGACGCGGAGGGGCTCCTCGCCGAGCTCCGGCGAACGGATGTCGCCGCGCTGCTGACCGAACGGAAGGCACTGGTGTTCCGGGGCTTCGGCATCACCGAGGAGACGCTCGGCACCGTCATGGACGAACTGCTGCCGAACCGGGCGGCCTACGTCCACGGGAACTCACCGCGGACCAAGGTCGGCCGGAACGTGTACACCTCGACGGAGTACCCGGCCGAGTTCGTCATCTCGATGCACAACGAGCTCTCGTACGCCCATGCCTGGCCGGAGCGGCTGCTGTTCTTCTGCGCCGTCCAGCCCGGGACCGGCGGGGCCACCCCACTGGTCGACGCCGCGCTGTGGCTGGAGTCGCTGGACGCCGAGGTGCGCGAGGCCTTCGCGGGCGGCGTCCGCTACACCCAGAACCTGCACGGCGGCCGCGGTCTCGGCAAGAGCTGGCAGGAGACCTTCGAGACCGACGACCCGGCGGAGGTCGAGCGGTTCCTGGCCGGCGCCGAGGCCGAGTGGCAGTGGCGTCCCGGCAACGCCCTGCGCGTGGTCCAGAACCGCCCCGCCACCGTGAGGCACCCGGTCACCGGCGCGGAGGTCTGGTTCAACCAGGCCGACCAGTGGCACCCGGCGATGCTCGGCGCGGACGCCGCCGCCCTGGCCCGGGTGATGCCCGCCGACGAGCTGCCGCAGTCGGTGAGCTTCGCCGACGGCGGCGCCATCCCGCCCGAGTACGTCACCCAGATCCGCGACCGCGGTCTGGAGGCCGCGGTCGACGTGGACTGGCGCACCGGCGACCTGCTGCTGATCGACAACCTCCTGGTCGCCCACGGCCGCCGGCCCTTCACCGGCGACCGCCGCGTCCTGGTGGCGATGTCCAGCTGAGGCCCTGACCGCCCGTACGGCCCCTAGAAGATCGGGAGAAGAGGAAACCCCATGACCACACTGCTGCCTGAACCGGTTCTGGCGCCCGCCGACAACCGGCTCACGCTGACGCTGTCCGAGCAGGAGCGGCGCGAGGTCGCGCTGCTGGCGACGCAACTCGCCTACACCGCGCCGCGGCTGATCGACGACCCCGTGTGGGTGGAGGCGGCACGGGAGCTCTCGTGCCGGCTGCCGCACCGCCTGCAGGAGGTGATCCGCGCCTACCGCCACGACCCCGGCGAGGACGGCATCCTCGCGCTGCGCAACCTGCCGGTCGTCGAGGAGGAGCTGCCGTTCACCCCGGCCGTACCGGACTCGGTCGAGCGCGAGGCAGCCGTGCCGGCCGCGATCGCCGCGCTCGTCGCGCTGAACCTCGGGGAGATCGTCGCCTACCGCGAGGAGAAGTTCGGCGCCCTCGTCCAGAACGTCGTGCCCGTCCCCGGCCGGGAGACCTCGCAGAGCAACGCCGGCTCCGTCCCGCTCGAACTCCACGTGGAGAACGCGTTCCACCCGCACCGCCCCGACTTCGTCGGACTGCTGTGCCTGCGCAACGACCGCACCCGCACCGCCGGCACGCTCGTCACCTCGGTGCGCAACACCCTGGGCCTGCTGCCCGAGCACGTCGTCGAGGTGCTGGGCCAGCCGCGCTTCCGCACGTCCCCGCCGCCGTCCTTCGGCAGCGGGGACTCCGGCCCGGTGCACCCGGTGTTCAGCGGCAGCCCGGCGGACCCCAACGTCCGCGTCGACTTCCACGCCACCGAGGCGCTGGACGAGGAGGCCGGGTCCGCCCTGACCGCGCTGCGCGACGCCTTCCTGCGGACCGCGCGCACGCTCGTCCTCCAGCAAGGCGAGATGGCCTTCGTCGACAACCGGGTCACCCTCCATGGACGCACCGCGTTCGAGCCGAGCTACGACGGCTTCGACCGCTGGCTGCACCGCACCTTCGTGAACCTGGACAACCGCCGCACCCGCGGACGGCGGCCCGGCAACGGCAGCGTCCTGGTGTGAGCGGCGGCGCGCTGGTCGCGGACCTGTTCTCCCCGCCGGTCGAGGTCGCGGAGGCGTTCGCCGACCTCGACGGGGTCCCGCTCTTCCCCGAGGAGCGGGCGGTGCTCACGCACGCCGTGCGGCGCCGGCGCCGGGAGTTCGCCACCGTCCGCGCCTGCGCCCGAACCGCGCTGGCACGGCTGGGGACGCCCCCGGCGGCTCTGGTGCCGGGGCCGTCCGGCGCCCCGTCCTGGCCGCCCGGCTTTGTCGGCTCCATGACCCACTGCCCCGGGTACCGGGCCGCCGCGGTGGCACCCGCGGCCACGGTGGCCTCCCTGGGCCTGGACGCCGAACCCGACGAACCGCTGCCCTTCAAGCTGGGGATGGTGGCGGTCGAGGAGGAGCGGTCGATGGTGGCGGCCCTCCTCGACCGCCGCCCCGACGTGCGCTGGGACCGACTGCTGTTCAGCGCCAAGGAGAGCGTCTACAAGGCCTGGTACCCACTGACCGGCAACTGGCTGGACTTCGACCAGGCCGTCATCACCTTCGAGGCCGACTCCCCGGTCTTCACGGCCCGTCTGCTGGTACCGGGCCCCGTCGTGTCGGGTGTGCGGCTGGCCGGCTTCGAGGGGGCCTGGTCCGCCTGCCGCGGACTCCTGGTGACGGCGGTCACCGTCCCCGCCGACCCGGCACTCGCCGGGAGCGGTTGAACACCCACTGCTCGACACCCACTGCTCGACACCCTGCCCGTCACGACGCCTCCGGCCGCCGCTCCCCGCGCGGACCGGGGGCGTCCGTGCGTCCCCGGGAAGGGTGGTGACGGAGCCCAGACCACCGGGGGTAATGGTCTGGGCTCCGTCCGAACCGCCACCGGCTCCGGCGGCCGCGAGAACGGCGGTCGCCGTGCTGCTCACCGGTGGCGGTGGTCTCTCAGCGGTGGATGTCGATACCGCCGCTGTTGGTCTTCACCATGACGCTGTGCTTGGAGTTCCGGTCGATCGGCAGGTCGATCTTCGGGGAGCTGTTCGCGCTCTGCGCCTGGATGTAGTAGTCCGAGGACGGCAGGGTGATGTCCACGCCACCGTCGTGGGTGGTCACGTTCGCCGTGGTCGGGGCGGCGCGGAAGGCGGCCCGGACCTCGCCGTCCTTCGACGTCGCGTCCATCGTGTCCGAGCCCGCGCCTGCCACCTTGATCTGGCCGCTGCCGCTCTTCAGGGTCAGCGGGCCGGAGGGGTTGGTGAGGTCGATGGCGCCCGAGCGGGTGGTGATGTCGAGGCTGCCGGCCAGGTCGTGCCCGGTGGTCCAGGAGTCACCGGAGGACACCTTCGCCGCGAGCTGGGCGGGCAGCGTGATGTCGAGCTTGATGTCGCAGTCGCCCGAGCACGACTGCGAGACGGTGATGGTCCCGCCGGACGTACTGGTGGTGACGGTCGGCGGGCTGTCGGTGTACTTGCCGGTCGCCGTGACGTGCACCGCGGAGTCGTTGCTGGGGCTCAGTGAGACACCCGCGTTGGCCGCGTTGACGGTCAGCAGCGTGACGGAGGCGGCGTCGGCCTGGTCGGTCTGGGAAAAGTCCTTTTGACCGGGCAGCACCTTGAGCATCGTCCAGGCGCCCGCCCCGATGACGACGAGCAGGACGAGCAGCGCGGTACCCGTGATGAGTGACTTGTTGTTCTTGCCAGAGGACATGCTTTCAAGCTCCCAAGTAGCGTAGGACAGCCAGGACCCGGCGGTTCTCGCCGTCCTCCGGGTGCAGGCCGAACTTCGTGAAGATGTTGCTGATGTGCTTTTCGACTGCGGCGGGCCCGACGACCAGCTGGGCGGCGATCCCCGAGTTGGAGCGGCCTTCCGCCATGGCGGACAGCACGTCCTTCTCCCGGGGGGACAGCGAGCTCAGCGGGTCCTTCCTGCGGCTGCGGGCCAGCATCTGCTTGACGACCTCGGGGTCCAGCACGGTGTCCCCCGACAGCACCCGCTTCAGCGCGCCGACGAACTCGTCGACGTCCGAGACGCGGTCCTTCAGGAGGTAGCCGACTCCCTGCCCGTCGTCGCCGATCAGGTCGACGGCGTAGCTCTGCTCGACGTACGCGGACAGCACGAGCACCCCGACGTCCGGCCACCGGTTGCGGATCACCAGCGCGGCGCGCAGGCCCTCGTCCACGAAGGTCGGCGGCATCCGCACGTCGACCACGCACACGTCGGGCCGGTGTGTGGCCACCGCCCGCAGCAGGCCCTCTCCGTCACCGACCGCCGCCAGGACCTCGATGCCCTGTTCCTCGAGGAGGAGCACCATGCCCTGCCGCAGCAGTGCGGAATCCTCGGCGATCACTACACGCATTGCATTTCCACCTCGATCGTGGTCGGTCCGCCCACCGGGCTCGTGACCGTCAGCTTTCCGTCCAGCCCGGCCACCCGGTCCGCCAGACCGGTGAGGCCGCTGCCCCGGGCGGGATCGGCACCACCGATCCCGTCGTCGCCGATCGCGACCATCAGCCGGTCGCCGATCCGCCGCACCAGCACCCAGGCGCTGGTCGCCGCGGAGTGCTTGCCGACGTTGGCCAGTGCCTCGGTCACCACGAAGTACGCGGCTCCCTCGACGGTGGCGGACGGCCTCGGCTCCACCTCGACGTCGACCGTCACCGGGATCGGCGAGCGGGCGGCCACCGCGGAGAGCGCGGCGTCCAGGCCCCGGTCGGTGAGCACCGGCGGGTGCAGGCCCCGGGTCAGGTCCCGCAGCTCGACGATGGCCTGGCGGGCCTCGTCGCGAGCACTGTCGACCAGTTCCGCAGTGGCCTCCTGGCCGGAACCCTTGAGCCGGGAGCTGACCCGTCCCAGGGTCATCGCCATGGCGACCAGCCGCTGCTGCGCGCCGTCGTGCAGATCCCGCTCGATGCGCCGGCGTTCGGCCTCCGCCGCGTCCATGGCCCTGGCCCGGCTCTGCGTCAGGTACTCGACCCGGCGGGTGAGCTCCACGTCCCGCCCCGGGGCGAGCAGGGACCGGGCGATGCCCGTGTCCATGGCCAGCAGGGCGCGCACCGCGACCGGTGACACCGTAGCACCGAGGATCAGGCCCGCCATCGCGACCGCCAGGGCGGTCAGCGGATTGTCGACGACCAGCGGGCCGATCGCCGCCTGTCCGTTCGGCAGGCCGAAGTAGTAGAAGGGCAGCAGCGCCAGCATCACCGGGCCGGCCCACAGGAGCGCCACCGCGAAGAAGTTCAGCAGCGACACCGGCATCAGCAGGGTGAAGTACGCGGCCTGCCGCCAGACCGGCTCGCTGCCGAGGACCGAGGCCGTGGACTGCAGCGGACGCATCGACAGCTCGGGGGCCTGCTGCCCGGCGATCTCCACTCCGGTGAGCATGGCGAACCTGCCGCGTTCGACCCGCGCCAACCGGTGCAGCGCCCATCCGGCGCCGACCACGAGGGGGATTCCGGTGAGGGCGACGGGCAGCAGCATGATGCCGGTCACCAGCAGCGCCAGGACGGCGAAGCCGGCCAGCGCCATGACCCCGTCGGTGGCCAGGTGCGCGGACGCCAGCCACAGTTCGGGGGTGCGCAGTGCCCTGAGGGGGTTGTGCGACAGGCCCCGGCTCCCGGGTACGGCCGTCGGCCTCGGGTTGTCCATCATCAGTTCTCAGCCCCGTCGTCCGTCGGGGCCGGCCCATCGGCGCTTCTGCTCGTCCACGGCCGACCCACGCTCCTTGCTCATCCATCTGCTGAACTCCGGGAAACAGTAGGTGTGGGGGCCGCGTCGGCGGCACAAGGGCAACCCACGGACATGGGGTAGGGAAAACCCACCGCGGGCCCGTGGGTCTCCATGACTGCCCGCGGTGACCGCGACCGGCAGAGTTGTGGACGTACCGACCAACCAGCCGAGAACGGGAAACAGGCCGATGATGACGACCGCTCAGACGTCGCGTGGTGATCTCAACGACAAGTTCGGCGACCTGATCGACGACCGCGTCGCGGAGGCGGTCGACGCGCTGCTCGACGACAGCCTCGACGCGGCGGTCGCCGGGCGGCTCGGCCGGTACCGCCGCCGGTCCTGGCTGCTGATGGTCGTGCTGGTCGCGATCGTGTCCGGGCTGTCCGTGGCACTGGTGGACAGCCCCGGCCCGCTGGCGGCGATGTGGGTGGCGGCCGCGGTCATCTGCGCCTGCCAGGCGCACGTCTGCCGGCCGTACGGTTCGTGGCGGTAGGCGGTCATCAGGCCGCGTCGCCGAGTTCGGGGCGGCCCATCAGGATCCCCTGGTAGACCTCGCGCAGTTGGATGCCCGGGTCCACGCCGAGTTCCTCGGCCAGGAGCCGGCGTCCCTGGTGGTAGAGGGCGATGGCTTCCGACTGGCGGCCGCAGCGGTGCAGGACGAGCATCAGCTGCGCCCTCACCCGTTCTCGGAACGGGTACTTGGCCACCAGCCGGAACAGGTCGGGCACCACGTCCTCGTAGAGTCCCAGGGCCAGGTTCGCCTCGATCTGCCCCTCCATGCTCACCACCCTCGCCTCCGTCAGCGCGGCGGCCTCCTCGCTGAGCAGGTACTCGGTGGTGTCGGTGAGCACCGGTCCGCTCTGCAGGTCGAGGGCATCGGTGAAGTACCGCGAGGCCAGCCGGTACCGGCGGTTGGCAAGGGCGGACCGCCCCTGTGCGGAGAGCTGGGTGAACTGCTTCCAGTCGAACATCGCCGCGCCGATGGACATCGCGTAACCCTGGCCCTGGCGGGCGATGTTGGCGTGTCCGGCGAAGGCCTTCCGCAACCGCGAAATGTACGTGTAGATCTGCGCGTCGCTGGTTCTCGGCGGCCGGTCGCGCCACAGCACGTAGCTCAGTCTGTCATCGCTGACGACCTGCTCCCCCGCCAGCAACAGCGCGCTGAGCACCGTCTTGGGCTTGGTCCCTCCGAGATGGACCTCCTGCCCGCCGACGCGGACGCCCACTGGTCCCAGGATGCGGAATTCCACTGCCGTTGACACGCAACGTCCCCCATGCCGTAGCGACGGGTCTCGTGGACCCGTGATCCTGACCGGGCGATCGTGCGCCCGACCCTCAAATCATAAAGAACATTCGCTATGTTTTCAGAGCCCGGAGGCGCACATCCCGCGACTTCGGGAAGTCACCGGGCCCCGGCCGCACCCGCCGGCTCACCCTGCCGCTGCCAGCGCCTGCGCGGCGACGCCCCGGCCGAGCCGCTGGTAGGCGTAGGAGGCGGACACCATCGTCATGTGGTGGTGCCAGCCCGGGAACGAGCGCCCCTCGAAGTCGGTCAGCCCGAAGTCGGCCTCCAGCCGGGCCGTCGTGCGCTGCGCCACCGCGTGATGGAGCGTCAGGTCGCAGAGGTTCTCCGGCCGGGCGTGGGTCAGGTTGGTCAGCCACAGCCGTGCCGGGCCGCGCGAGCCGGGGGTGCGGACGCTGAAGAGCCGGTACTGCCGCGGGATCCCCGGTGCGTCGGCCAGTCCGACGGTGCCGCCCAGGACGGTCACCACGCGGGCCTGCCCGGCCGGGGAGACCACGGCGCTGCGCCCCGCCGCGTCCGCCCACCCGCCGGACGGCAGGGAGCGGACCTCCGCCACGGCGGGCTGCGCCGCGCCCGCGCGCTGCGACTGGACGCCACTGCGGCCGCCGACCGTGACCCGCAGGCCGGCCGGGACCGCGACCACGAAGTCCCGCTTGCGCAGCCCGAGTCCGTGCACCAGCGCCTCGGCCCCGCCCTCGCCGCTGAAGTCGGCCACCACCGGCACGGGAGCGACCCCGGCTGCCGCCACCGCGTCGACCAGTTCGAGCGCCTGCCGCGCCGCCGAGCAGCGGCCCACGTCGTCGGGGATCCTCGTGCGCTCCCTGCGCTCGGCGTCCTCGGTCCACGAGGACGGCAGCAGCAGTCTCCAGTCGACCGAAACGGCCTCGTCGAGCGTTGCCAGGAAGGCCCCGAGGCCGACCTGGCAGGTGACCGAGCGGCCGCTGGCGGGCACGAAGCGGCGGTGCACTCCGCAGGAGTGCTCGCCCCGCTTGCGGAGCACGGCGGTGTCGATCACCAGCGCCCGGGCGGCAAGGCCCTGCCCCGTCCACCTGGCCAGTTCCGCACGGACCGGGGCCCATTCCCAGGGGCTGCCGTTGATGAACTGGTGCAGCGACTGGAGCACCCTGGGCGCGTCCTCGGCCCCGGCCGCGAGGCGCCGCACCGACTTGCGCCCCGGGGTCTCGAGCATGCCGCGCAGGTAGACGTGCGCCCAGCGGCGCTGGTCCACGCGCGGCAGCGCGTCGAAGATCCTCTCGGCGAACCCCAGGACCGAGACACCGGAGCCCGGCAGTGCGGTTGTGAGCATGACATGACCTCCCCGTGCTCGCACTAGACTGGCGCGCACGGCAAAATAATAGCGAACACCCTCTTTTTTTTGTTGGGGGTACCTTGTCGTACTGACGCATCGTCGGGTGGAGCGCGCCTCCGCGGGCAGCAGCGGTCGGCCGAACCGGCCGGGTTTCCATCGAACCCGGCGCATCTTCGGCAACTCGCGCTTGCCGGGAGGCTCGTGCGCTGCGCAGTCTTGCTACTGGCTAACGGTCTTGGGCTCGGAGAGAGCATGGTGAAGCAGGAGAGGGCGATGCGTACCCGCAACGTCCTTGTACGGGCGGCGGCGTCGCGGTTCGCCCACAACGGTTACGAGGGCACGTCCCTGGTGCAGATCAAGCAGGCGGCCGACCTGTCGATGGGAGCGCTGACGTTCCACTTCAAGACCAAGGGCGAACTGGCCGACGCGGTGGCGGAGAGAGGCAGGTTCGCGGTGCAGGGCACTCTGGAGCGGGTGACAGCGCTGCCGGCCCCGCCGCTGGACCTGCTCACCAACCTGACGGTCGAACTGTCCCGCCTCCTGGAGAAGGACGTCTTCGTCCAGGCGACGGCGCGGCTGGGACGCGAGCGGTCGGACTCGCCCAACTGGTCGACGTTCTGGCTTCCCGAGATCAAGCGGCTGGCCGAACTGGCGCACGAGAACGTGGAGTTGCTCCCTCCCGCGGCGCCCGACGACGTCACGGCCCTGGCCCGGATGCTCGTCGCGGGCGCCGAGACCCTGATCCGGGACGACGGGCCCGACGCGTCCCCCGAGGCCGTCACCGCCGAGCTGACGCGGGTGTGGCGCCTCGTCCGGCCGCGGATCTCCGACCCCGGCCGGTGAGCCGTCCTCCCGGGTACCCGGGAGGACGGGATCAGCCAGACCGGAGCGCCGCCAGGTGCGAGCGGTACCACCGCGCCGCCTCCCCGATCCGGACCAGGGGGCCCGGGCCCGGCCGGCATCCGGCCGTGGTCCACACCTCCTCGGACCGGTACCAGTGATCGCTTGCCAGCAGCGCGAACTGACGCTCGCTCACGCGCCCGGGTACCTCCTCCAGGCGCCGCACGCACTCGGCCCAGCCGAGGTCCCGCTCGACCCCCGGCAGGACCCCGTGTCCGGCCAGCACCGCCATCAGGTCCCGGTTGCGCACCGGCACCGGATGACTGGCGTGGAACACCTCGCCGGCCCCTGGGGCGGGCCGGGCGGCGAGGTCCGTGACCAGCCGGGCGAGGTCGGTCACGCCGACCATCGACAGCAGGCCCCGCCCGCCGTCCCAGCGCGCGGGCACCCGCTCGACGAGCTCGGCCAGCGCGGCCACCACCCAGCGGTCCCCCGGGCCCACGATCAGTCCCGGCCGCAGCACCGTCGCCCCGGCCGCCAACGCGGGCCGCTCGGCGGCGAGTCGGGTCCGGCTGGCCGCCGAGACCGGAGCGGGATCGAGTTCACCGATCGCGGCGCCCCGGTGCGGCCCCGGCCCGTAGACCGCCGCCGTGGAGAGGTGCACGATCCGCCCCACACCGGCCCGTACGGCCTCGGCCATCAGCGCCTCGGTCCCGGCGACGTTGACCGCGGCGCACTCGGACTCGTCCGGGCTCAGCGACGCGGCCAGGTGCAGCAGCACGTCCGCCCCCTCGCAGGCCCCGCGCAGCGAGGCCGGGTCCGCCAGGTCCGCGGCGAACCACTCGCCGTCGGCCTCGGCCGCAGGGCGCCTGCCGACCGTCCGGACGACCGTCCGTGACGCGGCGGCATCCGACCGGTCCCCCGCGCGCCGGCCCCGGAGTTCGCGCAGCACCGCCGAACCGACGAAGCCGGTGGCACCGGTCAGCACGACGCGACGCGCCTTCACGCCTTGGCCCACTCGGCCTCCTCCACCCGGGCCCGAAGGCGCGCATGCGCCTCCGGGGTGGCGACCGCCGGCAGCAGGTAGCGCCACAGCGCGGCCACGCGGTGGGCGAGGTCCTCCCGCCCGGTCGCGATCTGCGAGAAGAGCTGGGTGCCGCTGTAGGAGCCCACGACCACCTGGGCGAACTCCTTCTCGTCCACGTCGGGCAGCAGCTCGCCGCGGCCTCGCGCCACCAGCAGCTGCTCGTGGAACTGGTCCACCCACTGCTCGTACGGGGTCGCGTCCTGCAGGCCGATCTCCCCCTGCTCGACGGCGAGCCGGACACCGGCCCGGAACACGACGTTGCGCCGCAGCTCCCGGGCGACGTGGAAGGTGATGTCGATGATCCGCTGCAGCCCCTCCTCCCCCGCCGGGATCTCCACGTGGTCCTGCTGGCTGTTCATCACGGCTAGGGCGAGGCCCTGCTTCGACTTGAAGTGGAAGTACATCCCGCCCTGGGTCACGCCGGCGCGATCCATGATCTTGCTGATGCTCGCACCGCTGAAGCCGCACTCGTCGAACACCTCCGCCGCCGAACGCAGGATCACCTCCCGCGTCCTCAGCGCCCGTTCCTGCTTGGGTTCCGCCATCAGTCCTCCCGCCCTCGGTCGACAAACATAACGAACACCCTTTATTTTACATCCGGCCCCGGTCATTGCCGTCCGGAGGCCTTGGTTTGCTTAGGGGGAGGCAATCATGCTGCTCGAACAGGTGCGTCCGGTCACGGCCACAGGTCCCGTCCTCACGACCACGGTGGCCCGCGAGTACGTCCACCGTGCCGCGTTCTCCGAGGTGTTCCTCAGCGGCTGGCGCAGCACCGGCCAGGACACCTTCGTCGTCACCGCCCAGTGGCCGCGCAGCCACAGCTTCTACCTCTCGGAGCACGGACTGCACGATCCGCTGATGCTCTGCGAGACGGTCCGGCAGACCCTGCTGCTCCTGACGCACACCGCCTACGGCGTCCCCTTCGGACACCAGATGAGCTGGTCGCACTTCTCCTACGAGCTCAGCCCCGGCGCCCCGGCCATGTCCATCACGAACGCCCCCGCCGAGATCGAACTCCACGTGACGGCCTCGGAGATCAGCTACCGCCGCTCGGTCCCGGTGGCCATGACCATGGACTTCCAGGTCCTTCGCGACGGCGTCCCGCTGGCCACGGCCAGCACCCGTTTCGGCACCCACGCGCCCGCGCTCTACCAGCGGTTGCGCACCGGCCGCGGTGACGTCGAGCGCATGTTCGCCGACGCGCCCGCCCCCACCACGCCCGTCACCCCGAGCACCGTCGGCCGCGACCGGGCCCGGGACGTCGTGCTCACCCCCACCGACCAGTCCGGCAGGTGGCAGCTCAGGGTCGACACCGCGCACCCCGTGCTGTTCGACCACCCCGTCGACCACGTCCCCGGCATGGTCCTGCTGGAGGCCGCACGCCAGGCCCTCCACTCGCTGGAGCCGGGCAGGAGCGGAACCGTCCCCGTCTCGATGGACGCCGTGTTCCACCGCTACGTCGAGTTCGACAGCCCCTGCTGGATCAAGACCACCTCCAACGCCCCGCATTCCGGCGAAGGGCGCTGTGTGACCGTCACGGCCTGGCAGAACGAGCGTCTCGCGTTCTTCGCCAAGGTCGCGACCGCCCCGCTCACCTGACAGTCCGCAGAAACGGGACGGCGGCGGCCCCCGCCACGGGTGGCCGCCGCCCCGACGACCGCGTTTCAGGCGCTGCCAGGCACCTGGAACGCGGTCCAGAGATCAAACCGCCCACCGAGCGCCAACTCAGTGGGCCGAGCCCGTCCGGGCGCCAACCCGGACAACAACGAGGTTCTGCCGAACCGAAGCCGATGAAGGCTTCTGCCTCCCGACACGGAGACATCCACATGACACGAACACAGGGACCGTGCCGCCCGACTGGAGTGATCCAACTCCCGTACGGGCCGGACATGCCACATGTACAGGCAATATAATGAAGCAAAATCCACGCGATTTCCAGCCGTCGCACGATATCGCCGCCTGGAACGGGCTGCCCCCGCGACAGCGCCGGCAACGGGTCAAAGTCCCCATCCGCATCGTGGAGTCCCCGTTCTACGCGGACGCGGCGCTCAGCGTCTACGTCAAGATCAAGGCACTCGCCCAGCGCCCCGAAGGCTGCACCGCCGGCGCCCGCACCCTCGCGTCCTACCTCGGGCTGTCGAAGTCCACCGTCGAACGCGGCATCTCCCAGCTCCGTTCCAGCGCGCCCGACGGCGTGATCGAACTGCCGGAGAACACCCGCCGCTCCATGCCCGGCGGCTGGGGCACCACCTGCCTGCGCCGGGTGCGGCCGATGACGTCCTCGGAGCGCTTCGTCTGGCTGCCCGTCGCCGCCTGCGAGGACCTCACGTCGCGCCAACTGCGCGCGTACGCCGCCATCGCCTACGCCGTGGCCCTGAAGATCGCCCTGACCGAGGCCGAGCTCGCCGGCTACCTGCGCCACCACACGGGCAGCCGCGCGGGCAGCCCGATCACCACGGAAGCCGCCGGGAAGGTGATCGACGGCCTGGAGGCCACCGGCTGGATCACCGTCGAGCGCCGCGCCGGCGCCCAGGGCCGGCACCTCTTCACCCTCGCCACGGTCGAACCGGAACCCCGCCCCGGCGACCCGTTCGACCTCTTCGCCACACCCGTGTCTCCTGTTGTTGGTGACGGATCGGGTCCCCGCGTTGATGACGGATCGCTCGCGTACAGAGAAGACCCTATGACTGACCGACCCGAGGACGAACGTCCGCTTGTCCCACCCGCCGGAGGCGAGATACCGGTAGGTGGGTCGGTGCCCGGCCGCCCGGCCGTGCGCACGGAACCGGTGCCCCCGGGTGAGCCGGTGGCGGCTCGACTGCCGAGCCCGCGTCTCGCGCTCCGCGCGGGGGAGCACCCCGACAGCAACGCCCCCGAACTCACCTACAGCCCCCGCGTCCACGCTGCCCTCGAACCCGTCCGCTGGCTCCTGCCCCGGGCCAACACCTTCACCCAGCGGCTCATCGGCCGCGAGGCCGGCCGCCAGCTGCGTACCGGCACCGACGACGCGAGGCTTCGAGCCCGCCTGACGGCCCGCCTGGCCGCCACGACGCCATCGGACATCCGGGACGTCGGCCGCTGGCTGCTGGGCGTCGCACTGCCCCGCTGGGGGTGCCCTGACCCCGACTGCGAGACCGGAGTGCTGTGGTCCTCCGGTACTGCGTGCCGGACGTGCCGGGAAGTCATCACCGACCGCCGGGCCGCGTCCCGCCCACCGGTGGTGCCCTCAGCACCCGCCGACACCGCCCCCACCGGGCCTGACCGCCTCCCGAGGCTCGGCCAGTGCTGTCCCGGCTGTGAACGCCCCCGCCCGGTGGGAACGTCAGGTCTGTGCGGCGGTTGCCGGCATACCCCGAAGGCCACCACCCCCACGGCAGTCCCGGCCGAACGCTGCACCGGCGACGGCAGCGCACGCTGCGACCGGCCCGCGGCGAACGACGGCCTGTGCTGGCGGTGCAGGGTCCGGAGGACGTCTCGGGCCGGTACCGACTCGTTCCCCTCGACTGAGGCAGGGCAGCCGGAACCGGATCCTGCGGCAAGTCGGTACCAGAGTCGCTTCGGTCGCTCGGTCGCTGCCCACGGGGCTTCACCGGTTCCGGTGCCGGCGGCTCGGCAACCCGCGGCAGCAGAACTCCTGGGTAGTCCGCCGGCTCCCCTTCGTCCTCGGCGGAGCTACTGAAGCGACCCAAGCGACCGAACCCGGCACCTTCAGCCGTGCCTGACACGCGCGACACGCCGCCGTTCTGTCCGGAGAGGCTCAGTCGCTTTCAGTCGCTGAGCTTCAGTCGCTGGACAAAACCCCAGGTCAGAACCCATATACTCACCCGATCAGCGACTGAAGCGACTCAGGCTCGGGTATATAAAGACATTCCCGTGTGCGTGTGTGCGTTATAGACCCGGGCTTGAGTCGCTTCAGTCGCTGATGGGCTTGGAAAACGGCTTCTACCTGCGGAAACGTCGAAGCACCGGAACCAGCGACCGAAGCGACTCGGTCGCTGGCCAACGGTTCGGTCGCTCAGTCTTCCCACGGGCTCCGCCGGTTCGGGCTCGTATGTCCTCGCTCGGCTAGTCTGTGTGAGCTATCTTCTGGACTTCGGTCGCTTCAGTCGCTGATCCGGCATCCGCCAGTGCTCTGACCTGGCTTTTTGCCTTCAGTGACTCAGCCGGCGACTCACGTCCGGGCAGCTACCGAGCTACCGATCAGCTACCGAACCAAGGGGAAGGGACCAGCGTGACGGCGCCGAAGGCCGTGGGGAGCGACCGAGCGGAGCGTCAGCCGGAGGCGCTCGCCGTCGCTCGCTGGTGTGCCGCCCAGGGGTGGCCCGTCCATCCGCTGGCTCCCGGACGCAAGACCCCGCCGGCCAACTGTCAGGCCTGCCAGGACTCCCCGCACTCCCCCACCGAATGCATCTGCCCCCGGGTGGGTCGCTGGTGCCACGGCTTCCACGCCGCCACCGTCGACCAGGACGTCATCACGGCCTGGTGGCGAGTCAACCCGGACTTCGGTACGGGCGTCGCCTGCGGCCCTGCGGGCCTGGTCGTCATCGACGTCGACAGCCACCCGGGCCCTGTCCCCTCCCGGGACCGGATCCTGCCAGGCATCCCGATCCACGAGCACGTCAACCTCGACGGCCTGGAGAACGGCTACCACACCCTCGCCCTGCTGGCGGCTCTGCGCGGAGCGCCCGACCCGGCCGGGGACACCGCGACCCTGAGGGTGCGAACCCCCTCCGGGGGCCTGCACATCTGGTACCGCGACCAGGCCCACCACCGGTTCGCCTGCTCCGCAGGCTCCTCCGCCGGCCGGGCCCTCGCCTGGCAGGTCGACGTCCGTGCCCACGGTGGCTACATCGTCGCTCCCGTCACGGCGACCGCCAACGGTGTCTACACCCCGCTGCCCGGTGCCACGGTCCCCGCGCCGCTCCCCAGGTGGCTCGCCGAAGAACTCATCCGCACCGGCCACCTCAAGGACCAGCCCGGTACACACAGCGTCCCCCAGCAGGCCGTCCCCTACCGGGGCCGTCAGGCCGTCGTGGCCGCCGGCGGCGGCAAGCGGGGTGCCGATCGGGTCCTCGACACCGTTCTGCAGGACGTCACCGACTGCGCGGGCACGGCCGAAGGGGTCGGGTTCACCGGCAAGCTCAACCGCGCCGCCTTCACCGCCGGAGGCCTGGTCGCCGCCGGGCACCTCACCCACGCAGCCGCCGAGCGGCTGCTCACCGATGCCGCACACACCGCCCGCCCGTCCCAGGACCGGCACAGCTCCGCCGTCATCCGCTCCGGCCTCGCCGCCGGAGCCCGGCAGCCCCTGCACATCGGGAAGGCGCGCGGATGAGCGACAGCACCCGTAAGAGGACGGTCTTCGACCCCGTGGCCGCAGCGCAGCAGATCCTGGAGTACCCGCCGGTCCCGGGTCCCTCGCAGGCCCCCTGGCACGGCACCGCCGTGCAGGAGAGCCTCTTGGAGGAACCTGCCCCCGTGGCGGCCCAGCAGACGCCTGTTCAGGCCGTCCAGGGCCCCTCGACGGCCTCACCGGTCATTCGGTCCACCCCCGCCCCCGCAGGCCCACAGGCGAGCCCGCAGGGCCTCCTGCCGGACTCCCTGTCGGACCGCGGCAACGCCAAGCTCTTCGTCCACCTCTACGGACGCGACTACCGCCACGTCCCGGGACTCGGCTGGTACCGCTGGGCCGCCCACCGCTGGCAGCTCGACGAGGACGACACCGTCCTGTGGGCCGCCGGCGAGATGGCCGAGAGCATCGCCACCCACGACCCCCGCGGCGTCTACACCAACACCGACCTGCGTCGGCACCGCCGCCGCGCCCTGTCCACCTCGGGTATGAACGCCATGCTCGCCCAGGCCAAGTCCGCCCCGGGGATGGTCCTTAACGCGGCTCTCCTGGACGCCGACGCGTACGCCCTGTGCACCCCGAGCGGCGTGGTCGACCTGCGCACCGGCGCCATCGTGCCGCCCGACCCGAAGGTCCACCACCACTCCCGCTCCACCACCCTCGCCCCGTCCCGGATGCCCACCCCCCGCTGGGACCGCTTCCTCACCGACACCTTCGGCGACGACAAGGAAGGCCGCCAGACCCGCGACTTCCTCCACCTGCTGCTCGGCTACTCCATCAGCGGCGACGTCGGCGCCCAGGTCATGCCCTTCCTCTACGGCCAGGGCAAGAACGGTAAGTCCGTCCTGCTCGACGTCATGATCCAGCTCCTCGGCGACTACGCCGACGCGGCCCCGCCCGGCTTCCTCATGGCCAAGACCTTCGACGGCCACCCCACCGACCTCGCCGAGCTCCACGGCCGCCGGATCATCGTCTGCTCCGAGCTCAAGCCCGGCGACCGCTTCGACGAGGCCCGGGTCAAGCTGCTCACCGGCGGGGACAAGATCAAGGCCCGCCGGATGCGCCAGGACTTCTTCTCCTTCGAGCCCACCCACAAACTCTGGCTGCTCGGCAACCACCGCCCCGAGGTCGGCACCGGCGGCTTCGCCTTCTGGCGGCGCATGCGCCTGATCCCGTTCGAGCGGGTCGTGCCCGAGGAGCGCAAGATCGACAACCTGGCCCACGTCCTCGTCGCCGAGGAGGGGCCCGGGATCCTGGCCTGGCTCATCGAGGGCGCCCGCCGCTACTTCGCCGGGGAGAAGGACCTCGCCGGCCCCCAGGCCGTCCAGACCGCGACCACGGCCTACGCCGAGACCGAGGACCACGTGGGCCGCTTCCTCAAGGAGGCGTGCGTCACAGGCGAGGGCATGCGGGCCGAACAGTCCCAGCTCTTCGGCGCCTACACCCGTTGGTGCGGCTTCGAGGGGGCCAATCCCGTATCCGGGCGTGCCTTCGCCGCACGAGTTCGGGAGACACTGGGTATGACATCTCCCAAGGAGATGGTCCTGTCCAACAGCCGCAAGTACTACCCGGGCATCGGCCTGATCACCGACGACACAGAGGAGCACCACGCGTGAGCGCGCTGATCGACCCGGCCGAGCTCGCCCACGAAACCGACCTCGTCTGGCTGGAGGACACCTCCGACCTCGACTACGTCCGTCAGTCGCTGGACCGCCTCACCACCCGCCGCGGCCGCCCGGCCTACCACCGCGACGGCCGCATGGTCGGCTACGCGATCCTCGGCCCCGACGCCAAGTCCTCGCGCGCCTCCGGCACCTTCCGCCGGCGCGTCTTCTGGCTCCTGCCGCACGACCGTGACCAGGACCCCGAAGGCCTCTACACCACCGGCGCCCCCTCCGAGGCAGTGGACCCGCGCACCGTCGCCCCGGGCGTCAAGGGCTACAAGACCGAGCGCTCCGAGGGCGGCCCGGCCTCCCCCGCCATGCTCGAACTGGGGATAACGCTTCCGAAGGCCTGACAGCCCGGGGGATGCGGTTCATGGGAGAGGGGGGGGGGGGGGGCGCGCCCCCCCCCGCCCCCCCCACCCCCCGGGGCCCCCCCCGCCCCCCCCCCCCCCCCCCCGGCC
>NZ_JBIAXP010000012.1:160343-255079 GCF_042896795.1 Kitasatospora sp. NPDC001261
AACCGCTCCCCACGCCCCCCCCCCCGGGGGTTGGGGTTGCGGGGGGGGGGGGGGCCCCGCCCCCCCCCCCCCCCTCTCCCATGAACCGCAGTGGGACCCGGCGGATGAGACTCGACCGGATCGCGGCCGCCCGCGGTGCGGTGCGGCAGGCGGCACTCGACCTGCACCGCGCCGGCGGCTACGACTCCCTCCGGCGGACCATCGACTACCCGGAGCTCAACGGCCTGTTCACCGCCACCAGCTGACCAGGCGCCGACGTACTCGTTGAAGCACTCGGACGGTACAGATGAACGTGCTCAGCCGCGTGATGTGTCAGGGCGCATGCCTCCTGCGGTGCTGAGGGCGGAGAGCCCTTGTTCTCCTACCGGAGCGAGCTGATGATCAGCTCATGTCCATGAGCCGAGGCACCTTCGACGAAGTCCCCCTGAGCACGCTGTTCCCCCGGCTGTCCGCCGCCGGCGTCGGATCACTGCGGCGCGCGGCCCGCAGCGTCGGCAAGGCTCGGTCCGAGGCCGCCGCCGCGACGTGGGACTGGAAACCGGACCATGCGGTCTTCGCGGGCCCGCAGTCCCGGGCCTGCGTGATCCTCCTCCTGTGCGTTGTCCAGCCGGTGAGTGGAAGCGACTCGCCGGAGTTCCAGCTTCAGGTGGGCTGGACGGACCAGGGCCAGCACGAGGTGAGCGCCTCGGTCAACGTGGGCTGCTGGTGCGAGACCGACCACGGCACCCATGACGCCGACGTCCTCACGCTCGCCGTCGGTGACGAGATCTCGCTGCCCCAGGCCTTCGAAGCCTGCGCCGAGCGCATGACGGCCTGGCTGGCCGACCCTCGCGACGCAGACTTCTGGCGAGCCCGAGAGGGTCTGCCGGCGCGCCGTGTGTAGGGCCTCGTTCGGGCCGATCCCCACTCGGCGTGGGGCCGGGCCCGTGTACGACAGGTCGGCAGTACCGCGTGCGGCCGGTCGTGAACCCGCTGCTGACGATCAGCTCCGGTGCCCTGGACAGCAGTGGCCGGGGCACCGCCATACAGATCGGCAGCGCGGTGTCGCGTCGTTCACGGGTGATGGCGGCGAAGTCGCGGCCCGCTCGGCGGCCACGACCGGGTCCTGGACAGGCGTCCAGGACCCGGTCGAGCCGGGTGCGCTCGCCAGTGGCCAGGGAATCGGGAAGACGCATGATCCAGGCCGCGATCCGGTGCGGTCGCGGGATCGGACGCGGTTCTTCGACGGCGGTCCCGGCCCGCAGGGTCGCGACGTATCTACGCACCACGACCACCAGGTCTTCGACCTCGGGCCAGACCAGGCTCCGGATCTCGCATACGTCCCACGCGCAGCCAACGCTTGCAGTTCTGCGGAGACCTCCCGGAACAATGATCGAAAGTGACTGCCCGTCAACCAGCCACGGAGTCCGGCAACAGTCCCAAGGGCTCGATCGCAACTGCTCAGCTTGTGATTTATCCACTCGTCTTCGTCGGCGGAACGGGTGATCGAGCTGATCTTCCTGCGGAAGACTGTGTGCGTGACCCTTCCTACTTCGCTTGCCGCTGCTGAGGAGATCCGTGATCACCTCATTGATCAGCTCAACCTCGCCCTGCGCCGGCCCGGGATGTACGGGGGTGAGGTGGCGTTCCGGATCCTGATTGACCACCTGCTGTTCGTCGAGCGCCAGCCCGAGGCGTGGAATCAGCTGAAGCAGAGCTGGGAAGAGCAGGGGCTCTGGACCTCCACCGGCCCCAGCGGGGCCTTCCAGGAGATCTTCCCCGCGCAGGGTGACTGCTACGAAGTCGCCTCGGTATACGCGGAGTTCGCGCAGCGACGCGGTTGGCTCGGGCCCGATCGGGTTCTCACAGCCGAGGAGTACGAGGCTGTCACAGACCGGGTGCGAGGGTGGGCCGCGGCTGACCGCACCTGGGCTGACGTGACGGCGGAGTTCGGCCCTCCCTCTGTGCTGTTCGGAGGGAACAATCCCTTGTACGGGAAGACGCTTGGCTACCTCTCGGGGGATCCGCAGCAGCCGATGGTGGTCTTCCATCTGTGGAACGGCAGCGAACCGGGGAGCGAACCGTGGCCGCCCGAGCATGCGCAACCGTTGCTTCTCGCAGTGCGTTTCGGCGCCGGCTCGTTCCGTGGATCGTTGACCTTCACCCCCGAGGGTGATCGGAGAAGGCCGACGGTCGAGGATCCTTACCTGCCGCGGTAGCGGTCCGACGGCGAGCGCAGGTCACCCACATGGGGATTTCCAGGACAGCGGACCCGGCCCCGCCTGATTCTGGACCTCCAAGAGGTTCAGAGGCTCGACGCGAAGGCCGTGCTGGTGACCGTGGTGGAACAGGGCGTGCAGTACGAGTCGTTCGCGGAGCTGTCGCGCTTCCGGGGGGTCTTCTACGACTGCCTGACCGGGCGGCGTGACGCGCTGTTCGAGCTCACCGACGCGGTGCTGTGCACCGACGGCCCGGTGAAGACCCTGGTCGGCCTGGCATTGGCTCCCGAGCACCGCCGCGGCCACGGGGCCCTGTACGGCGCGCTGAACCGGGGCCGCCTGGACGTTGAACGGCTGCGGGCCGAGCTGGCCAGTCTGCCGCTGCCCCGTGCCGCCGGTGGCCGCCTGGTGCTGGCGGTGGACGTCTTGCCGTGGCTTCGGCCCGACGCCGACACGAGCGACGCCCGCTCGTTCTGCCACACCTACGGGTGGGGCGACGCCAGGCACCAGATGATCCCGGGCTGGCCGTACTCGTGGGTCGTCGCTCTGGAGTCGGGCCGGACCTTGTGGGTCGCCCCGCTGGACGCGGTGCGGCTGAGGCCGGGCGACGATCTCGCCGCGGTCACCGCCGCACAGCTGCGGGACCTGGTCGAGCACCTGGTCGCCGCCGACCAGTGGAGCCCAGGTGACCCGTCGGCGCTGATCGCGGCCGACGCCGGCTACGACGTGATGCGGCTGGCCTACCTGCTGCGCGACCTGCCCGTGGAGATCCTGGGACGCCTGCGCTCGGACCGGGTGATGCTCCGCCCGGCACCGACCCGCGCGGAGTTCGCCCGGGCCAACCCGGCCGGTGGGCGGCCGCCCAAGCACGGCAGCGAGTTCATCTTCAAGGACGCCAGGTCCTGGGGCGCCCCGGACGCGGAGACGAAGACGGCGACCACCCGCTACGGCACCGACCACGCCCAGAGTTGGGACCGGCTCCACCCCGAGCTGCAAGGGCGCGCCGCCTGGCGCGACCACCCCGGCCCGCTCCCGGTCATCGAGGGCACCGTCATCCGCCTGAAGGTCGACCACCTGCCCAGTGGCGGCGACCCCAAGCCGCTGTGGTTGTGGTGGTCACGGCCCGCGGCCGACCCAGCGGAGACCGATCTGGCTTGGCAGACCTTCCTGCGGCGCTTCGACATCGAGCACTTCTTCAGGATGATCAAGCAGACACTCGGCTGGACCGCTCCGAGCCTGCGGGAAGCCGAGGCGGCGGACCGATGGACCTGGCTGATCGCCACCGCCTGCACCCAGCTCCGCCTCGCCCGCTCTCTGACCACCGACCTGCGACGGCCGTGGGAGAAGCCGGCCGAACCTAACAAGCTCACCCCGGCCCGAGTACGCCGCGGGTTCCGACACCTGCACGCCAGAACCTCAACGCCGGCCGCAGTGCCGAAACCCGCTCGCCCCGGCCCCGGACACCCACCCGGCTCGAAGAACCGCCGCCCCGCAAACCGCTACGACGTGGGCCTGCTCCTGGCCACCGGCGAGTCCTACCGCCGACCGGCTCACCACAAGGTCGGCACCAAACCACGCCGCACCGGATAAGTCACAAGCTCAGCCGTGTAGGCCCCACTTGTCGAGGCCGGAGTAGATGACGGCGGTCCGGTACCCGGGTTCGGCGAAGCACTCGGCCTCGCCCGTGTAGACCGCGATCAGTGAGTCCGTGCCTCGCCACCATCCATCGGCCAGTGCTCCTACCTCCGGAACCGGTTCGTAGAGCCCGAGTCGAAGGGCGTCGACGTCCTCGCCGGTGACCTTGGTGATCTGCATGGCCCACATGGCGGCGTGATGTGCGAGCGCGACCGACTCGACCCATCCTTCGACGCTCGCATGCAGCGGCACCCATCTCTCGGCGTGGATTCCGAACTCGCCACGGGGACCGATCATGAAGGAGAAGGGCACCGCGGTCCGCTGGTCTCCGGCCTCGAACCACCACCCGTCCGTCGGCGTCCGCTCCGGCGTGTCCGGGCGGAGGATTCTCGGTCCGCCGTCATACATCGGCGCCGGGGGAAGCAGCATGCCACCCCAACGTTCCTCGAAGGCCCTGGCCCGGTCGACTTCCGCTGCCGGAATCCCGCACTCCAGCCAGCGGCTCCGATACTGCTCGACCCCCGTGCTGCCGACTCGGAGGCCGTGCGCGGAGACGAAGGATCGAGCCCGGCGGGAGAGCCCATCAGGCGCATCGGCAAGATGACGATTCACCCGATGGACGGTACACAGTGCGGAGGTCTGAGCAGCCCCGGGGCTCCGAACCGGCGGCCTGGACGACCCTCGATCACCTCTTCGCCCTCACCCCCGTGACCTTCACGAAATGTGTGGACAGCCCTGAGGTTCCCCACCCCTCGCTGCGGGTGCGGACAGTCCTGTTCGCCTGACGTTCCCACCCACCACCGGCACTGACGTGCGGACGGGCCCAGAAGGGTTCGCGCGTGCCGCCGTCCGGATGTTGAGGTGGCACGGTGACCGATCATGACGAGGCGGCGACCGTCCGGCCGTTGGCACTGGCCTGGGTGCGCCGACACCTGGAGTCCGGCGAGCGGATCGTCGGAGCCGAGGAGCTGCACGGCGGCGCCACCGCCGACATGCGGAGGCTGATCGTCGGCACGTGGGACGGGGGCACCCGGTACCTGGTACTGCGCTCCTTCGTCGACCCGACCCGGCAGGGCCTGGCCGAGGACCTTCTGCACAGGGAGGCCGACGCCCTGACCACGCTCGCCGGAACCGGAGTGCTGGCTCCCGGACTCGTCGCCGTCGATCCGACCGCCGCGCACTGCGAGTACCCCTCGCTCCTCATGACCCACCTGCCGGGCCGGGCGGTCCTCGATGACGGAGGGCTGGCGACACGACTGCCCCTGCCGGCCCGTCAGCTCGTGGCGATCCACGCGGTGCGGCCGGCCGTCCGGCCCCGGGAGTACGTGGCGCTGACGACCGCCGACACGATCGTGACCCCCGAGGGCGCCGACGCCGCGGTCTGGGCCGCCGCGATCGACGTGATCCGCAGGCCCGCGCCGCGCTACGAAGGGCGGTTCCTACAGCGGGACTTCCAGCCCGGCAACGTGCTGCAGATGGTGCTTTGAGGCTGGGGGCGGATGATTTTCCGCGGAAAATTCCACTCCCTCAGGGAGACAGCGTCGTCGGTCCGCACAAGGACGCCCGTTCCTGGCCCGCCCGTCCGTCCCGGCGGAGGCGGCGCGATTGTGGTCGACCGGTCGCGACCTGACGGCCACCGCGCTTTCGTCTGCCGGGTAGCCGCCTGGGCGCCCAAGGCGGATGAGGTACCTGTGCCCCGGGAGGTCATGCGCTTCCTGAATCCATCAGAGGGCCGTGATCGCGGCGGAACGGTCGAGCGGCGTCCGAATCACGACCTGCCGCCTCCCTCTACGCCACGACATGGGTAGCTCCCGCAGCAGCTGGTGGTAACCCGAGGCATCCCGGTACAGGGACTCCAGGAAGAGCACGTGAAGAACCACCGCCAGCTCGGCCTTGTCCGGGGCCAGGGCATGGCGGTGGGTTCCCGGCACCGGCCGGGCCTTGGACACGACGCTCTGCAGCGCGATGACGTCGATGTCGGTGAGAGAGCCGGCTTCGGCGGCCGCGAGGGTGGTCCGGAACAAGTCCATGTCGACGGCGCGCACGTTGATCTCCGAACCCGGTGCGGAGGTCGGGGCGGGCGGCACCGGCTCGGGCGGGCTCTCCTGATGGGCCCGATACTCCAGGACGCTGCGGCCCAGCCGGGTGATGCGCGCGGCCCAGGGGGGCCGGACGCCGTCCCTGGCAAGGGCATCGAGACGGCGGTCGGTGGCGAGCTTGGACAAGCTCTTCTCCGACAGGGTCCGCACGATACTGCTCGGCCGGTACCGGGCCTCCAACGGCTGCTCGCCGATCGTCCAGCCCTGCTTCTTCCGAGCGAGGGACTCGAGTACTGCCCACTCGTCCGAACGTAGTGTCACTTTCCCCTCCCAGAACGTGATGTGGACGGTCATCCTGTCACCCTGGGACCCGGTGGTTGCCCTGTTCGCCGGAATCGACGAAGGAGCGGACCGGCCACCCGGCAGAGCGGCGCGCCGGCGGGGACCGGCCGTCACCGCCGGCGTCGGATCGGCCGGCAGCTCACCCCCACCGCCGTCCGCCACTCCGGACGGCCGTGCCGTCGTCAACGGCGTCAATCCGCAGCCCGATGGTTCCCCACCTTCGAGTGGACCGCGCTCTCGGAACCCGTTCACCGGCACGGTCCACCGTGAACATTCCGCATGAGGACCCCCGCCGCCCCGCCGCCCCTACGTGCCGTCGCGGGCGTCCTCGGAAGTGGACCGGAGCGGCAGCGGTGAGGCCGACGGGGCGATCCAGCGCGCCGGGAGGCACGGGCCGGTGCCGTCCGGGCACACCCGCGCCCGGGCGGAGAGGGCCGGATCGTCCGGTTGCAGGCCCGTGCGGAGGTAGGCGTACTCGACGACCGTGAACTTCCGGCCGTCGCCGAAGTCCACCAGCCGCTGGTGCGGCGGGCCGAAGACGCGGTCGTCGTCGTCCTTGACCACGACTCGTCCCGCGTCACCGGGGAAGACGGTGAAGATCGCCCATCCTCCGAGCCACAGCGGGACCGGTCTGTCCGCCAGGGAGTCGAGCGATGTCGCGAGGACGATCTGGTTGATGCCGTCGCGATCGCTGATCGTGACCAGGCACTCGACGCCGCCGTCCCCCAGCCACACCGCGGCCGCGCGGCTGTGTCCGGCTTCGTCGTCGAGCACGATCATGTCCGCCAGGGACGGCACCGGACAGTTCTCCGGGCTGGCACCCGGTTCGGCCGTGGCGTCCACGATCCACTGCGCCGACGCCGGGGCCGGTTCCGACAGTGTCACCCCGTGCCCCGTCGGCGTCGGCCGCACGACGACGGCCGGCGAGTGCACCGTGCCGTAACCCCAACCGATGCCGCTTCCATCGTCATGCCCCGTACAGGCCGCAGCTCCCAGGGCCAACACCACCGCTGCTGCCGCCTGCCCCGCCACCCGCGCCGTCCGCATCACTGCGCCTCCCCCGAGCCGTCCCGCCCTTGTCCTTCCCGCCACGGTGGGCCGTCAGCTTCCGCGAACGACAACAGTCGCGTACCGGCGCGGCGGCGATCTCAGGGAAGGGCCTCCGATTTTCCGCGGAAAATTCCGTGGGGCGGTGAGCTGTGAGGACTCGGTACGACTGGCCGTCCGCAGTGTGCCGCCTCTCCGCAGGACGTACGTCCTTAGGTGCGACTACCGGCGGTCGCGGATTTTCCGCGGAAAATTCTCCGTGCGGGTCGAGGGCACTCCCGGCGGACCCGGGCGGATGCGGAGGGCGTCCCCGGTGTTCCGGCTTTCCCTCGGAAGGTCGGGCTCGGTCTTCCCTGGTGCCGGTGTCAGTCGAGCATCCGGCGCGCCGTCTCGCGCAGTTGGTCGTCGCGGTGCCGCTGGGCCGGGAAGCGGGTGCCGTACTCGCGCAGCAGGCGGCGCTCACTGGCCGCCCAGTGCGGCAGCTGCGGTCGCAGGTCGGACGGGTAGGGCGGTCCGATCCGGTGGAGCGCCTGGAGGGCCCGCACGCCCACGGGGCGGGACGGGTCGACCAGCGCGGTCAGGGCGGGGAGCGCGACGGACGGATCGCCGGTGATCCGCCAGTGGGCCTCGGCGGCGTGCAGCCGGGTCCAGTCGTAGCCGTCGTCGAGGTAGCACTCGATCAGCGGCAGCAGGGGAGCGGCGGCATCGCCCAGGCGTCCGGCCTCCTCCAGCTGCCGGCTGTTCTGGGCGAGCCGGTGTGCCAGCAGGCGCAGGACGGTGGCGGGGTCGTCGGTGAGGAGGGCGGTGGTGACGGCTGCCGCGGTGGCGAGTTCGTCATCGGTTGCGTGGGTGAGGGCTTCGAGACGGTCGAGGAGTCCGGCGTCCCGGATTGCCCAGTCGCCGAACCGGCGGACGAGGGTCGGGGTGGGGCGGTCGCGCAGCAGGCGGGTGAGGTCGGGCAGGTGGGTGCGGGCCTCCTCGGCGGAGAGATCGGTGTAGAGGCTGTCCAGGTGGGTGGCGTCCCGGTGCCGTAGGGCGAGGCGCTGGTGTTCGGGGTCGCGGGTACGGACCGCCAGCGCGGCCAGCGCCTCCGGGACCGGCTCGGGGACATCGGTGAGGAGGCGCGGATCGCCGAGCTGACCGAGGATCAGCTGGGCGCGGCGGCCGGCGAGGGTGTCGGTGTGGACGTGGGGGAGGAGGTTGTCGGCGAGCGCCGGGTCGGGGCGGGAAACCCCGAACAGGCACTGGGAGATCACGTCGAGCAGACTGCCGAGGTACCGGAGGTCGTGCCCGTGGCGGAGGGCCTCGGTGAGCAGGCTGATGGTCTCGTCCTCGCGGTCGCGCCACATCTCCGACAGGTGTCGGGCGCGGCGCGTGCCCCGGCCCTGGTGGTCCCCCTGGGCGATCCAGCCCCGGGCCACGGTCGCCAGGGCGTCCGCGTCCTCGGTCAGGATCCAGATGCGTTCGTCGGTGCTGCCGATGCCCGGCGCGAACTCGTGGCTGCCGAGGTCGAATCCGGGGCCGGCTCCGGCCTCGGCCAGGACGGCGACCACGTCGACCGGGTAGGGCGCCTCCGAACGTTCCAGCAGAGCCAGAGCGGCGGCGGCGCGGACAGCCGGCACCGGATCCGTCAGGGCCGACCGGAGACGGCGGCGGGCCGCGCCGCCGTCCGGGTCGAGCAGCGTCAGGACGGTGAGCGCCTCGGCGCGGACAGCGGCGGCCGGGTCGGACACGGAGCAGGCGGTCAGCTCACGCAGCACCACGGGGACGGTCTCGCCGGTGGCCCGGCGGGCAACACGCACCGTGTTGCGGCGCACCAGCGGGTCCTCGTCGCGCAACAGGTGCAGCAGCCCCGCCACCTCCGCGGCGACCCGGGCACACCCCCGCACCTCGTCCTCGTGCACCGGCTCCGCCTCGGTGCCCCCGCATCCGGCCAGGGCCGCCAGCACGTCCGCCCGTTCGTGGCGGGCGTGCACCGCCGCGTGCGCGAGGAAGGGAACGGCCGCCACGGCGGCCGAGGACACCGACCCCTGGTGCAACGCCCGGCCGAAGAACTCGGACAGCGCCCTGTCCGCCAGGTGCCCGTCGTCGGAGTACAGGGCGCGTATCCAGCCGGGGACGTCACGGCCGTCGCCGAAGAAGTGCCCCAGAGATGGCCAGTCGATCGTGTGCAGCTCTTCAGGTGATCTCACATCAGCCCACTCTAAGGACGGGCACGGACAGTGCCCGCAGGCCGCGATGCGTGCCCGGCCCGGATCGGCAGGACGCGGTTCCACTCCCGGCGCCGAGGGGTCGGCCGTTTCGTGGCCTCACCGATTTTCCGCAGAAAATTCTGCGGCTCTTGCTCGGTCGAAGCTGTCCGTTCCTGTCATCGGTCGGCCCGCCGATCGGCTACCAGGAGAGCCGGCCGGTACCCGGGGATTCATCTCGGGGGCCTCCAGACGATTGAATGCCCGGGTGGTGAACTGGACACGGATGTGCGACGGCTACGGGGACGCCGATCGCGTTCCCGAGCTTCTGGAACGCGTGGAACGGGAAGGCGATGCCGAGGCGTGGACGGAACTCGGATACCGGCTGTGCCTGGAAGGCGACCTCGTCTTCCCCGCGAGCTTCGCAGCCCTTCCCCGCCTCGTGCGGCTCGCGTCGAGCGATCCGCAGGCGCGCGCACTGGCCGGCACGATCGTACGGCGCGCGGCAGGGCACCACGGCTGCGACGATCTGTTCGCCGACTGTGCCGAGGCTGTCGCCGAGTTCCGTGTGCTGCTGGACCTGTATCTGACGTCGCGGCCGGACGACTACCTCGCGGCGTTCCGCGACCTGCTGGCGGTCAATGCGCAGTACCACTGGAGCGCCGCCCTGGGGGACTGCACCGACGACTTCTACCACCTGGCCTGCCCCCACTGCGCTGCGGAGGTGACGATCGCCATCGGTGACTACGGGCGCTACTCGGCGATCCGGGACTGGACCCTGGGCGACGTGGAGCGACGCGACCTGCGGCCGGCGGCTGGTGAGGAACTCTCGGGGACCGGCCGATGGATGCACGACACTGCCGTCCGGGACGGGCAGGAGGCACTCGCCGCCGGGATCAGGTATCTCTTCGGCCGTGCCGAATGCCCACGCTGTGCCAGCCTGTTCACCATCGCGGACGAGTACACGTCCGCCGAATGCCCCGGCCCTTAGCGATCGGCCGTCCAAGCGCCAGCCCTCGCAGACGCCGACCGTACGACAGAGCCACGTGGCAACAGCTGCTCAAGCCGTACAGAACGGATCGCCCTGCCGGGCGGCTCTCGGCAGGCGGGCACGATTTTCCGCGGAAAATTCCTCGTGCCCGGTGCGACCACGGCAGTGACGTGTCCAGCCTCCCCCGCACGAGCGCGTGAACCGGGACCCCGACAGCCCAGTGCTGCCCGGGCCCCTCCGGATGCCTTGGAATTTTCCGCGGAAAATCCTGAGGCATCCGGAGGGCGGCGAGGCGAGGCGGCCCGAGCAGCCGCGGTGCACTGTGCGGACGGTCAGGGTCGAGCTGCGGGAGTTCCGCCGCCGTCGGTTCCGCGGGGCGTCCGATCATGGCGGGCCGGCGCACTCCTGGCGCGGGCTCCAGACCTCAGACCTCAGATGTCACGGCGCCAGCGATCGCCGGCGAACCGGGTCAGCGCGACCTCCAGATCGAGTGGCACCACCTCGGTGGGGCCCAGGTCCCATACCCGCATCCAGTCGTCCGAGCCGGTGAGGGAACGGCCGGTCTCCTGTTCGGCCACCCGCGTGATCGCGAGACAGTACGAGACGTTCAACCCAGGGGAGCTGGCTCCTCCGTCCCTATGGGATCCGACTCTGATCACCTGTACCTTCGCCACGTCTTCCCACCGCAGCCGTAGCTTGCGGCCCTCGTTGATCTGCATGCCCTCGCTGTCGACGCGCAGCCGCGTCGCGACCGCCCGCAAGGCCAGTGACCCGAGGAGAAGCACGCCGAGCACGCCCAGCAGCAGGGGCCACCAGCGCACCGTCAGCAGCCAGGTCTGGCGCAAGTCGCCCTGGAAGCCCGATCCCGAGGACACCGGGGAGACCACCAGGAGGAACACGGCGGTCAGCCCCCACAGATCGAATGCCAAGGTCCGCAGGGCCCCGATGCTCAGCACGCTGCTCCTGAGCACCACTTCGCGTGGTCCTGTGGCACCTTCCGGCGGCCCGGCTGGAACCTCACCGATGAGCCGCGACCGCAACGCGGCGTGCCGGAACTGGTAGACCCCGCCGAACCGCCGGAGCACGCCCAGTCGGTGGCCGTCCTCAAGGAATCCGAGGACATCGCGTGGCAGGCATCGGCGCTTCGCCAGGATGAGGCGTGCGGCCGTCCAACGACCCCATCGGCTGAGGGCGATCAGCACCGCCGCCGAGCATGACCAGCTGATGACGAGACCGCCCGCGATGAGGAGCGGATTGCCGTTGAGCCAGTGGAAGAACGCCAGAGAGGTTCCCGCGACGGCCGGTGCGACCACTGCGGATTCGACAAGCGCGATCCTGCGCTCGTCGCGCAGCAACTGCCTCGGCTTGGCCGCCATGTCGGAATCGGCCGACCGGGTCAGGAACACACCGGAGAGCAGAGGAAGAAGGAAGAGGCACACGGTCGCCGACGTGCTGCCAGGCAGGGCCATGCCGACGGCTGTCGTGGCCGCGGCCGCCACTGCCAGGAACAGCCAGCCACTGTTTCCGGGCGCCGGCCGTCGTGGGCGATCGTCGAAGCCGCTGAACAGGTGCCGTGTGAGCGTCCTCCCGAATGCCGTTGCGATGATGGCGACCGCGGCGACGGCCCCGAGCACCTGGCCGACTCCCTGGACCCCGAGCCCGGGCCGCGGGGGAGCGACTCCCGCGAGGGCGGCCAGCCCGGCGATCGCATAGCTCACCGACGTGCCGTAGACGCCGACGGCGACGATGACGACGGTTCCCCAGATGCCCGGCTCGGTCAGTCGGCTCCGCAGCTGCCACCACGCGATGTCCTGGGTGCGTCGGCGGTGAAGCTCGCCGGCCAGGAACTGGAAGTATCCGGGGGCTCTGCCGGACTTCCAACGGCGCACCGGCCCGTCGGGGTCGGACCGTCGGGGTCCCCGTGTACAGACGGTCGGGATCAGCTTGTCGAGGAGGTGGCCCTCGATGTCCGTCCGGGTGGGCAGCCGTGTCGCATCGAGCAGTTCCCGAGGATCGGCGTTCTTCGGTGCGTACACCGTTGCCGCGAGCCAGAGCATCAGGGGCGAGGAGAGGGTGGCGGCGACCGGGCCTTCGGGATCGTCCTTCATCGTGTCGAAGAGCGACTGCCAGGGGCCGAGGCGATCCGGGTGGCGCATCTGGGCGAGGTAAGCCCTTCCGGCCTCGGGAGGCACCGGGCAGAGACGCAGAACGGGCACATTGCGCAGCACCGGCAACTCGTCCGCGAAAGGCTGATAGGCCTCCGGCCGGGAGGTCAGAATCACGGGGTCCGTCGCGCCGAGTGCATGCTCCAGCTCCTTCACCGCGTCCTCGCGAGCCAACGGTGGCATTTCGTCGAGACCGTCGAGCACGGAAACAATCCGTCGATCCTGTACCAGCGACTCCACGGTCGGCCGGTCCAGACCTTTGACGCGGCCCCCGTACTCCTTGACGATGCGACTGATGACCCACTCCTTGATGCTGCCGCCCGGCTCCCAGTCCGGCATCGACAGGATGACCGGCACACTCTCCCGGGAGCCGGGGGGCCTGGCTTTCAACAGCTCGACCACCAACAGGACGGCCAAGGACGACTTCCCCGCTTCGCGGGGACCGGTGACCACCAGCTGGCGTGGCGTGAGCGACCGGACCCAGGCAACCAGATCCTCAAGCCCGGCCAGCTCGGGGCGCTCTGCGTTCGGAGTGCTCCAGTGAGCCTGCTCCAGCTCCCAGGGGATCGTCATCGGAACTCGGTGGTGCAGACCACGGACACTGGCCTCGTCGCGCCACTGATCCAGAACCTCGCGGGCCAATCGGTCCAGGGCGTCGCTCTCGGCGTCGGTGGAGGCCGACCATCTGTCCCGGGAGGCAGGGGCAGAGCCCAGATGGACGCCGTAGACGTTGTGTGCTTGGAGCAGGTACTGAGGCGATCCCTCGTTGTGGTTGTGGGTGCGGTTGTGCACTTCTTCAGTCACGCCGACATGCTGTCAGGCCGGTGCCTGCGCGCGAGGGGCTTCCAGCGACCGGTGGCGGCTCTTCGACGGCGTGCGAGGACCGACCCGGGAGGAATGACCTCAGGTGATCCTGGAATTTCACGTCGAGCGACTTTCGCAGGCAACGCCGAGAACACAAAAGACCCATATAAACGATCTATAGACATCATGGTGGGAGTGCGCTCCAGCCACCGTGACCGCGGAGACAGCCGACGTTGACCAGGTCGGTGACACGGGCCACCTCCGGGAGACGCGCGAAGGCCGACAAGGGACCGGTCGCCAGGCGGCCGCCGCTCCGGTCGTACTGGTGTACCTACTCCCGTGGGTCGACAAGTATCTCTACGGCCTCAGCACCACCACATCCGAGAGGGCCGCGCTCGTCGAGAAGCTCGACACCTGCGCGTAGCAGCAGGTATCGGCCCGCCGAGTCTTCGGGCGGGCCGGCCGATTGCCCGGGAACGTGGTGCCGGTTTCATCCGTCGAAGCGGAACCAGCGGAAGTCATAGTCGAGAAGTGCCGTCAGAGTCCCGCGATGGAGGGCGGCGAAGCCGATGCCCGCGTCTTTCCCGTCGATGCTGACCGCCGCGATCAGGTCCGGGGCGACGAAGAACCGTGCGTTGTCGTAGGTCGGCAGGAACGGGCTCAGTGGCACCGGTCGAAGCGTGCTCAGCAGCGGGTCCAGGCTCGCGGTCGGCAGGCGGTAGGTCCGGGCGTGGTAGGGGGCGGCGATCATGGCCTCGAAGAGGGTGAACTTCAGGAGGAAGCGGCTGAGCGGTTCCTGCTCGACGGTCGTCTCCCGGTAGGCGGCGCTCTGGGGGTCCTCGGTCTCCCACACGACGGGATCGGATCCGTCCTGCTCCCGCAGCGGCCACGGGATGGACCAGTCCCGGTAGCCCTGCGCCCACCTTGCGAAGACCAGCCGGTCACCGAGCGGTCCGCCGGCAGGCTCCGGTTGTTTCAGGACCGGGTCGTGGAACCCGTGGAGGGCCGGGCGAAGGCGTGCCAGGCGGTGGAATGCGTCCAACGCCTCCGGCAGGTCCTCCTGTCCGCCCGCCGCGCCGCCGTTCCCGGAAGCTCCCGTCCGATCGGCGGGAAACCACCCAAGGGCAAACAACTCCAGGGCACGGATCGGGTCTGCTCCCACATGGTCGACCCAGTCCACTCCCGGTACCGGACCGACAGCCTGGACCGGCCTGACCGCCTCCAGCAACTCTCGGCTCAGCGGTTGAGTGAACTCCAGCTCAGCGTGGTCGAAGCCGTCAGGTCCCAAGGAGGTCCCCCGGCAGAAGGCGCTGCCAAGAGGGAGAAATCCCTGGTCAAGGCGTGCGAGCAGCTGAATGGGCGGGGCGTTCCGGGCACAGAACCGTGCGTGGAGGTCCGGAACCCCCTCCCCGTGCAGGAGGATCCTGCTGGAGTCCTGTACACCGTTCTTCGGGTCATCTCCGGGTACGAGGATGACGACTGTGGCATCCGTCCCTGCGCCGACGAGCACCGGGCCCATTGTGTAATGCCGGAGCCCGGATCCGGCAGTGGACAGCACCGCCGCCTCGGTGATCAGGCGCGGAAGGGTCTGTGCCATGCCGTCACCTTAACCGTGGGGGCGGACAGCACAGGGGGTCGGCCCTGCTTCAGCCCGGCGCCGACATCGAAGCCGCGCCGAGGGCGGGGGACGGTCCCAGGTGACTCGCTGTTCGCTGATGGCCGTGTCAGTGTTCAGTGGCACGGTACGGCTCATGACCAACAACCTTGACAGCGTCGACTGGTCGTCGATGGGCCACGCCTACGGCCCTGCCGACGAAGTACCGCTGTGGCTGGAGCAGATGGCCTCGCCCGACCCCGACGTCCGGGAGCGGGCCTTCAGCCGCTTCTACAGCTCGGCGCACCACCAGGGCGACGTCTACTCGTGCACGGCGGCGAGCCTGCCGTTCCTGTTCGCGCTCGCCGACGACCCGCAGGTGCCCGACCGCGCGGCAGTCATCCGCCTCGTGCTCAGCATCGGCAGCGCGGCGCTGGACCGCGACCCCGACGGCGTCTACTACAGTCCGTCCGGCCACGCGTCGACGCCCCACGCGGACGTCGTGCCGCGGATGCGTGAGCGCATCGAGGACTTCGTCCGGCACGCGGCGGACTCGGATCCGCAGGTGCGACAGGCCGCCGTCCCGGCCCTGGGGCTGTTCCTCGACGACGCCGAGCGGGCGTTCGCCCTGCTGCGCGAGCGCCTGGCGGCCGAGAGCGGCACTCTGGAGCGGCTCCTGGTCATCGAGACCGCCGCGACACTGGCCCAACGACTGCCAGGCGCGCTCGGCCCGGTGACGACCTGGCTCGCCGTGCTGGCGGCCGACCCCGCGTTGGACGCCGACATCCGGCTCGCCGCCCTCGTCCACCAGGCCGCCTGCACACCGGAGGCGATCGATGACAGCCTCGTCCCGACGGCGACCGGTCTGCTCCGGCAGCTCACCTCCGAACCGGAACCCGAGCCCGAGGACGAGGCCCGACCGGCCGACTGCGGGCAGTGCACCTGCACGGACATCGCCACCGAACCGGCACCGGACCGAGGTGTCCCACCACAGATAGCCGCCGTCTTCGACGACCTCGACCGCCACGGCCGCGTCCACGCCCCCACCACCGAGCTGCTGACCACCTTCCACCGGGTACTGGACGCGCGGGTGCCCGAGCGCACCGCCCTGCTCAGCGCCCAACTCCGCAGCCCCGACGCGGCCACCCGCCACGACGCCATCGCCATGACCTGGGACCTGATCCGCTCCTGGCGCGGCACCCACACCGGCCTCGTCCTCCTGATCGCCGCCTGCCTGCTCCCCGACGACCCGTACACCACCGCCGAAGCGGCCGAAACCCTCGGCAAGCTCCCCCCAACCCTCGCCGAACCCGCACGTGAAGCCCTCGCCGCCCTCGTCCAAGCACACCGCACCACCTACGGCGCGAACGTCTGGGCCGCACGACACCCGCTGCTGCGCCGGGCCCACCAGCAGGCTGTCATGGCGCTTGCCGGCCTCGGTGACGAGCGAGCCCTGCCCGGTCTGCTGACAGCGCTCGACACCGGCATCGACGACTGGCGCGCCGTGCAGGTCGCCGGACACCTCCCGCAGGCCGCCGGAGAACTGCTGCCGAGGCTGACCCGGCGCCTGGCCGACGCGGACTTCGCCTGGCCCTGGGGATCCGCCACCGCGCTGATGGCCGCCCTCAACGGGCTCGGCGACCCGGCGGCCGTACCCGCGCTCACCACGGCCCTCACCACCGCCGTCGAGCAGGAGCAGTGGCAGACCGCCGGCGCGGCCCTCTACGCGCTGGGATCCATCGGCACCGGCGCCGCGTCAGCGCTGGAGACGGTCCGACCGCTCGTCGACGCCCAGGACACGGACCTGCGTTTCGCGGCCGTGAAGGCCCTGTGGGACATCGAGTGCAACCCCGCCGACACCGTGCCGCGGCTGACCGCCCTGCTCGACACCAGCAAGGACCAGGACGCCGCCGACGTCCTCGGCCGGATGGGAGGACAGGCGGCCGCAGCACTGCCCCGCCTGCGGCAGTTGTCCGAAACCGGCCATGTCGGGATCCGGGTGCACGCCGCCGCCGCGATCCACGACATCGGCGGCCCGGCCGAGGCGGTCCTGCCTGTGCTGCTGGAGGCATGGGAGGAGAACGACTCGACCGCAGGCCCCGTCGTGGACTGCCTCCAGCGGATGGGCCCCGCTGCCGCACCCGCCCTTCCACGGATCCAAGCCGAACTCGCCCTCGCCCGCCGAAGCGGCGGCTTCTTCGGGAGCGTCAAGGACGACGAGGCACTGCTGCGCGCAGCCCGGGCCGTCATCGATCAGACCGCCTGAGGGCGACACTGCAACCACCGGTGACCCCGGGGGCGGCGGGGCAGGCCAGCCCCGCTGCCGCGCCCGCTGGCTCGCCCCGGTCGCGCCGGCTGGCTCCCGCCGAACGGACCGTAGCGTCTGCGCCAAGGCGGCCTCACCACAGTCGTTCCTGGCCGGCAGGTAGGGAAGCCGTGCCACACCCCCCCCGGGCACGGCCATCTCCGGCCAGCCGGAGTCCACGGGAACACCCCGTCGCTCCAAGACTCGGTTGGACGGCTGCCCGTGCGACGCCGCGGAGCAATCCCCGCAAGTGCGGGGCCGACGCCGTGAACTGCGGATCGTTCACCAGCTCGTCGGAGCAACCCCCGCGAGCGCGGGGCCGACGTACGGACCATCGGATTCTCCGAGCGTCCATGGTCCTGTATGGAGTCATGCCCCACGGATGGTCAACTACAAGAGCGAGCGGCGGCTCAGTGCCGACGGCGCGGGGTGGCTTCCGTCGTCAGATGCTTGTTCAGCTGCTGATATGCGCGGCGACGAGTTCGCTCAGGGAGTGTAGGGACTCGGGAACCAACCGCGGCAGCAACGGGATCGCCTGAGTCCAACTGCTGTCGGCGAGCAGCTCCTGGAAAAGGCCCTGGGCTGCCGCCCTGTCTGCGTCCGTGCGGCCGTGACGGTCTCCCCGAGCGTGAGCGAGTGCGAGGCAGAGCCGAACAGTGCTGTCCTGAGGCTCCTCGACGGGCAGGACTGCGGGCGCCCCAACCAGGACATGGGCGGCAGCAGCCAGCGCAACGGCACGCGTCGTCGGTGTCGGTGATGCGTTCGCGACGCGCAAGGCACTGGCGGCATCGCCGTCCAGGGCGCTGAGCAGGGCGAGTTCAGCGTGGGGAGCCCGTTCGGGTCGAAGGGAGCTCAGCCACTCGTCCAGCTCACCCACGGCGCGTCCCGGTGCGGGTGCGCAGCCGAGCCGTCGCAGCAGGGCCAGGAGCACCGTCTCCTCCCGGTCCCAGGTCTGTCGAGGCCCGTTCACGAACTTCGAGGCGAGCCGGATCGCTTCGCTGAGCTCCGGATCCGGTCGCATCGGATCGGGGACTGCGAGCAACAGTTCTGCCAGCACCGGGAGTTGGCCGACCGGGCGGCCGACGCCGATGCGCCGCTGTACCAGCCGGACCGCTGGCCCGATCAGTTCAGCGGCCCGTTCCGGATCGTGCCGTGCCAGGCCGACTGCGACGAGAAGCAGCGCGCGTCGAGTCCGCCTGCCCCGCACCGAAGGGGAAGCCTTGGCGTCCGCCGACTCCTCCATCCGGGCCACCGCCAGCGCCGCTTCCGCGTCCCCCGCATGGGCCAGGGCCTGCGCGACGGCTCCTTGCACGGCGAAGTGCGGAGCGGGAGGGATCAGCCGGGCGGCCTCGTGGGCGTAAGCAACCGCCTCCGGTGAACACCCGCCGAGGGAGCACCCCATGGACAGCGCGGCCAACTGCCGAGCGCGGTCGCCCGGCTCCGTCGAGAAGCTGATCAGTTGTTCGGCCCGCCCGAACTCACCGGCCGTACCGAGCGCCCGGAGCAACTCCTCGGTCGAGCGGGCGCTCAGAAGGATCGGAGCGTCGGGGAGCGCGGAGCGGACAGCGGCCTCCACCTGCTCGCGCCCGAGCTCGACGTTGCCGTCGTGCACCAGCTGTTCCGCGTACTGGAGCCGGGTGACCGGACCGATGACGGGCTCGTGGTTCCCGAGCGCCGGGCTTCGGCCCGGGACTGTGGACGGTGAGGGTTCTTCGTCCGCCTGGGCACGAGGCCGTGTACGTCGGGTCGGGGGAGCCTGAGCGAGGTTCCGTTTGGCGTCCCGTTCCTCCTTCAGGGCCTTCGCGCTCGCCTCCACCTTCGCCCGGTGGGCCAGTCGTTCCTCCTTCTTCGCCGCGAGGTGGGCGGCGTGCTCTGCTGCCACCTGTTCGTCGACTGCTGAGAGAAAGGCCTCCGCCCGCTCCAGCTGGTCGTCGCCGAGAACGCCGGTGCGAACCCCCTGGCCAAGGGCGGTCACCAGCAGCTTGGCGTCCAGGTGAGGTGTGAGGCCGGTGCCGGCCGCCGTCTCGGCGCGGACCATACGGTCCATCGTGCCGGAGAACTCGCGTCCCCGGTGGGCCCGGTCGGCTGGGGAGTCCAGCCCGACCAGGGCAGCGTGCAACCGGTCCCGCGCGGTCTTGAGCACGTCCCAGGCCTTCGACCGGCGGCCCATGGTCGCCAGGGCCTGGGCCGCGATTGCGAGAACATCCACCACGATCAGCCCGTCGGACAGGTCGATGGCCGTGCAGAGGCGTTCGATCCGGTCCAGGTTCGCGACGCTTCGGGAGCCGGAGGCGCGGGCGATGGTCGCCCAGATGTCCACAGCCATGGCCTGGGCCCGAGGGTCGGCCTCGCTCAGCTCCTCCGCATGCTCCTCCAGGACTTCCACGAATCGCTCGCAGCTGCCTGCGGAGAGGAGGACCGCCCCGTCGGCGAGCGCGTCCATGTCGGCCGCGTCGCTGAGCACCACGGCTCGGAACAGCGCCTTCGCCTCATCCCTCCTGCCGATCGTGTCCAACGCGCGCGCTGCCTCGGCCACCTCCGCACAGGCGTCCTCGAAGAAGCCACCGGCCCGCGGAGTGAACCGGCCCGCCCGGACCATGCAGTCGGCCGCCTCTCGCGCGATCGCCGTGGCATCGGGATGCCAGGCGCGTGCCGCTTCGACGGCGACTTCGGCCAGCCGGGCGGCCCGCACCACGAGTTCCGGCTCCGAGCGGGCCACGGTGCAGGCACGGGCGACGTCCCCCAACCGTACGAGGAGCACCGGAGCCCGAGGCGGGACCGGCCCGACCCGGCGCTGCACGAGGTCCAGCGCGGCGGCCAGCCGGACGGCGGTCCCGGCCTCCTGCTGTTCAGGGTCCGATACCTCGACTGCCTTGAGCTCGGATTTGAGAAGACGTAGTTGGTCGAGCATGACCTGAGGGCCCAACGCGGCCTCGACCCGCAGCTGTCGCAGCGGGTCAAGCAGGAACCGTCCGCGTTCACCGGCCGTGTCCAGCATCTGCGGATACTCGGTCAGCAGATACGTCGGAGAGCCCTCGGGCCAGCCGGCCTCGCGCCAGCGCTCCGCCCAGGCGTGCAGCCGACGAGTGCAGCGCTCCCTGGTGGCCTGGTCCCACTCCCGCCGGATGGCGTGCGGCATTTCGGGGTGGCTCAGCAGGTGGGCCCCGGCCGATTCCTCGTTCGAGACGATGCAGCGCCGCTCCCTGCTGTGCAGCAGACCGGTCACGTCCTCGACGGAGGCGCCCGTCAGCTCCGCGAGGTCGGCCGCGCGCAGGCCGCCCCCGCCGTCCGTGATGGCGAGCAGGTCGGTGACGGCCCGGCCCAGGTTGGTCGTACGCAGCCGCTCCAGGTCTGCGAAGCCTGCCTGTTCGACCACCTCCGACCAGTCGCCGGCCGCGAGCGGGCGAAGGCACTCGCGCCCGCGCAGCGGATGCCCTTCGGGGACGTCGGCGGGCAGCGGCCCGCTCCGCCGGCTGGAAACGATGACGCGGACGTTTGCCGCAGGAGCGGCCGGGAGGAGTGCGGCGATGCTCGCCACCCCGGTCCCACCAGGCGCCCCGGCCGTCGGCCAGGCGAGGTCCTCGTCCAAGCCGTCGACCACGAGGAGGAGCTGCCGCTTCTGCTTTCGGCTGCGACCTGCGGCCTTCGTGAGCAGGTGTGTGAACTCCGCCTCGTCGGACCGCTTCCGCCGGGGCTCGGGCACCTGGAGCTGCTGGCGCAGGTCGGCGAGGAATCCGGTACGGGTGTTTCTCCCGCGCTCCTCGGACAGGACGCAGATCAGGGGGTCGACGTCCTTCGGTGGCTTCCTCACGTAGTCGGTGAGCAGCGCTGTCTTTCCCACGGGCAGCTGCGCGTGCCACCACAGGTACGAGGCCGCCTGCGGGCTCCGATCACGGACGAAGGCGTCCATCGTGGCGCGCTCGCCCTTCCTGCCGCGCTTCTCCGAGTCGGCTTTCCACTCGTGCCGACCCCTGGTGGTCTCCCCTTGGGCGGCGCGGAGAGCCGCTTCCCATTCCTCGCGCGGATAGAGGTGTTGGCCGTCCGGGTCGTGCAAGTGCTCGATCAGGCTCCAGAAGGAGTCCGTCGCGTGAGGAGCGGCCTTGCCGTGGCACCAGCTCCGGAGGACAGACTCCCGCAACGCGCCGTCCGGGACGAGTCGTGCGGCGGCCCGCCGCTTGAGACCGCGGGCGTCGATCGACTCCTGCAGCATCGCACCGAGCCGCTTGCGTGCCGCCACGGGCGCCGTACCACTGGCCATTTCTGCTCCCGCCTTGGTGAATAAAGTGCCCCTGACCAGCGGAAATCCCGCCCGGACGTGGAGGCGCACCGGCACGTCGTCAGAAGCTCGACCCATCGACCGCGGGCCGCAGACGGCCCCCGACAGAAGGACCTCCCCCATGAGCGTGCTTTCCATGCTGACCCAGGACGCAACCGCGGCCGCGGTGCTGGCCGCCGTAGCCGGCCTGCTGTACGGGGTCGTCCTCGCGATCGTGGCCCTCGCCTCGGTCCTGGCCCGGACCCCGGACCGCCGCCGCGACGCCCGGTCCACTCTGGCCATTCTCGCCAGGCGCCGCCAGTCCAGGTGAGCGGGCGCCCGCAGCGCGTGGAGGGCGGCCGCTGCACACTGCGTGCGTCCGGCGCGGTGCCGACTGCCGTTTTCCTCCGCATCTGTGGGGGCTGTCCGGTGCCCCGCCATCCCTGACCGGGATGGCGGGGCAATCCGGTCGATCGACCTACACGATCCAATCCGGGGTGCTAGCGTCGGGCTCTGCTCGGGAATGTCAACTCCCTTGCAGAAAACGGCGATCATATGAAGTGATGGGCAGAGCCTTGCCGCCAACGCACCCTTCGGCCCCGGTCGAGCAGCGCCTCAGCTGGGACCCGCGGCGAGAGCCGTGCATTCCCTCCGTGACGCCCGATGGCGCCAGGGTTGCGCTCTCCTTGTGTGAACTCCTCGATCAAGCAGATGATTTGACGACGATTGACTGTCCGACTCCGGGTGAGACCGTTGCCGTCATCGAGTTCGTCATGGCCATCTGCTTCGCTTCCCGTACCTGCCCGACCACGCCCGAGGAGTGGCGGGAGTGGATCCGTGACGAACGCAGCCTCCGCTCCGCCGCCGAGTGGCTGACCGGTGAGCCGGACGAGGACTGGGACCTGTTCCATCCCGATACACCCCTCGGCCAGAACTCCCTCCTGGTCTCCTCCTTCGACGAGAGCGGCACAGGGACCGCGCAGTTGGTCATCGAGCGGGCCGGTGACTACAACCAGTTCTTCGATCAGCACCACCTGGAGGACGGCGAGCCGCTGCCCGCGGCGGACGCGTTCCGGGCCATGCTCGCCCAGCACGTGTACGGCACGTACGGCAGGGCGAGGATTTCCGGCCGGATCCTCGGGCCTACCGTCACCAACTTGTCCACTGGTCGGTTGCAGGGACGGATCCGGGTCGTTCCCCTCGGCAGCACGTTCGGCGAGACCCTGCGGCTCAACCTCTATCCGCCGGAAGGAGACCCGGGCCGGCTCAACACCTCCTGGACCAGCGGCTCCGTCAACCGCCGGAACTTCGCCGTGCGGGCCCGCCCCCGGGTGCCCGAGAGCCCTGCCGACCTGCACAGCGCCCTCGGCCGCTCCGTCCTGCTGCGACCGAAGCGTGATGCGGATGATGGGATCGTCGTCGACCGCGTGCTGATCGGAGCCGGCGAGGTCCTCGAACTCGACCCGGACCGGCACCTGCAGGACGCCGTGTTCAGCAAGACCACTGGGGGAGAGCTCAAGCCCCTGTGGCCGTCGCCCACGCGCGCCCTCTGGCAGGAGGCCCACGCCCTCTACAGCGCGGTGAAGGACGCGGAAACCGGTCTCTATGCACGACTGCGCTCGCTGCCGCGCAAGCGGGACTCCCAGGGCGCGCCCTACCACCTGTGGGCTGTCGGCCTCGTCTCCAACAAGACGTTGCCCGTCTCCTGGACGGACGGCTACTTCCCCTACGCCCCCGCGATGGAGGCGCAGCTCTACCGCGCGTCCCGGCGGGGCTCGCGCATCGCCGAGTACCTGGCGTGGAGTCTCAAACGGGCGGCGATCCTCGCCTCGGAGAAGGTCCACTCGGCAGCGCGGCCGGCCGACGAGGCCCGGCACATGTCCCGGTTCGACGCGAGGTGGATGTTCTGGCCCGAGGCTGCCAAGCCCTTCGACCAGCTGCTGGAGGCAGTGATCGACGAGGGGTACGACAACCCGGGAGACCCGGTCGCGGCCCTGCTCCTGGAGTACACGCAGACCCTCACCGACGTGGCCCGCACCCACCTCGTCTACCGCCTCGACACCCTCCCGCCCAACGAGCGGGGCTTCCAGGCCAGGGCAGTTGCCCTGAAGCGTTTCGAGGACGACATCAGCCATCCGAAGGCCCCGGCCGAACTCCGGGGGGAGACCGCCCATGACTGAGGACAGTTCCCGAGACGGGTACCCCGTCGAGGACGCATTCCCGCACGACAGCACCGCACTGGTCGCCTGGCTCACCACCCTGGTGCGCAACCGCGAGTACGGCACGCTGGCCAACCTGCGCCGTGCCGGGGGCCGGACGAACGCGCACATCCGGGCCGGCTGGTACGGCGGCGACAACCACCGCGACCTGTTCGAGCGGATGGCCTTCCTCTTCGCGCTCTACCACCAGGGCCGTTCGACGCCCGCCTACGGCTACGGAAGCCTCGGTACGGCGGCGGCGCGCATCGGTGACAGCGTGGGGCGGGGCCCGGGCGACCCGGGTGCGCAGCGGCTCGTGGACAGGGTGGTCGTCAGCAGGAGGGTGCCGTGGCGGCACCTGCAGCACACGATCGTCCGGCTGCGGTCCTGCGACCAGCTCCCGCCCTCCTGGGCGCAGCTCACCGAGGACCTGATCCTCTGGAACGACCGCAAGGCCCGCATCGCCTACCAGTGGTCGGTCGACTTCCATGCCCCGCTCCACCGGGGCCGGACGCCCGCTGGCAGCCGGCAGAGCCGGTAGGACCGGTAGGACCGGCAGGACCGGCAGGCCGAGCACGACACGTACACGATCCCGACCGACCATAAGGACACGACCGCGTGACCGCAGACGCCCGAAGCCCGTTCCTCTCGCTCCACCTCCTGGAGACGCTCGTCGCCGTGCTCCCGGTCAGGGACGAGAACGGTCAGCCCAAGTCCCTCGTGTACGGCGGGTTCGAACGGCACATGATCACCAGCCAGGCCCGGCGCCGCGCGGAGCGGGTCTACGCCCGCAACCGCGCCAACGCCGGCATCGGCGCCCTCAAGGGCCGGAGCATGGGCACCCGGACCAGGGAATGGGCACTGCTCACGGCGGCCGAACTCTCCTCCGAGCACGGCTGGGAGAAGGAGGAGGCCCTGACCACGGCCCGTGCCGTGATCGAGGCGAGCGGCCTGAAGTTCGGCGACCCGGCCAAGAAGACGGTGGCCAATCTGACCAAGGTGCTGATCTTCGCGCCCGCCGACGCGGGCACCAGGATCGCCCGGCACATCGCCGAGAACGCCGACGAGCTCCGGCCGTGGCGCGACAGCTACCTCGCTGGCCAGCAGAAGGCCGCGAAGAAGCCCCGCCGCGGAGCGGCGAAGAACGGCGAGGAGCAGGAGAACGGCGAGGAGCAGACCGCCACGGAGCCCGGCACCACAGGCCTCCCGCCGCTCCCCAAGAGCACGCGCAACGCCGTCCTGCTCGCCATCGCGCCCCGTGACGCCGTGGACATCGCCCTCTACGGGCGCTTCCTCGCCGAAATCGCCGACTCGCCGAACGTCGACGGGGCAGTGCAGACGAGCCATGCCTTCACCGTGCACGCCGCGGAGCAGATCGAGGACTTCTACGCGGCGGCCGACGACGCGAAGCTCGACCGCAAGCGCAACGCCCTCAGCTTCCTCGACACGGCGGACGACGCGGGCGCGGGCATGACCGGCTACCAGTCGCTGATCTCCGGGACCTTCTACCGGCACGCCGTCCTGGACCGCCGACAGCTTCGCGCCAACCTCCGGCAGGCCGGAATGGAAGCGGAGGAGGCGGAGGAAGCGGCGACCGCCGCCGAGGCGGAGTTCGTCAACGCCTTCGTCGAGGCCGTCCCGGAGGCGAAGAAGAACTCCACCGCCTCCACCGGTACGCTGCCGGCACTCGTGCTCGCCTTCGAGGGCGAGCGCCCGTACAACTACGCCGCCGCCTTCCAGAACCCCGTGGACGAGAACCCCGAGAGCAGCGGCGGCGAGGGCCCGGCCGGCCAGGCGGCGGTCCGCCGACTGATGCGGCACCACCTCTTCGTCAGCAAGCGCCGCGACGACCTGCGGTCCGCGCGCGTCCTCACCTACGCCCCGGAGATCGCGGACCTCCTGGAGACGGTCGACCTCTCCGGCGCAGTGGACGTCGTGGACACCATCAAGGGCCTCACCCCGTGACCGAGGCCCCTGTCGCGACCGCTCCCAGTGTGACGACCGGTTCCACCACGACGACCGACGCACCGCAGCACGTTCTGCTCATCAGACTGGCCGGGCCGCTGCAGTCCTGGGGCATCAAAGGCCGGTTCGCCCAGCGCGACACCCACACCCGGCCCACCAAGTCCGCAGTGATCGGCCTCTGCGCGGCAGCCCTCGGCCTCGACCGGGAGGACCCGCTCGACGAACTCGGGTCCGTCCTCTTCGGCGTCCGCGCCGACCGCCCCGGAACGCCGATGCGGGACTACCACACCGTCGGGGGCGGAAAGTATCCCGTCCGCCCACGCGACCTCGTGACGGACCACCGCCGGGCCGCGGCCCTGGAAGCGCTCGCGCTCGGGGAGCAAGGGGAGGGCACGACCGCATCCTTCGGCAGCCATGCGTTGGCATCCTGGTACGGCGCGCCGAAGCGGATCGCGGCGGACCCCCGTTCCGGGGCGCTGGTCGCAGGTGACGTGAGCCGTCACGCCATGATCACCGAGCGCTGGTACCTGTCCGACGCGGCCTTCCTCGTCGGCCTCCAGCACTCCGACCGTGCACTGATCGAACGGATCGCCCACGCACTGGAGCACCCGAAGCGCCTGCTCTGGCTGGGCCGCAAATCCTGCCCGCCCTCGGGCGACCTCTTCGTCGGCATCGCCCCGGGCACCCTGGCGGAGGTCTTCGAAACCCGGGCGCTGCTCCCGTCAGCCGACGACGGGCAAGCGCCGCCGAACGTCGCCCAGACCCGGTGGGCCTGGATCGAGAGCCCGCACCCGCTGCCGGGCGTCGGCCCGGTCCGTGACCAGCCCGAACGGTTCCTGGCGAGCGGCCCCGTCCACCGGCAGCGCTGGGAGTCCCGGCACCGCATCACCATCGCCCCACACGCCACCGAATGGGACATCATCCCGTGAACACCCCGCGCACCACCGAGCCCGTTCCTGCCCGTACGGCGGCCAGGTTCGTCGCCACCCACACTCTGATCACCCTGGACGCCAGGCACCCCTTCACCGCCAAGTCGCTGATCGACGCCCAGGACATGCACCGGACCGTCATGAGCGGCTTCCGCGGCTGGGTCGACGACGGAAGCCGGGATGCCCGCGCCCAGATGAAGGTGCTCTCCAGCTGGACCGTCGACCTGAACACCGCCCGGCTCTCCCTCGTCGTACAGTCCGCCGTCCCCGGCGACTGGAGCGGCCTGCCCCGGGCGGCGCTGGTCGAACCGCCGCACAGCCTGGTGGTGGACCGCACCTTCCGCACCGGGGACCGGCTCGACTTCCGCACGGTCGTCAACCCGGTCAGCAGCCGGCCTGCCGGGCCTCCGGCCCCCGGACGCGGCGGCAGCGGAAGGGGCGTGCGGGTGCCGCACACCCGCCCGGAACACGTGAAGGCCTGGTTCGCCCGCCGCCTCCAGCCGGCCGGCGAACCCGCGGTGGCCCCGGACGGAGTGGTCCGGCTCGGCGTCGACTCGGACATAGAACGGCTCGCCCTCCGCATCCTCCCGAAGGTCTCCAGCCCCGGCCCCCACCGGGGCCTGCTCATCAGCCGGGCCGAGATCCGCGGCACTCTGACCGTCACGGACCCGCAAGCACTCACGGCCGCCCTCACCCACGGCTTCGGCCACGCCCGTGCCTACAGCTGCGGCCTGATCCTGGTCCGATGACTGCCTGACAGTGCTCACCGGACCGGTCGGAATCGGCACCGAGGGCGGGCAGCTGGCATCCTGGCCGGTCCTGGAGGGCGGCTATCTCCACGGACACACCATTTTTGCGTGAACTTCCCTTCCTGGAACGGATATCAGCTCAGTCTTCATTCCAATCCGCCAGGCCGACACCCGCACCAGCTGCGTCGATGCACCTCCGCTTACTCGCTCGGTGCAGGTCGCATCGGGATCTCACTAATCGGCTCCGTGTGAGCGGGGTGGCCCTGCCCCGTTGTGTACGGTTGAGCTGCCGCTGTACATCGGCCCAGCCTCCGCGCGGATGGCTCCTCGATCCGGAGTTGGTTGCCACCCAAACGGGTCGTCTCCGCAGGTGCGAGGTGCCCGGCTGGTGAGGTCGAGCCGCGGGCCGATGGCACGTGCATTGCCCGGAGGAGTTCGACGATCCGCTGCTCAACCTCGCGTTGCAGGACGGTGTCTGCTGCTCTGTCTGTGCGGAGTCGCCCGACGCGATCCTGCTCGCCTTTCTCGTCCGCTGCACTGGCACGACTCCTGTGGGGGATGGCTGTTCGTTCCGACTGCGCGGAGGTGACCCGAGTTGGCTGTCGTGAAGCTGCGGGTGTTCGGCGTTCGTTCCTCCTGCCCGGGTGTGCTGATTGAGGTGAGCGTCGCGGGAATCGAACTGAATGAACTGGCATAATCTGTGGTGGAGGAGCGCAGGTCAGGAAGTATCTGCCCCGCGCATGCGGGGATGGCCCCGAACACGGTCTGCTCGTCTCCCTCGCGGCCTGATCTGCCCCGCGCATGCGGGGATGGCCCCATGCCCGAGCTGCTGCGGATCTGGAAGACCGTATCTGCCCCGCGCATGCGGGGATGGCCCCCTGTACGGGGTGCCGATCGTCGCTGAGGCGGAATCTGCCCCGCGCATGCGGGGATGGCCCGGCGAAGACCTGGCCGTCCTGCTCCCAGGTAGCATCGGCCCCGCGCATGCGGGGATGGCCCCTGCCCGTCCCCGACGATGGCGCCGATGACGCTATCGGCCCCGCGTATGCGGGGATGGCCCCTGGTCGTGGATGCGAAGCGACTCGGCGACCGCATCTGCCCCGCGCACGCGGGGCGGGTGTCCTGCCGATGCTTCTTGGTGTGACGCACCGTCAGTGGCGGGCCGCGTGCTTGCGGGTCATACCGCCGGTGGTTGTCTGGGGCCGTCGGCCTGCGGGAGGTCCTGATACGTGAGTCAGGACGGGGCTGCGGCCTACTCGGCCTGGTGGCGGCGGCGGTGGCGGAGACCGGTGCGGGGTGGTGGCGGCAGGGGACGGCGATGGTGGTCGGGCCGGACCTTCCTCGGAGGCGGTCGCGGAGGTGCGAAAACGCGATGGGGGAGGTACAGGTGGTGGCTGTCCTTGACGCGGTTCGGGTGCCGGTGTCGGCGGACAGCGAGTTTCGCCGGTCGCCCTTCGTCGTAGGTGGTGCCGGGGCCGGCGGTGAGCCCGCGCGTTGAGGGCGTCATGCGGTCGGGGCAGGCCGCCGCGGGGCTGTCGATGGCGTTCGGGGCAGTGCCTCCGTCAGGCGGTGCGGACGGAGGCGGATCGGGCGGCGTGCGCGGGTTGAGGAGCCTCGGTCATCAGGCGTCGGCCGGCTCGGGTTCCGCGTCCTGGCTTTCGCCACTCGTCGGCGCTGCTGCGGGGGAGGGGAAGGCGAGCTTCGCCATGCGTGCGGAGACTTCCTTCCGGCCCTTCAGCGCGGCCTGCACATCGCGCTTGGGGATCCCGGCCGTCTCCGCGAGTTCCTCGATGTCGCCGTCGAAGAGCGGCACGGCCTTTTCCAGTTCCCTTGCGAGCTCTCCCTGGGCCAGCTCGACTCGCTCCTTGGCCCTGTCGATCGCGGTCAGGGCGGAGGTCTGGCGGCTCTGCCGCTGCCGGAGGTCCTCGCGTTCCTGTTCCTGGCGCCGCTTCAGGGTGGCGCGCCGGTCGATCATCTGCTCGTTCCTGTGTGAGGTCATGGCGCGATCCTGGCGTCCCACCTCGCCCGAGTACAGCACCTTCGGGTGAGCCGCCTCGCGTTGTCGCTCGGCAGAAGGAATACGTGTTCCGGAAGTGCCCGATCACGAGCAGATCGGAAGGCGATGGAGAGACGACCAGGAGGGGTGAGAGGCGATCGAGGAAGAGCAGCGGACACGGACGAGATGCCGAAGCGAGAGCGAACGAGCAACTAGCCTGATCAAGGACAGCACACCTCTTGCTATCCGCCGTTGATCCCGAAGGAGCGCGCCAGGTGCCCTGCTCCGTGGCCGGCCCGAGCGACCGGTACATCGTCGGCGCTCCGGTGCGTCGGGACGGCACCGGGGTCGGTCGATGATCACCCTTCACCCGATCAGTGCGGGCAGCGGCATCGACTACCTGCTCTCCACCGTCGCCGGCGACGACGTGAGGATCGGTACGCGCGAGCTGACGGCCCACTGGGCGGGTGGCGGTGACACCCCCGGCGTGTGGCTCGGGGCGCAGGCCGCCGAACTCGGCATCGCCGGCCGGCGGGTCACTCAGGAGGCCGCCGACGCCCTGTTCAAGGACGCCCTGAGCCCGGTCGACGGCAGCCCCCTCGGCCGGTCCTGGAGTCGTTACCCGAGCGCCGAGGAGCTGTACGAGAGGTATGCCGCCGCCGAGCCGCAGGCCACCGAGGAGCGGCTGCTCCAGCTGCGGGCAAAGGCCGAGAAGGAGGGCAACCGGACTGCCCGGTGCGGGTGGGAGATGGTGTTCTCTCCGGTGAAGAGCTTCAGCGTGCTGTGGGGGTGCGCCGATGACGAGGAGCGGGCCCGGCTGGAGGCCGTCGAGGAGCGCGCGTTCCGGCGGGTCTTCGAGCGTGTCGAGCGCGAGGCCTGCATCACCCGGACCGGCCCGACGCCCGCCTCCCAGGTGCAGGTCCGTGCCAGGGGTTTCATTGCCTGCGTGTTCGTCCACCGCAGCAGCCGGGCGGCCGATCCGGCGTATCACTGGCACCTGGCGATCAGCAGCAAGGTGCGGGTGGAGGACGGCCGCTGGCTGGCCCTGGACGCGCGCCATCTGCACCGGATCGCGGTCGCCCTCTCGGAGGCCTACACCGCGGAGCTGGAACGCGAGATGCACGCCGAGTTCGGCATCCGCGCGGGGGCGCGCCAGGACAGCATCCGGCCCGCGAAGCGCCCGGTGCGGGAGTTCCTGGGGGTGCCCCTGAGTGCGGTGCGCGGGTTCTCCCAGCGCCGTGAGGCCACCGAGCGGGCCCTGGCCCGGATGATCGCGCAGTTCACGGTCCGGGAGGGCCGCGCGCCGGAGCGCGCCGAGCAGTACAAGCTGGCTCAGGCCGCCACCCTCGAGTCCCGTCCGGCGAAGACCGCGACCACCGTCGACGGTGAGCGCCGGCAGTGGCGCCGCCGCGCCAAGGCGTACGGCATCAGGCGTCCCGACAAGCTGCTGCGGGCCGCCGCCCGTACCTCCGCCACCCACCCCGCACCTGGCCCCGACCCGATGGTCGTCCCGAAGGCGATCGACGCGGTGCTCGCCGAGCTGGAGAGCCACCGCGCCACCTGGACGCGCGCCAACGTCGAGGCCGAGGCGTGCCGACGGCTCACCGCGCTCGGCGCCCACCTGTTCGACGACTACCACCGGGTCCTCGTCCGCGTCGTCGACGGCGTCCTCAGCCCCGTCCGGTGCGAGCTGCTGACCCCGCCCGACGCGGTCCCCCTCCCCGCCCGGTACGCCCGCTCCGACGACCGTCCGTCGCTGTTCGCCGAGATCGGCGCCCGGGTGTGGACCTCCCACGGCATCCGGGCCGCCGAGCGGAGCCTTGCCGAGGCGTCCACGACGCCCGTGCCGGTGCACCGCCTGACGACCGGGCAGGTCGACCGGGTGCTCGCGGCCGGCGAGGCCGGGCGCGGTTTCGCGCCGTCCGACGAGCAGCGCGAGGCGGTCCGCCGGATCTTCGGAGCGGACACCCGGGCCACGTGGGTGGTCGGTCCCGCGGGCACCGGCAAGACCACGATCATGCGCCTGGTGAGGGAGGTCGCGCAGGCCCACGGGATCCCCGTCATCGGTCTGGCAGGCGGCCAGGTCCAGGCCGACCTGCTGGCCGCCGAGGCGGGCATCCGGGCGGAGAACATCGCCAGGTGGCGGACCATGTCCGAGCGGTACGGGCGGGGCCTGCGCCACTGGACGCTCCAGCCCGGCACGATCGTCATCGTCGACGAGTCCGGCCAGGCCTCCACCACCGATCTCGCCGCGCTGCTCGGCCAGGTCCGGCAGGCCGGCGGGCGGCTGCTGCCGATCGGCGACCCGCGCCAGCTCGGCTCGCCAGGAGCGGGCGGAGCGCTCGCCGACATCGAGGAGACCGTTCCCGGCGCCGTCGTCCGCCTCACCGAGGTCCGCCGCTTCCGCGACCCGGGCGGCAGGGTCCGCCAGTGGGAGGTCGACGCGGCCCGCCTGCTGTCCGTCGGCGACGCCGGCGACGCTTTCGACGCGTACGACCTGCGCGGGCGCATCCACTCCGGCCCGGCCGCCCCGGTCATGCGGCAGCTCTTCGAGGACTGGCGGCGGGACGTCGAGGACGGCCTGACCTCCGTCATGATTGCCGCCACCGGTGCCGCCGTCGCCGAGCTGTCCCGCCTCGCCCGCGAGGACCGCATCGCCCGCGGCCTGGTGGACGACCGGCGCACGGCCGACCTCGGAGACCGCGGGCGCGTCGGCGCGGGCGACATCGTGGTCACCCGGGTCAACGACCGCCGCCTGGCCACCGCCGACCGGCGCCAGTGGGTCCGCAACGGCGACACCTGGAGCGTCGAGGCCGTCGGCGCCGACGGCTCCCTGACCGTGCGCCACCAGCGCACCCGCCGCACCGTCACCCTGCCCCCGGCCTACGTCGCCGACGCCGTCGACCTCGGCTACGCGATCACCTCCGCGCGCTGCCAGGGCGTCACCGTCGACGTCGGCCGCGCCCTGCTCGACACCGGCTGGAACCGCAACGGCGCCTACCCGGCCCTTACCCGCGGCCGCTACGGCAACCACGCCTACCTCGTCACCCAGGAGCCCCCCGACGAGGACAGCGGCGAACCCGGCCACCCGCACACCGCCCGCGAGATCTGGCACGCCGTCGTCGAACGCGACGGCACCCAGCTCTCCGCGAGCGCCACCGCCCGCCGCCAGGAGGAGCGGGCCCAGTCCCTCGCGACCTCCACCAGCCGCCTCGTCCACGTCCTCGACGAACTCAACGCCGAAGCCGCGCAGCAGGCGGTCGCCGCACTGCTCGGAGGCCGCGCCGCCGCCCGCCTGGCCGCCGCCGAGGCATGGCCCGCCTTGCGTGCCCGGTGCGCGTGCCTGGCCGACGACGGCTACGACACCGACCGGCTCCTGCGCGCGGTCTGGGCGGACGAGCGGGGCAACGAGACCGACCACCGCACCGGCCGGCCGCTGCGCGACCTGGCGGCCATCGTGGTCGCCCGCCTCGACGCCCTGGTCGAGCACCACGGTGAGAGCTTCCGCCTGCCCGAGGGTGCGCCCCGTCCCGCGACCGCCCCGACCTACTGGGCCCGGCCCTCCGCCCGGCCCGGCGCCGCGCTGTTGGAGGCGATGGGCCTGGTGCTGCCCGACGCCGACCCCGGCGACCGGCGCGTCACCCTCGCCCACGACCTCGCCGCCCACGCCACCGTCCGGGCGGAACGCCTCGCCGCCCGCGCCCGCGCGAACGCCCACACCGGCACCGGCTGGGCGGCCGCCTACGGGCCCGAACCCGCCGACGCCGACCGGGCCCGCCCGTGGGCCGTACGGATCGCGGCGGCCGCCGCCTGGCGCGATCTGGCCGGCTTCCGCGCCACCCGGGCCACCGGAGACGCCCCCACCGCCGTGCGCACCGAGCAGCGAGGCCTGTGGCGTGCCGCCCAGCTCCTGCCCGACGAGCAGCAGCACGCCGCCGAACTCGCCGCCACCGGCCCCACCTGGCTCGACGTGCTCGGCCCCGCACCCGCCCCGGCCCACCCCCACCGCCCGCTCTGGGACAGGGCGGCGGCGCTCGTCGCCGCCTACCGCGGCCTGTGGGACCACGGACACGAGACGCAGGCACTCGGCGACCGTCCCGAGGAGCCGATCCAGGCCGCCGACCACGACCTCGCCCGGGAGGCGGTCACCGCCTGGCAGAACCGTCCGGCCCCGACCGTCGTCGACGAGGAGCAGCGATGGTGGGCCACCGCACGCGGACGGGCCGCCCGCATTGAAGCGGCCGAGGCCGCCGACGCGCTGGCCGCCGTCCACGCGGCCCGGCGCCTGGCCGCCCGCGCACAGCAACAGGCCGACGACGAGCGGGTCCGCGCCGCCGCCGCGGGCCCGACGGCCGCCACCGACGACCAGCGCGCCCGCGCGTCCGCCCTGCGGACCCGGGCGGACGCGCACACCGTCCTGGCCGGCCGGGCCGCCGACGCGCTCGCCGCCGCCGAACGGCGGCTGGCCCGCACCGCCCCCAACGGCCTGCGGGCCAGGGCCGAAGCCGACCGCTGTCGGGCCGTCGAACAGCTTCCTGCCCGGCAGCCCGCCGACCGCCCCGACCGGCAGCGCCTCGTCCCGGCCGGCGCTCCCGCCTGGCGGGGACGCCCGTTCGGCGGCTGGTCGGACGCCGAACTCGATGCGGCACTACGGCACGCCCTCGACCGCGCCGCGCGCCAGGACGAGGCCGCGGCCGACGCCGAGGACCGTGCCACCCGGGCCGAGGCCCGGATGCTCGCAGGCGGCCGCATCGACCGGCAGGTCCGGGCGCTCGTCGCCCGCGTCACTGGCGCCGCCCGGCTGCGGGCGGCCGATGCCGTACTCGCCGACCTGACCCGGCGCCGGGCTCACCTGGCCGCCGAACTCGCCGCCGCCGACCCGTCCGGCCGTCCCGCGTTCCCGGGCGGGGAGCGCGAAGACCTCGTCGAGCTGCGGCGCACCCGGCAGGCGGAGTTCGAGGCCCTGCTCCAGGCCGAGCACCACCACCGGCTCCTCCGCGCCCAGGCGCTCGCCGACATCGGCGACCTCGCCGGCGTCGAGGCCGCACTGGACCTGTGGGCACGGGTCGGCGGCTCCGCCGAGGCCTACCGCGACCACCTGCGCCGGATCGCGGACCAGGATGCCCGGCACCACCACCGCACCGCCCACGAGTACCGCGACCGGGCTGCTCGCCTGCGCGTGCGGGTCGGTGCCCTGCGGGAGGAACAGCAGGCGCGTACGGCGATGCCGGCCGGCGAGCGCGCACGCGAGGCGGCCGAACGCCTGCCCGCCGTCCGGCGGCGCCGGGCCAAGAAACGGGAGACCGCCGTGCGCCGGCAGGCCGGGCTGAGCCGGCCGCAGGCGGTGCACCGGTGCGGCCAACGCCTGCCCCACGACGGTGTCCCGCCCTCCTACCGGCCGTAGTGGCTTTGCCCACTACTCACCTATAAAGCCAGTCGGGGTTCTCGAGAGCCACTCGCCTGGTCCGGTCACAACCCCGGGATCTCAGTCCGCCGCGCATGCAGCTCGGAGCGGACCAGTTCGAGGAGACGCCCTGTCCAGTTGCGCCCTCGGCCGGCGTTGTTGCCCCAGAACGCCGACTCCATGTCGTCATAGATCACGGTGGCGTCTTCTGTCGACAGCAGAATCTCGGCCAGCCCGGGGTGCTGGTCGTACTTGGCGCGCAGCAGGCGCGTCATGACGGCGGTCCGGACATGTTCCCAGCCCTCGCGGCGAGGCGCCTCGGCCGCGAGCTTGCGCGCCGCGGAGGCGCTTTCCGCCGCCGCGATCGCGCCCCGGACCTCGGGCTGAGCAACCGACAGAGCCCAGTAGGCATGGGCAACGGAGGGGTAGCCGGCCTCCCCCACGGTGATCGGGGCGGGGTAGTCGTTGCGCAGGCCGACCTTGCCGGGATCGTCCACCGGCTCCTTGGGAAACGTCTGGGCTATGTGGACCGCCGGAGCATGGGACGTCACTGGTCCGTCCGCGGGGCCGCGCTTGGGCCGCTCGGCCCTCCAGCGGGCCCGCTCCTCGAAGTACGCGAGGGCACTGTCGTAGTCCTTCTGCGTGACCGTTCCGTCGAACGACAGGTAGGTCCGGCCTCCGGGCCCTGCCACCAGTACCCGCAGCGGCTGGTCCTTGCGGTCCATGTCGCCCAGCGCGTAGCGGCGCTGGGTTTCCGGGATCGCGAGGAACGCGGTGCGGGCAACGGCCCGGTTCTCCTCGGTCCGGTCAGCGAGGAAGGCATCGACGGCGGCGAGACAGCGGCCGGTCGAGTCGGGCCGCCCGTTCAGCTGGTCGATGGTGTCGCGGACTTCGGCGAGCAGCAGCTCGGGGGTCTGCCAGCTCTGCGGCTCGCTGAACTTCCAGTGCGCCAGGTCGTGCGCGGATGCCTCCGCGCCCTCCGGGAGGCTGGTGGCCACCCATCCGGTGCGCAGTTTCTCCTCGAACTCCTCGATGGTGACCAGGCCCCAGCAGTCGATGAGCCCGTCGGCGTAGATGAAGAGGTCGGTGAGGAAGTAGTAGCTGTTGCGGATGAAGACGTGTCGCCAGGTTCCGGGTATGCGGACGCCGTCCACGGTGCGATGGGTGATCCGGTTGCCGATCATCCTGAGATTGTGTCGCAGCGCACGCCCAGTCGACGCCGGTTTTTCCTCCGGGGCGGCTGAACCGCCTCGCTGGGCCGGCGCCCACGTCCGGGCCGACAACCTGCTCGCCGAGCTCGCCGTCCTCGGCGTCCGTCAGCCCGGCCCCGCCAAGCACCGCGCCACGCTGGCCCCCCGGCACCGCCTTCGCCCTGGAACTCATCGCCCAGGCCGCTGCCGGCGACCTGCTGCCTGCCGCAGAAGGCGCCGCGGCAGCAGTCGGAGAGGCGGAGCAGGGCCAGGAGGGGGAGCCAGCGGCCGAACAGCTGTAAGCGTCGGCGGCCCGGCTCGACCATCCGCCGGTGGCCGAGGCCCTCGTGATCGGAGCGCGAGGGGGAACCCCGGCGGGACCCGCTCCAAGTAAACCGCGCCCGGGTAGTGTTCGGATGCAAAGGATCAAGCGATTCCGCCGGACCGTGCCACGGCCCGCGGACAAGGTCATCACGGGCATACTCGACCTCTACGCCGGGCTGCCAGACCTGGGATGCGTTCAGGTAGCAGCCCGGCTGTTTGAACACCCACTCGAAGCGGGACAACGCGTCAGCAACAGCATTGGTCCACAGCCGCTCGTCTTCGACTCGCCGGACCGCTGCACGCGTCCGCGCGGAGACACCCCGAATCCGGCGCACCGCAACATTCCTGCGTGGCCGCCACGCTCAGCACGGACGGCCTTCGGACGCCTACGCGGCATCGGCCTTTCGGATCAGCATGACGCCAGGACCGCACACCCAGCCCGCGCCAACGGTCCTCCATGACAACCGATCAAGTCCGTGTACGTCACCAGCCCGGAGCGGACCAACTTCGCTGTCCAAGGACATCGGTGCTTCCGGCCGGTCACCTCCCCGGCCGGTTCGGCCCGACCGCTCGGGAACGGGAGCTCAGACCGCCATGCGCGGTGGCCGCTGTGACGGCCCGTCGAGCCGCACCGCCGCCCGGTGGGCCGGCATCGTCGGCGTGCCCGCCCCGGACGACAGCACGATGCCGGCGGTCGCGGCCAGTCGGCCCGCGTGGACGGCGGCGGCCAGGGCGAGGGCGTCCAGGCACGCGAGGTCGCCGGGCGGGAAGCGGTCGGAGGTACGGGCCGCTTCGGCGAGCGCCCTCGTCCTCTCCGCGACCTGGTGGTAGGTCCGGGCTCCTGCGGCGGGGCCGTCGGGGAGGTCGACCGGGGGAAGGTTCCTCCAGGCCGCCCTCAACGCGGCCACCCGGGGGTGCCGGGAGCCGCGCAGGTGGCCGCCCATCTCGGTCGCCGTCCACGCGCTGAGCGCGTCCGCGACCAGCAGGGAGCCGCCGCTCGCGCCCTGCCTGGTCGCGTACGGGGCGTGCCGGGCGGCGGGCGGGGGCGGGGTGAGGCCGGCGGCGGGCGCGATCCGGCGGGTGTGCTCGTCCGCGGCCCGCGTGACGGCGTCCAGCACCGCCACGTCGGCGCTGCGGAACCGGCGCGCGGTGCGGGCGGCGTCGGCCAGGGAGCGGGCCGCTCTCGCCAGCCGGGCGTAGGCGCGTGCCACCGGCGCCGGTTCGACGCCGGGGCGCGGGATCCCCTGCCAGGCCCTGCGCAGCGCGGCGACGCGCGGATGGGCGGAACGCGCGAGCCGGCGGCCCATCGGCGTGCCGGTCCAGGCGGCGAAGGCCGCGGCGACCCGGTCGGCCCCGTCGGCCAGCACCGCGCGCCGGTCGGCCCGCTCCGCCTTGGCCACCGCCGCGACCTCGGCGTCGAGTGCGGCCAGGCGCCGGGCGGTGGCGCGGTCGACGGGACGGCCGAGGACCCGTGCGGCCAGCGTTCCGGCCCGCCGGGACAAGGCGCGCAGCGCGGTCCAGGCGGGCGTGCCGCCGTAGCCGCGGGTGGTGAGGTCGTGGGCGAGGTCGGCCGCGTGGCGGGCGACCGACCGGCAGGCCGCGGCGCAGATCCCCCGCAGGAGACGGGTGGCCCGGTACTCACCGCCGGCGAGCACCGTCTGCTGCCCGACGGCCTCCTTGACGGCGGCCCAGGCCCCGACGGCCGCCGCCTGGACCGACTGGACCTGTGCCCACTGCGGCAGCGCCAGCCACCACTCCGCGCGGGCCCGTACGGTCTCGATGGCGGAGGTGAGTTCGGCGAGGGCCTGCTCGGGCGGGAGCCCGGCGTGCGCCGCGTCGTCGGGGGCGGGCTCGTGCCGGACGTCCCGCGGGGCCGCTGTCAGCACACCGAGGCGGTCCCGCAGGAGCGCGGCCTGCTCCTGCGGCATGTCGGCGGTGAGTGCCAGCGCGTCGGACACCCAACCATCGTCGGAGGAACGGAGCTTCGGGGCGGCGGCCCCGTCGTCCTCGGCCCGGGCCATGCCGTCGTCGTCGGGCCCCGTGTCCAGGCCGTGCAGGGCCGCCTCGTCGTCGGCCCGCTCGCGTTCGCGTTCCCACTTCTCGTGGTCGCGGACCTGGACGTCCCAGAGGTCGCCTTCCTTGACGAGCTGTTCGTAGAGCGAGGTCGGGGCGTTCGGTCCGGTCATCGCGAGGTAGGCGTCATGGGGCCGGAACGCCCCGCCGCCGGTCATGAGCTCCTCGGACTCCTCGCCGCGGTGGACCCAGAGGGACTCCTCTTCGGAGCCTCGCCGGTAGGCGCGCACATAGGTGCTCCCACCGACTCTCCGGGACTCGACGATCTCGTACGCCGGGTCGTCGAAGACGCTGTAGGGCGGTTCGGCGGGCTCGGGTGGCATCAGGTGCTCCTCTGGGGCGGCCGGCTTCCACCGGACCTCGGCGGGCGGGCAGGGTGTCGTCGGATCCGGTGCACTACAGCGGCGGCTCGTCGCTGTTCAGCTCGGCCGCCAGGGCCGGGCTGGGGTGTTCGCGCTCGCGGGTGCCGAGGCCGCCGGGCTCCTCCAGCCACTGCCGCAGGGTCTCCTCGTCAGGACCGCCCCAGGGCCGGGAGACCGGGTCGGCGTGCCCGTTGGCGCACTTCGGACGGCGGGTGGTCGGGAGGAGGTTGTTCGCCGTGATCAGCCAGTCCGCCTCGGCGGTGTCGCGGCCCGGGCTGGGGCAGGTGTAGGAGCGGACCCATCCGATCTGCAGCGCGAGGAGGACCTCGATGACGTCCTCGTGCCGGTGCCAGCAGGGCGGTACCGAGGCCCGGGCCTCCGGGTTGACCTCCACCAGCCAGCGCAGCCAGTGCCCCAGCTCCTCCAGCCGGGAGCGCCGCTCCTCCGGCTCCATGTCGCGCAGCACGATCCGCGGCGCGGGCGCCGGGTCGGGTTCGGGGACGTCCGCCCATGGATCGGCCGGGTCCAGGCCGTCGTCGGTCAGGTCGGTGTAGGTCTCGGACACGGTGTTCTCGTTTCGTCAGGAGGGCTTGTCCAGCGGGACCGCGGCGATGGGCGGGTGGCCCGGCCTCGGCGGGATCACCGGCGGCACCGGATCCGCGGTGGCGCAGAGGGGCGGGAGGGGCCTGCGGGCGAGGAGCTCGATCAGGTCCGGGTCGGCGTAGGTGCGGCGGAGCTTCACCCGCACCGGGTGCTGGTTGCCGTAGACGGCGATCGCGGTGAAGTCGGGCAGCTCCCGCAGCACGTGGGTGGGGGCGAGGTCGGTCTCGACCAGCTGCTCGGAGGTGGAGCTGCCGCCGCCTCCCCTGCTGGTGGACTTCCTCTTCACCAGGGCCCGGCCGAGCAGGTTGGTGAAGGCCTTCAGCGTCTCGGGGTCGGCGTTGCCGGGAAGCAGCATGCGCAGGCCGGAGGCGTTCATGACGGTGTTGGCGGCCTCGCGGCCGAGCACGCCGATCAGCTGGCTGAGGTCGTGCCACACGGTCAGCACGGTGATGCCGATGCCGCGTCCGACGGTCAGCAGCCTCGGCAGGGCCTTGTAGCGGAAGCAGTTGCCGGCCTCGTCGATGACGAGGCCGAGCGCGGGGTCGAGGGGGCGGCCGGTGCGCTGGTAGCGGGCCTGGGCGGCGTGGACGATGCTCGCGGTGATCGCGGTCAGCAGCGGCGCGAAGCGTTCGCCGTCGGCCTCGCTGGCGATCAGGCAGACGGTGGCGCACCGGTCGAGGACCTCCTCGGCCGTGAAGTCGCTGGCGGCGGCGGTGGCGCGGACCTCCTCGTCCGCGTACACCTTGGTGATCACACTCAGGGTGAACCTGATGCTCCCGACGCCGTCGGGGTGCAGGGCGAACGCGGCGGCGTAGTCGTCCGCGACGTCGGGGTGGCCGCCGTCGACCAGGATCTCGCGGACCTCGTCCACGGCGTCGTCGGCGAGCGCGAGCCAGCGCCGGAACGTGGTGATGTCCCCGCCGGCGAGGTTGGCGGCCAGCAGCACGCCCTTGACGACGGCCTTGGCCTGGTCGACCCAGGGGCCGGACCGCGGGTCGCCCGCGGTGGAGGCGGCGTCGGCCAGCCAGCCGGCCATCCGGTCGGCGGCCTTGGCGTCCGCGCAGTAGTCGACGGGGGACCAGCGGGCGGTGGGGCGGTCGGGCAGGCCGGCCGGGGCGACGACGTGCACCGGGCCCAGGGCCGCCCGCCGCGCGTACACCACGTCGAGGTCGGCCGCCTTGACGGTGGTCATCACGCAGGGGCCGTACCACTCGGCGGCGATCGGCAGCACCAGCCCCGTGGTCTTGCTGCTGCCGGGCAGGCCGAACACCGTCGCGCTGATGTTCTCCTTGGCGGCGAGGATCCAGTTCCGGCGGCCCTTGCTGCGGCCGAAGGCCATGCGGTTGCGACGCAGGCCGGGCTCCTCGGCTACCCGGAGCCGACGTTCGGTCGCCCGGCCGCCCCAGCGGGCGCCATCGGTGCCGGGATCGGTGCCGCGGCGCATCCACAGCCACGTCCCGCCCGCGACCGGGCCGGACCAGATCAGCACCAGCAGCGGCCACCACAGCCAGCCCGACGGTGCCGGAGCGAAGGCCGCGCCCGGGCCGCGCAACGGCCAGGTGACGGCGGCGAGGCCGGCGCCGCCGACCAGGCGGCAGGAGTGCCCGGTGAGCAGGGCGGCGGCCCGGGCGGCGAGCACACCGGAGGCCAGCAGCCACAGCACCGCGGCGCCGAGCACGGTCGCGGCCCAGGTCGGCTCGGAGCGCTGGTCGCCCGTCACAGGGCCATCCGCTCGTCCGTGTGGTACAGCTCCTTCTCCTTCTCGGTGAGGTGGAGCTGGACCGGATAGGCGCCGGAGCGGCCGGGCATCCACAGGCCCCGCCCGGCGTGCGCGCGGCCCCAGCCGGAGACGAGCTCCACCTGCGGTTCGGTGAGGCCCACCGCGTCCCGGATCGCGCCCAGGGAGCGGACGTCCTGAGCCATCGTGATCTTGGTGTCGAACGACGAGACCATGTGTTGGGCGATCATCACGGCCTCGGACCCGGCCGGGCCGACCGCCTCGAAGTCCGACAGCCGGTGGGTGGCGGCGAGGTCGAAGACCCCGTCGGCCCGGTGCAACCTGAGGTCGGAGTCGAGCTTGCGGATCACCGTGGCGCCGCCGACCTGGAGCGCGCGCCACAGCTCGTCCCTGACGACCAGGCGCTGGGGCCCGCCGGGCTGGTCGATCGCCGCCTGGGTCCAGCTGGAGATGCACATCATGATCATGGCGACGGTCTCGTCGCCGTAGGCGCGGGTGCGGGAGATGTCGATGCTGACCATCGGCGCGGACCAGTCGATGCGGCTGGTGGAGGTCTCCGCCGTGCTGAACAGGTCGCCGACGTGCCCGTCGAGCATGGTGGCCAGCGCCGCCCGGGACGCCCTGGTCGCCTCCCGGGTGGCCTGGATGTCCTCGCCTCGGATCCGCAGTTCGCGCGCCATTCCGGTGCTCGGGTCGCGCAGGGCGGCGTGCACGGCCCGCAGCGTCGGGGTGGCCAGCACGGTGTTGCCGCTCAGCTGGCCGGTGACCTCCTTGATCGCGGCGGAGATCGCCTCCGTCTCCTCCGGCGTCAGCGGCCTGCGCATCTGTAGTTCCAGCAGCGTGCACAGCAGGCTCAGGCGGCGCCGATGGATCTCCGTCAGGCGCTCGCGCCACTCCACCGGGTCGGTGACGTGCTCCAGCCCGTCGCCGAGCGAGCCGGCGTCCAGGGGATTGACGCGCCCGGGCAGGCCGGGGCCGAGCTCCAGCGGTTCGCACCCGAGCCAGCGGCACACCCGCCCGTACTCGCCCTTCACGTCACCGGCGATCAGCACCTTCACCCCGAACGCCGCCAACCTCGTGGACAGCGCCTTGATGAGAGCGCTCTTCCCGGCTCCCATGGTGCCGGTGACCAGCACCGCCGGATTGGAGACGATCCTGTGCTGGACCCACGCTCCCGGGTGCATGGAGAACTGCCGGCCGGTCAGGACGTCGTGGCCGATGTAGGCGCCGACCGCGGGCAGGGCCGAGCCGCCCCCGAAGGGGTAGAGGCCGGCGAGGTTGTAGGTGTCGCAGCGGTAGACCTCGGGGGCCGCGACCCGTACGGCCCTCCCGGCGTGGGGGCCTGGCCACCCCAGGACCGGCGTCGGCGCCGCGGCGGCCGGCCGCTGGTGTGCCCGCCGCCCGCGCTGGGCCGGAACCGGCGCCGGTCCGGTCGTCAGGACGTCCGGCAGGCCGATCGAGGGCAGGTCGGTGTCCCCGCGGCGCCTCCAGTCGCGCAGGCGGCCCATCAGATCACCGCCCGCCGCTTCACCGGCAGACCCAGGCCGAGCGGCAGCGTCGCCGCGAAACCCGAGTCCTGCGCGGCGTAGAGCTCACGCAGGCGAAGGCCGGAAGTGTACGCGTCGCGCTTCAGCCGGGCGGTCGCCAGCGCCAGCTCGCCGGGCTCGTCGACCGTCACGGTCACCACACCGGTGAAGCGCGCGATGCCGTGGCCCGCCGTGCGGGCGTGGTCCTGGTCCTGGGTGTCGACCAGCGCCTTGCGCTCGTCCAGGGACTCGATCCGCCCGCCCCGTGCGCGCACCCGGCGCTTGACGTCGGCCTTGGTGCGCTCGCGGCTCAGCGTGGCCCGGGCAGTACGGGCACCGAGGCACTCGTAGGTCAGGGAGACACTCCGCCGGGCGTTGCCGGAGGCGCTCATCAGCGGGGTCAGCACGCTCGCGTACACCCGGCCCTCGGGCCAGCCGTAGACCTCGAAGCTCGCCGAGACGCCGCTGTCGTGCCGGTAGCGGCCCCAGTGCTGCTCGGCCGCGGCGGGGCCGGCGGCCGACTCGTCCACGCCCGGCGGCGTGCCGGCCCACCCGGGTGCGCACGCGGCCGCCGCGTGGGCGGCGAGCACGGGCGCCTCGCCCGGGTCGTAGGCGGTGCGGATCACCTCGGCGATCTGGCCGACGGTCAGCGTGGCGACGACCTGGAGGTCGGCGGCGGCGATCGCGCCCTGCATCGCGAGCAGCTCGCGCACCAGGACGGCGGTCGCCCCCAGGGTGCCGCCGCCGGAGCTCCTGATGTCCTGGCGGACCCGGGACGCGGCCAGGGTGACGGTCAGGTAGGTGCGGCGGGTGGACGCCGCGGGCGCCGCCTCGGCGGCGAGAGCGGTGACCAGGTCGTGGGCCGCCGCGGGCGCGCCCTGGTCGAGGTGGCCGGTCGTCCAGGCCATCAGCGCGGTGCCGTCCTCGGGAGCGGACCGGTCGGTGACCGAGATCCGCACGATCGGCCCGCCCTCGACGCAGTGCCCCCGGAGGAAGCCGCCCCAGCCGGAGACCCGGGCGTTCACCCGGGCGGTGTCGGCGAGCGCGATCCCGGGGTAGCGCACCTCCATGATCGCCGAGTAGTGGCCCTGCAGCGGGTCGTGGACGACCCCGATCTCACGGCCGGCCCCGGTGGGCACCGTCAGGAACTCCAGGCGGGCCAGCACACCCGGCAGGTCCGTGCGCCGCGAACCGTCCGACCGCCGGGGCGCGAACGCACCACTGAAGAACATCGTCTGCCTCCTGACGACAGCAACCTCGAACCGGACCGCGAGGACCGCCCACTCCGCCGCGGTCAGGCCGTACACCCGCAGGTAGACCGCCGCGAGCAGCAGCAGCGCGACCGGCACGGCGACGATCTCGCCCGCCCACGCGTGGGTGTAGACCGGCAGCATCGCGACCAGGCCCGCACCGGCGACCGTCACCAGGCCGCCCAGGCTCAGCTCGCCCAGGTACGGGCCGCGCTCGCGCTGCCAGCCGCCGTACGTCGCCGGCTCCTCGGGGGACGTCACGTTCCCTCACCTCCTGGTGGCGGGTCGGCCGGCAGGGGCTGGACCGGTGCCGGGGTCGGGCGGGTGGAGGCCGTCGGGACGTCCGTCGGGCCGGGCTGCGGGGGAGCAGGCGGCGCGGGGACCTGCGGCGGGCGGGCCGGGGCAGGACGCGGCGTACCGGGAGCCGGAACGGGCGGCGCCGCGACCGTGCCGGGGTGCGCGGTCGACGACCGGGCGGGGGCCCGACCGGGAGGGGCAGCGGCCGGGGCCCCCGCGGTGCCCGGCGACCCGGCGGGGGGAGAGGCCTCGCCGGAACGGCTGGGCGGCAGGTTGACGGATCCGCCCATGTCGCGCCCGGAGCTGAGCCCGGCGTGCGCGGCCATCGCGTCCAAGCCGCCGGAGGCCAGCTCGGTGCCCGCCTTCGCGCCCTGAGCGGCCATCAGCCCGGCCATCACCGCGCGACTGGCCGAGGAGCGCGGGCCGCCGTCCGCCTTGCGCCGGTCCGCGTCGTCCGACTCCAGCGCCCTGGCCAGTGCCGGCCCCGGCGGCGCCGCGCCGCTCCCGGACGGAACCCCGCCGCCGCGGCCCCAGATCGCCGAGGCCGCGGTGCCGCCGACCGCGCCGATGATGCCGCCGGCGACCGACCCGCCGCTGGAACCCCCACCGGCGAACGGCATGAAGCGGGCGGTCACCGGCCAGGCGACGGCACCGACGCCGACGACCAGCAGGCCCCCGACGACGCCCGTGACGGTGGTGGCCGCGCCGACCATGCCCTCCCCGATCAGCAAGGTGATCACGACGACCGGCTTGATCATGACGATCGAGTAGACGGCCTTGCGGGCGGTCGGCGCCCACTGCCGGGTGAACTCGCTGATCGCCCCGGCGGCCGACACGGGGAACGCCACGACGAGGAGGTCGAGGGCGTCGTGCCGGAAGATGAACTCGATCCACATCAGCCCGGCGACCAGGCATCCGACGACGCCCAGCACCAGCAGCCAACCGATCTCGGAGACGGCGTCCATCCCGGCGAACAGGCCGCTGATCCGGGCGACGAACTGGTCGGTGGTCTGGCCGGAGGAGCGGATCATCCAGGTGGAGACGTCGTCGGCGGCCCAGATCAGGGTCTGGGTGACGGTGTACATGGCCGCGCAGCTCAGGCCCCACTCGACCAGGCCCGTGACGGCGGTGGCGATCCCCTTGCCCTCGTGCGAGACGCAGGTGCGGGTGACCTCCACGCACAGCAGGATCGTCGCGATGATGGCGGACAGCTGGAGCATCAGGGCGAGGGTGTCCGAGATCCCGTCAGCGTCCAGGTCCACGACGGACCCCTCCAGGACCGCCTTGGCCATCTCCCCGAGCACCCACTTCGCCGCGCTGGAGAAGGTGTGGGCGAGCCGGCTGGTGCCTTCGTCGGCGATCGCGGCGCCCGGCGACTTCAGCACGGCGGCGAGGCCACCCTCGGATTTGGCCCCGCAGTGGGCGACGCCCGGGTTCTTCTTGCACCAGGCGGTCATCTCCTTGTCGGCGTTCTCGCAGTACACCTCCATCCCGGGCAGGGGCAGGACGTCGGCATCGCAGTACTTGTGTTTGTAGGTCGCGTACACGCAGGTCGAGAGCGGGTGGTCTCTCAGTCCGAGGGCCCGGCAGCCGTCCTCGTCCAGCGGTACACAGCCGCCGCGCGCATCCATCTGCTCCGCAGGGGCCTTCGGTTGCAGACTGGTGGCGGTCAGCTTCTCGGGCTGCCCGACGGGCCGGGTGTGTGTCGGGCAGGGTGTCCCGGCGGTGGCGCCCGGGACGGGAACCGGCGGCGGCGAGGCGGCGAACGCGGCAGTGGCTGGCCCGGCCAGCGCGACCAGGACGAGCACCAGGACCAGCACCTCGCGCCGCAGGCCGTTAGTGCTGGTAGGCAACGGGCCTCCAGCCGGCAGCTCGGCCTGCACCGTGCCCGGCTGGGCCACCATCGGGGTCTCCCGCATTTCCTTCGAGGTGAGCCTCCAGTCATTGCCGTCCCACACCACCGGGGCCGCTACGGTGAAGACACCAGTGCCGTGCTGGACGCCGCCGACGGTGGGGGTCTGGGTAGTCAGCAGCCATACGTCGACGGTGTCGGCGCTCACGGACTCGGTCTGGTAGGCGCGGACCTGGAAGGCGATGAAGTCCGAGCCGGTGCTGCCCCCGGCCTCGGGGAGGCCGAGCAGGCGTCGCCAGTCCCGGGCGTCCGCGATCGCCAGCGAGGTCAGCTTGAAGAAGTCCTCGCCCTTGCGGGCCATCACCATCATCTGGTCGGGCACCGCGTCAGGGCTCAGCAGGTCGCGGGCCTCGGTGTAGTGGGCGGCCGCGGACACGGCACCGGCCAGGGTGTGCGGGTAGCCGACCGGCATGCCCTGCTCGACCCGGGCGGGCGCGGGCAACGGCACCGCATCCACCACCGTGGACGGGCTCGCGGACGGAGGCACGGCGGCGGCCGAAGCGGTGGCGGGGGCGGCAGCGCCGGCCCCCGGTTCGGGCCCGGTCTGCCAGAGCAGGACGGCGGCCGCGCCCGCGGCGGCGGCCGCCGCCAAGGCCGCCCCGGTGGCCAGCCTGCGCAGGGCCCGGTGCCGACGGAGCTCGACGGAGTCCACCTCGTCAGCCCTTCAGGCTCGCGCCGAGGTAGACGATCGGCCAGGCCAGCCCGATCACGACGGCCGCCCGGAAGCATTTCGGCATGCCGGCCTTGCCCCGCGCACTGACGTCCGGCTTGTCCGAGATGCTGCCGAACGAGTCCATCGCGGCGCACGCGCACAGCGCGCCGACCACCAGGGCGAGGCAGATCCCCATCGTCCAGTTCACGATCGTGGTCAGCGCGCTGCCGACCTCCCCGGTCGGGACCTGCGGGGTGAAGTTCTTCCCGATGTCGTAGAACGACCCGCTCGGGGCGGCGGTGGGGTCATTGAGCGGCAGGGCGGTCAGCCGGGCCGCCGGCAGGGACGTAGAGGTCGTCATGCGAGGGGTCCTCCGGAGTGGCGGCCGTCCCGGCCGGGGCGCGCAGCGGGCCCCAGGACCTCTCGGCCGTGGTGATCAGGGTGTCGGTCAACTGGGTGCCGGCCGCCTCGAACCGGCGGCTGAGCCGGTCGGTCCGCAGGGCGTGCGCCCGCCAGGCGGGGCAGTGCGGCACCCGCACCACCGCGCCGACCCGGGGAGCGAGCATGGTGGCGACCGCCCGGCACTGCCGCGGCATCCCTCCGGCCACGCCGACCAGCACCAGCACGCACCGCTGAAGCGGCAGTCCCGCGCTCTCGGCGGCGGCGATCGCGACGGCGGCCGCCTCCAGCCCCTCCCGCGACGTCGGCGCGCAGATCACCGGCACGGCCCGCTCCAGCAGCATCCACCGGGCGGTGCGCGAGCGGACCCCGGCGCCACCGAGGTCGTCCGCGACGGTCAGCGCCGTGTCCGCCACGCTCACCCGCCAGCCGCCCATCCCCGCCAGCGCCGGCCATGCCGACGGCGCCGACGGCAGTGCGAGCGGCGGCTGCGACCAGGGCCTGCGGTCGGTGAGCACCTGGACCAGGCCGTCCAGGCAGGACGAGGCGGCCGCGCGGATCTGACCCGTGTGGAGCGACCGGTCGGCGGGCACGGAGGCGAGCCCGGTGCCGCCGGCCAGCGGCCAGCGGCGCCACGGCGACAACGCGGTCGGCGCGCAGTCGAGCACCACCGTCGGGGCGAGCCGGGCCAGCCCGGCCGCGGCTAGCAGGGCCACGGTGCTCCGGCCGCTGCCGGCTGCCGCCCCCAGGACCGGGACGACCAGCCGGGCGCCGGAGTGCAGCCCGGCCACGGGCGTGGACCTGCCCACGATGCTCACCCCCACCTGACCTGACCGATGATCAGCGATGCCATCCGTGGCCATCACTGGCTGTAGCCGCACTGTCTAGCACAGTGACGGCCGTTCTGCTTACACTCGGCGATCGACTGGGAGCTGATAGTGATCGAGAGTGTGTCGGTGCAGTACGACCCTGCAGGGGCGGGCCGCCGCTGGTCCCCTTCCCCACCTCCGGGTACGCGCGCGTCGTCAGCGCCGGCCCGCCCGGGGCGGTCAGCATCTGACATGCCGTCGGGCACCACACGATCGAGGGACCTGGACCATGCCCAAACGGGCGATCCTGCTGGCGGCGGGCGCGGCCACCGCGCCCGCCGGGGTGCTCGCCCTGGTGCTGCTGATGGCCGCCACCGACACACCGGCCGCCGCGAGCGCTCCCGGGCGCGGACCGTACGGCAGCGCCCTTCGGCCGGGCAGCGTCCCGGCCCGGTACGTCCCGATGATCGAGCGCGCGGCCGGGGCCTGCGACCAGGGCTTGACCTCCCCCCGGCTCGCCGCCCAGCTCCACCAGGAGAGCGGCTTCGACCCCAACGCCCAGAGCCCGGCGGGCGCCCAGGGCATGGCCCAGTTCGTCCCGGACACCTGGCATACCTGGGGCCGGGACGCCGAGGGCAACGGTGTGACCAGCCCGTTCGATCCGGCCGACGCGATCGACGCCCAGGGCCGGATGATGTGCTCGCTGATCCGCCAGGCCCGCGACTCCGGCATCGACGCCGACCCGTGGCAGCTCGCGCTCGCGGGCTACAACGCGGGCTGGCACGCCGTCGAAGCCGCCCACGGCATCCCGCCCTACCGGGAGACCCGGCAGTACGTCGCCGCCGTCGTCGCCGCGGTCCCGGACTTCACCGCCCCCCTGTCCGCCGGGCCGCAGGGCCCAGCCGACGGCGCCCTTCCACCGGGGTGGGACGTCCCGGCCGGCACCCACCCGCAGGCCGCCGCCGCGATCCGCTGGGCCCTGGCCCAGCGCGGCGGCTGGTACACCTTCGGCGGGGACTGCGCCGACCCGCTGGGCACCGCCCCCTCCCACCGGTGCGACTGCTCCAGCCTGGTCCAGCAGGCCTACGCCCACGCCGGGATCCGACTGAGCCGCTCGACGTTCACCCAGGTCGGGGAGGGGCAACCGGTCGACCCGGACAGCATCCGGCCCGGCGACCTCGTCTTCACCACCGGAACGGACGGCGGAGGCCCGGGCCGCCCCGGCCACGTCGCCCTCTACATCGGCGACGGCCTCCTCCTGGAGGCCCCCCGCACCGGCCTCCAGATCCGGACAGGCAGCTACCAGGCCTGGAGAGCAGCCGGCAGCGGCCCCGACCAGGTCGTCGCCGTCCGCCGGATCGTCACCTGATCCCCCGTCCGGGTGACCGGATCCACCCACAACCCCCGGGTTGTCCACAGGAACCCGCGCTACCGGCCCCGGGGACGGCCGGATCGGTCACCCTGACCGCCACGACAACAACCGACAAAGGAGTCCGCCATGACGACCGCCTGGTTCGACCGCCTCGCCGCCCGCCTCGCCGAGCCCGGCATCCAGGGCCCGCTCTCGGTGGCCTGGTCCCTCGCCAACCAGACCGGGTACTGGGCCCTGGCCGTCACCGCCGACACCGGCGGCGACGCCCTGGCCGCCTGTGGTACCCACAACCACGCGATCGAGCTCCGCGGCTTCCTGCCCGAGCCCGACGACGGCGACGACCCCGAAACCGACCTCACCTTCGCCGACGGCCGACGGCTCGCCGAATTCCTGGAGCAGGCGGAACTTCGGCTTTCGGCAGCGGCAGCCACCGCGGCGACGCCGGACGAGGCCTACACCGTCCTGGTTGCCGTTCGCCTCCTCGGGCACACCGCCACCGCCGTGCGCACCACGCTCCGCCCGGCGGAGACCGCCCGGTGAGCGCGGAGTTCGGCGAGTTCCTTGTGCTCGCCGGCAGCTACCTCAGCGACGCCGACTACCTGCCGATCGAGCGGAGCTCGGAGCTCTACCGACGGACCGTCGGCCATCAGGTCGCGGATCTGCTGGACCTCTTCCTCGCGGTGGAGACCCGGTACGCCTGGGAACCGGTGGACACCCTCCCCGACCGGGCGCCCACCGGCCCCGCCCCGGCACCGGACAGTGCCTGCCGGGCCCGGCTGCACGTAGCCCTGGCCGAAGCCGCCCGACAGCTCAGAGCCGCCTACGGCAAGCCGCCGGCCCTCACGGCCCTCCAGGCGTTCCAAGCACCCCGGTACGTCCCCCATGCCATTCAGGCCCTGCGCACCGGCCTGGACCTGCTCGCCACCCACACCGATCCCGACGGCCGACCCCTCACCCGGCACGGACTCGCCCTGGAGAGCACACACCTGCGCACCGCCGTCCTGGTCCGTGTCCTTGCTCTCACCGGAACGGTCGCGGACCTCGTGGGCCGCCTCGGCGCGGCCACCTCCAGCGCGTCCTTCACCGAACGCATCCGTGGCCTCGGCCGGGTCGTCGACCAGCTGGCAGTGGTGCAGCAGGAGGTCCGGGCTCTCGCCGCCGACCCGGACGTCCGGATCGGCGGCGCGGCGCTCGACACCGTACGGCCCCGCGCGCTGCTTCAGCCGGACCCGCCCCGCACCGCGGAGAACCCTGCGCAGCTCAGCGCCGGCGCCGCGGCCTCGGCCGACCGGCTCGCGGACATCAGCTGGCGCGCCGTACAGGTGGGTGACGACTCCCACGCACACACGGCCTCCGCCATGGGCACCGCGGCCTCCAACGCCTTCGCCGTCTACCAGCTGACCCGGTTGCTGTTCACCCACGCTGCCACCCACGCTCCCGCCACCGTGTCCGCCCACCTCGCGTCCGTCCACGCCGCCGATACCGCCTGGGAAGCGGCCGAGCTCGCCTGGCGCCGCGTACGCGCCTGTTGGTTCCCCCTGCGCTCCGCTCCCGACAACACCCTCTCCGCCGTCACCGCGGAGTCGCACGCCCTGGTCGACCGGGTTGGCCGGCTCCTCTACGCCGACCCGGCCTGGCGGCTGTCCCACGGCCACGGGGGACCGACCCGTCAGGCCTGCGACATCGCCGCGGCCCTGCCGGTGTGGAGCGACGCCCTGCGCCAGGTCTCCGCTCGGCTCCAGCACCTCGGCGAAGACCACGCGGTCCTCGCCGAGCGCCTCGCCGACACCCGACGGCTGATGATGCGAGCCTCCGGCCCCGGGCACAACCGGCTGCCGGCCCGGCCGCTGCCCGCCGACCGACGTGCCGAGCTCGCCGAGGAGTACCGGTCCGCCGGCCAGGCGAGCGCAGCCGCCGAGCGGGCCCTCGCCACCGTGGTCTCGGCGCTCGGAGCCGACCTCGCCGCCCAGGGCCTCTACCACCGGCTCGCCTCCACCCCCGACCCTCAGGCTGCCGACCGCATCACCCTCAGGCGCTCAGCGGCCCGTCTCGCCGCTACCGGGCAGAACCCGCAACCGACCCGGCGCCCAAGGCGGAGCGGCCTGGGCCTGTGAACGACTGGACCCGCCGGGCGGAGTCCAAGGCAGCGACGTGGCCGACACCGGTGACGATTCCTACGAGGTGCCTCCCCGCCAGTCGGCGCCGACACCTGGAGCACCGGCAAGCGCTGTGCCTTCGCCGACGACCCGATCCACAGTCGGCTGCTCGCGCTCGAGCGGTGGGTCGACCTCGTATGTCCGCAGGACCACGCAGCGGCGGTATGCGGCGACGACTTCGGCGACAGCGGCGGGCGGCCGATCGGGGAGGCGCCGAGGGCGGTGGCATTGCCGAGCTGGAGGTCGTCCTTCGTCAGCCTCTCAGCCCCGGGCCCTGACCGACGAGGCCACCGGCGAACCCGTCTCCTGTACCCATGCCGACAACAGACCGTACGATGCTGGCGAAGGTTCAGAGTCGGCTCGCCGGGGCGCAGCTGAGACAGACAGCCGCTGGGGAGTTGGCCCGGCGTACGTCGGGCTCCGGATTCGAACTGAATGGATTGGCGCACTCTGAGCCCAATCGCAGCAGGTCAGGAAGTGTCAGCCCCGCGCTTGCGGGGATAGCTCGGGGTGGGGCTGGCCACGACCTTCAGCGGCGCGGTCAGCCCCGCGCTTGCGGGGATAGCTCCTGGCAGGGTACCCCGGCCCGCCCGGGCGTGCCGTCAGCCCCGCGCTTGCGGGGATAGCTCAAATCGTGGCCACCCGCCACCGGACCGAGGCCGGTCAGCCCCGCGCTTGCGGGGATAGCTCCTCGTCGGGCCGGGTCAGGCCGAGACGGGCCATGTCGGCCCCGCGCTTGCGGGGATAGCTCCTGGGTACGGACCACCTTCGCCCAGGCGGTGGTGTCGGCCCCGCGCTTGCGGGGATAGCTCCAAGCGGTTCACGGCCACGCAGTCCCGGTGGCCGTCGGCCCCGCGCTTGCGGGGATAGCTCCGCCGACGGGGTCTTCGAGTTCGCGTACGAGAAGTCAGCCCCGCGCTCGCGGGGATAGCTCCAGTGGGCCGCGAGGAGACGTGAGGCGACGGTCGTCGGCCCCGCGCTCGCGGGGATAGATCGTTCTGGGCCGGGGTACCGATGTGCATAGTGCGGTCGGCGTCGATGAGGCGCTCGGCCTCGCGGCGTTCGGCGTCCTCGGCGTCCAGCTGGCGGCGCAGCAGCGCGACCCGTTCCTCGGCCGCGCGTACCTGGTCCTGCACGGCAGCCACGTGTTCTTCGGCGGCCCGGGCCTGGCGCCGGGTGACTTCGGCGGCCGCCTCCGCGGCTTGCGCGTCTTCGCGTGCGTCTCTCGCCTGGCCCTTGGCGATGGCCGCATGCCAGAAGGTGGCGTCGGCGGATGCTCCGCCGAAGACAGCTGCCGCACTTGCGATGACCTGGTCGGTGTTCACGGTGGTCCTCCCCTTCCGGTCCGGCGGGTCGCGCCGGACCAAGGGAAGGACAACGGTGGTTGTCCTTCCCTTTCTTGGGGCGAGACGGGCTCAGGCGATCAGCTTGTGCAGCCCGACCACACTCGCTCCGAACGCCGCCAGGCCGGCTACTGCCGCGGTGGCTGCTCGGCCGCCACCGAGGAAGGTCAGTCCCCCGACGACCAGGCCGGTGAGGGCGCCGGCGAGGAGGATGACGGCGGTGCGCACCGTCAGGAACGGCTCAGGGGCGGGCGGGGGCGTCGGCGATTGGGTCGGCGAACTCACGTGCTTCTCCGTCGGGTTGTCGGTGATTCGGGCGTCCGCTTCTATGTCGTCCCGGGCCCTGCACCCCACGGACGAGTTTCCTCGGAGCCGCTCCAAAAAATCTTGAAAAAGTCCGTGGGGTACCCGGGGGAGGGCTACTTAAAAGGGGTCGGCCATCCGCCGAAGGCTGAGGGAGTCCGGCGGAGCCTGACGACGGCCCCGTTCCTCATCGGGCCGGGAGACGATCGGAAGGGGAGACGATGCGGGGCGACGACGCGGGCGCGCAGTTCGCGGCCGCGCGCGTCCGGGACCTACAACCCGCAGGCCGACCCGGCGCGACCGAGCTCGGCATGCCGGTGCCGATGGAGATCTTGGATGCGTTCTTCGCGGAGGAGTCCCGTGAGAGCGCGAGGGCGAAGAAGCTGCAGGAGAGCGTCGACCGGCGGCTGGCCGACCAGCGGATCGTCGGGCTACTGGCCAAGAAGGGCTTCGAGGGCCCGCAGTACGACAGGTTCGTCGACGAGCTCGTGCGGTACGGAATCGCCGTGCTGAAGGCCTGGATGCACTCCGGGTACATCTTCAAGCTCGTCGCGGCCCGCGGGTTCGGCCTCAACCCGAACGAACTGGAGCTGGAGGAACTTCACCTCAACAACGACCTCAGGGAGGAGCTCGCCACCATGACCGTGGCCCTCGCCCTGCCCCGCTTCCGCCGGCAGGCGTTCGTCGAGGGTGGCTGGAGCTTCGAGGGCGGCGCCAGCATCACCACCTACTTCATGGGCGCCTGCGCGTACGACTTCCCCAACGAATTCCGACGCTGGCGGGCCAGCGGGGAGCAGCAGTCCCGGGCTCTCAAGCGGCTGAAGGCCGTTCACGAGGACTCGGTGCGCACCTTGAGCGTCGAAGACGAGGCGCTGGGAAACCTGCGGGTGATGCTCGCCATCGAGGAGATCGACGATCCGAGGCTCAGAGCCGCAGTGGCGATGACCGTCGACGGATACTCACAGCAGGAGATCTGCGAGGTCCTGGGCGCCGAGTCCGTCCGGGCCATCGAAGGCTTGCTCTACCGGTGGCGGACCAAGGCCAAACAGCAGGAGGAGCGTGACAGGCGTGGGTGACGACCAGGAGTTCGACGCGCTGCTGGAGCAATCCTCCCTGGGATCTCCGGGGGCCCGCCGACTGAGCGAGCGCACACCGCTCCGACGGGCTGACGAGGTACGAATGATCATCGAGCTGCTGGGTGGAGGTGCTACCGACTCCGGCTACGTCAGCTCAGCCGAGGATGCGGCCCGCGAGTTGGCCAAGCTGGCCCTCTCGATCAACAACCCCGGGTGGCTCTTTCGCCTAGCGGCCGACGCCGGCCGCGCCGACAACCTGGTCAAGCTGGCGATGCTGCGTGAGCGAGCCGGGGACCTCGAAGGGGCTGAGGTGCTGTACCGAGCCGCCGGCCACACGAAGCCGCTCGACCTGTCGGACATGCCTCCGGAGTTCACGGCCTTCTGTGAGCTGCACCGTCCGCGCTATCTGAGTTATGCGCGGGTCCGGTTCCACGAGCCGGCCGTCGCCGGGCGCATCGTTGACCGGGCCTTCTGCACACTGGCCGAGGTGTGGCCGGAGGTGCTGGGCAGCTCCAACCCCACCGCCATGGCCTGGCAGATCCTGCGCAGAACGGTCGCCGAGTGGGACCAGCCGAACAGCGAGCCGCTCGCCGAGCACCGTCCCGCCGCAGCCGACGAGGACCTTGCGAGCCTGCACTACGTGGTGGGCCTGACCGCACCCGAGATCACCGACGCGGTGGGCACCGAGACCGCCAGTGTCACCGGGCAGCATCCACCACGCCCCGCGCCGGATGCCCCAGGAGTGGTCACGGGGCGACGCAGCGCCCCGTGATCGTGACCCGGTGACATGAAGGGAACGTGGTTGATCGTCACCCTTCCCCTCTCTGGCGCCGGATCCGGGGTGCACATGCACCGTCAGGTGAGCAGATCTGAGATCGGTCGGGTAGCAGGGTCACGTTCCCGTGACCCGGCCCCCTCAGAACCGGACGTGCAGCGTTAACTGCATCCGGCTCAAGCAAGCCCCCAAGGGCTTCGCGGGTCAGCAGGTTGTCGACGGCGGTCTACAGGAGCGCGCGCACCTCGGAGGCGAGGCGTCCCGGGTGGGCGACGGGGTCGGAGAGGCCGAAGCCGACGCAGCTCACGTGGCGGACGATGCCGCTGGGTCGGATCGCCGACGCGGTGGCTGGACTTCTCGATCGTCTGAGCGAGGACGGCGGCGGCTCACGCTGCTCCGGTCCGCGGCGAAGCCAGGCGGGCGTGCGCAGCGGGATCGCTCCGGCTCGGGTGGTGCGGGCGATGGCGAGAGCGGCGCCGTGGGGCTCGGTCTGAACCGTCGTACGCTGATGGCCAGGTCCCTCACGATTCGAGCGTGGAGGCCTGGCCATCTCTGGGGCGGTGCGATTGAGCCGTTCCCGGGCTGACCTGTTGTGGTAGCAGCAGCTGAAGCTGACGGTGATCCAGTTCCCGTTGGTGTGGTTGTCGGTCCACCAGGCGGGACTCGAAGTTGTACATCCAGTTGGTGATGCTGGAGCTCCAGCTTCCCTCGGCATTCGCCGGCACCGTTCCGGCGATCGTGGCCGCCGCGATCGCGGCCACGACGACGCCCGCGCGACGCCGCATGAATCCAGTGACCTGCACCTTGATCCCCTTCTGTGGGGGCTTCGCCCATCAGCGAAGCCGACACCCGGGAAGCTCCGGAGTGCCGAATTGATGATGCATGCGTACGAGCGAATGACTTTCTGAAACTCCCGCACGGTCGGCCGGTTTTCGCCGAGTAATTTGCAACGTTCAAGGGCGTAGAAATTCCAGGCCAAGGCAATTGAATCCGAGGACGGGTAGGGAATTTACGACAATAGATGCAAGGCGTACATTGCACTGTGCAATATGATTGGTCATCGAATGGTCCAATTGTCATGTTTCGTGCGATCGGATCCCTGGAAGCCGCTACGGAGGTGGCGCTCATGCGGCATGATCGGATCCGAACTCTCGCCACAGGTCTCGTGGCAAGGCTCACCAGAAGGAGGTCGGTGCAGATCACCAGGCATGGGCATGCTTCAGGCACCCCTCGGCTGACGGGTGCTCCGGCCTATGCCAGCGACGCCCGGAGCACCCTCCGTCAGTGTCGGCGCCACAAAGACCGGCGCGCCAGTCCAGAAGACCTCAATTCATCACCGTGAACGAGGTCGGCACCCTTGCCCGGCCCGTGCTTCACCCAGCGAAAAATCATGGAGATTCGAGGCGCGTTCACCGCCCCATAGAGTCCATATCGGAAACCTGGCGGTGCACACACCTGCAGAAAAGAACCTCCAGCCGGCTGGACGCACTACGTCTCTCGCCAGCTCACATGAAACCGGATCGGTAACTGTGCCTGTTCAAGTAACTGACTGCTCCTTCGGCTACCGCAAGGGTTCCCGAGTCCTGGACTCCTTCAGCCTCCGCCTGGGCACAGGGTGCAGTGTCCTGCTCGGCCCGAACGGCGCGGGAAAGTCGACCCTGCTGGGCCTGATCGCCTCCTCTCTCAGGCCCGAGACCGGCCGCATCACCCTCGACGGCCTGGACACCAGCAGCTCCAAGGACCTCAAGGCCTACCGCCGGAAGGTCGCCTGGCTCCCCCAACAGGTGCGGCCGGTACCCGGCCTACGGGTACGAGAGCAAGCGGCCTACGCGGGCTGGCTCAAGGGCATGTCGCGCAGCGAGGCCTGGGACCACTCCGAGAAGGCCATCCACAAGGTCGGGCTCACCTCGCTCGCGGACCGGCGCAGCGGGGAGCTCTCCGGTGGACAGTTACGACGGCTGGGGATCGCCCAGACCTTGGTGCACAGCGCCCAGGTCGTACTTCTGGATGAGCCCACGGCCGGACTCGACCCGGTCCAGCGCGGAGTCTTCCGGGATCTGATCGGCGAGTTGCGCGGCCTCACGAGTTTCGTCGTCTCCACTCATCAGACCGAGGACCTGGCCGAGATCTACGACTCGGTCGTCGTCCTCGACCAGGGGCAGGTACGCCATCAAGGGCCCATCGAGTCCTTCCTGGCACTCGCGCCGAGCACCGTCTCCGCGGAACGGCGTGCCGAGAGCGCCTACGCCGGCATCGTCACCGGGGAGGTGTGACCGTGCCCTGGCGCAGCATCATCCGGATCTCGTCGGCCGTGCGGGCCGTGCCCGTCGTGCTCGTGTGGATCGCGATGTACAGCGGCAAAATGACCGGCTGGATCACCGACGGCTACTGGCCTTCCGTCACCGCCCAGAGCAGCTTCCTGCTCAACTTCACCGCACCCGCCGTCGCGGCCTGCGGGGCCTGGGAAGGCCTCAGGGTGCGCCAGTCCGCGGTCCTCGGTACCGCACCAACCCGTTCCGCCACCGCCATCGCCCTCCCCCTCCTGGCCCCCACCCTGGCCCTGGGCACCGTGTCCGTCCTGGCTGCCCTCGCCCTGTTCGTGCCGCAGGCCGGCGGCATCCCGGGCTGGTCCGTCCCCGTCATCATCCTCCTGGAACTGCTGGTCGTCCTCGCACACACCGTGGCCGGCTACGTACTCGGACAGATGCTGCCGCGGCTGCTCGCCGTACCCCTGACCCTCATCGCCAGCTTCCTGTGGATGGCCTACCCGTCGACCCTCGACGCCTTCTGGGTCCGCCAGCTCAACGGCCGCAACCTCACCGAGTGCTGTGCCCTGGACCAGGTGCCGGCCACCCGGGCGGTCCTCGCACCGGCCGTCGTGGCTGTCGGGATGGTGGGTGCTGCCTGGATCTGGACGCGGCTGCGCGGGAACAACCGGATCACCGCGATCCTGGCGCTGGCGGCCACGACAGCCGCAGGTGCGTGGATCGCCGCACCTCTCGGCTACCGTGCGGCGCAGGCACGCCCGCAGAGCGAGCAGACCTGCACCACGACGGCGCCGCGGGTGTGCCTGTGGCCCGAGCAGGAGGCCGACGCCGCCCGCATCACCGACTGGGCCCTCGAGGCCCAGCAGCGCCTGAACGCCGCGGGCCTGACGCAGACCGCGACGGTGTCACCGCTCTCCGCCCGCCCCGGCAAGGACGAGGTGCAGTCGCTCGTCGCACTGGGATACCTCCCCAACGGGGCTCCCGACTGCGCCAAGGAACCGTTCGCCCGCTGGCCCGGATCCGAGGCCGTCGCCCCCCTGTCGTCCTGGCTCAAGCTCACGGCCGGAGTCACCCCCAGGACGGTCGAAGGCCGCTACCGGCCACAGGAAGTACAGCTCGCCCGCCAGGTCATGGCGCTCCCGCAGGCCGAACAGCTCACATGGTTCCGGAAGAACGCGGACACCGTGGGCCGCTGCGACGTCAAGCCGGTCCTGGACCCCGCGCAATACCACCAGCCGGGCGCACCCTCCTTCCAGGCGACCCGATGATCTGGTGGCTGCGCATCAGGTACGTTCCCGCCGTCGCCGTCGGCCTGCTCGCCTGCATCCTGCTCGGCAGCGGCGCCGACTCCGTGACGGTACCCATCCCCGTGGTGATCGGCGGCCTGACCTTCGACCTCCCCATGTCCTCGCTCCTGCCCCTGGTACCCGTCTGCCTGATCCTGGAGGGCCAGGCCCGCGCCGACGGCATCACGGAACGGGTGGCGGTCCGCGCCATGGGCAGATGGGACGCGGCCTTCATGGCCGCATGCGTCCTGGCCTGCGCGCTGACCGCCGCCGTGGCATCCACGGCGGGCGCGGGCAGCGCCACCACCGCTCTGGCCCGCGACTTCGCCGGCTACCTCGGCCTCGCCCTGATCGTCCGCTGGCTCGCGGGAGCCCGCGTCGCCACGGTGGCCACCGCGCTGTTCCCCTTCCTGTGCGTCTCCTTCGGCCTGGTACACAACAGACCCGGCATCTGGGCCTGGCCACTGCACCACGCCGCGTCAGTCACCGCCGGCCTGCAGGCCCTGCTCCTGCTCGCCATCGGCGCTCTGTCGCTCCTCCTCCCCCCTCTACGCCGGCACACCGATGTCGACGGCGAATGACGCTTCCGACCGTGTTCGGTCCGGTCCGTCGGGACCGGCCGGGCACCGGGGCGTCCGTCGGTCGCGCGGGCCTGGACCTCAGGGTCGGTGCCGCCGGGTACCGGGATCCCCAGCCGCGGAAAGACCGCGAGGCGCTCGACGAGCTTCTCGACCGCGTCCAGCCCGCCGGGGCGCGGCGCGGTGAGGTCGCCGATCGGGGACGCGTCGAGGGCGGCGGCGAGGTCCTACTCGAACCGGTCCCGGTCGCCGGGCAGGCCGTAGCGGGACATCGCGGTGCGCAGCTCGTGCAGGGTGGCCGGCCTCGGCGCGGCCGTGTCCTGGAGGTCGGGCTGGGTGGTCACCTGGTCCTCCTCGGTGGTGGCGGCCGCGGCGGTGGCGGGCCGCATGAGCGACGGTAGCGGCGGCGGGTGCCGGTCGGGACGGCTTTGCCCCGCTCGCCCGGTGCTCCCGAGCCCCCTGGTGGTCCCTGCGGCAGCCAATCGTGCTGGTCCTAGTGCTCACCGTCGGGCGGTCCTCGCCTGGCATGCCTCGCAGGCGTGGACGCCGGTGTCGCCGTAGCGGCGGATCGGCGTCCCGCAGCCGGCGTACGGGTCGATCTGCCAGGGCTCGCAGCCGTGGGGGACGCACTACGGCCGCGCGCCAGGTGGGTCTCTGACGGGATACCCGCGGCTACGGCGTCTCCCTGTCCGCCGTCGCGTCCCCACTGGCCGTCCCGTGTGCGGGATTGCCTCGTGCCGGGGAGGGGCCGGGAAAAATTCTTCGAACCGGCCTGCAACCCCCCGGCGGGATGGACGTCTATCAGGGTGAGAGGCAGGGAGAGCGAGCCGGCGGGACCGGGGCTCGGGCCGGCTCCTCGGGGCGCGACGGTAGGCGCCCGCTCATTCGATCACCACCATCACCATGTCCTTGGGGGGACTGTCACATGAACGCGTCCGTTATCGCCCGTATTGCGAAGATCGTCCCGCTGGCCGTCGTCACCGCCGTGGGGATCGCGGCCTGCGGCCCGACGCACGGCGAGGCGTCCGTCGCCGCCTCCGCTCCCGCCGCCACCCCCGCGGCCACCTCGTCGGCCACCCCCGGCGCGGGCGCCGTCCCGACCACCCCCGCCCCGGCCGCGCCGACCACCGAGGCCGCGCCGACCACCGCCGCCCCGGCCGCCCCGGCGCCCGCGGCCGCGGCCGCCAGGACCGAGGCCACGCCCGTCGCGAAGGCGCCGGCCAAGCCCGCCGTCAAGCCCGTGGCCAAGCCCGCCGCGCCGAAGGCCGCCCCCGCCAAGTCCGGCGGAAGCGGGATCGGCATCACCTTCGACGGCCTGAACGAGGGCGGGCAGATCGAGCTCAACGACCTGGTGTCCTTCTCCGTGACCTGGAAGAACAACGACGCCACCGGCACCCGCGGCGTGGCCCCGGTGGTGGCCACCCAGCTGTACGCGGGCGCGCCCTGCGCACGGGTATTCGGGAGCGCGGACGGCACCCTGGAGCGCAAGGACGCCTCGGGCTGGAAGACGCTGGACCACCTCAGCCAGGGCACCGGGATGGACTACGTGATCAACCGGAACGACGGGGCCTTCACGCTGGCGGCCGGCGAGAGCCGGACCATCGAGTACCGGATGCGGCTGTCCACGGCCAACCGTCCGGGGCGGATCACGATCGAGGCGGACGCCCCGGTGCCGAACTCCACCGACTACCAGGACATGGCGAAGGCCGTGGTGAACGCCGCGCTCGTCGACCACCGGGCCCCGGAGGTGACCGGCGTGACGGCGTCGAGCCCCAAGGTCGGGACGACCCCCGCCGAGTTCGGCTTCGTGGTCGACGCCCCGCACGGCACCACGGACCTGCGCCCCGTGGTGGGCGTGTCGAGCGCCGCGTGGCTGACCCCGGAGGACGTCGTGCTGGAGGTCATGGCCGGCGGCGCGTGGAAGCCGGTCGAGCTGCGGGAGGACTGCGACGGCCTGATCGCCCTCGCCCCGACCGGGCTGGAGTCCGACCGCCGGGGCGACTCGGTCGAGTACTCCTTCCGGATCACGATGAAGAAGGCCCCGCAGTTCGACGTCGAGGTCGAGGTCGGCGCCCAGGCGAACGGCCACCAGGCCGGCCGCTGGAACGCCTTCGCCCCCCAGGGCCGCCGGTGACGGACGCCCACCCCGAGCCGAAGGGCCCGACCTCCCACTGCTCGCTTGGGTTCTAGGAGCCGCTGCAACACCCCAGCTCAGGGGATGCATTGGACATCGGATCCGCAAGGACCGGACGGCCCAGGGGCCTGTGAAGCTAAGCCGGGAGCGGGGGACGTACTCCCGGCTCATGCAGCAGGGCTACACCAACACCGAGGCATACCGGATCGTCGGCATTGCCCGCCAGACCGGCCAGAAGTGGCGTCACGGTTGCGAAGCCAAGCAACGCCGGAAGGCAGCACCACCGATTCGCATGGTGGGGCCGCGCAGCCTCGAATCCCCGCCAGCGGTTACTGGCGGGGATTCGAGCCCGGATGATCCGCGTACCTTAAATTGCAGTTGCTGGATTAATTCGATAGCCGGGAGTGTCCTGGTTTGGAAATTCTAAAAGGTCTACCATTGGTCAAAATTCATCAAGTCGACCTGTTGGAGAAATATATACGCACGCTCCGCAGTCCTTGGAGCGGCTCGCCTTTCGTCACCCCTTCGGAGTCTTCCCGTAATATGGGCTGACAGTCCTGGCGATCTTCCGCTGGATCGACCGCAGTATCCCGATGGTCGACTCGTCACTGCGCCCTGTGGTTGTTGACCATTCGAAGCCGGTACCCGCAAGATCGCTGATAAAGACGATCTCAACCGCCAGCAGAGTTCGCGCCCAGTCCACTGGGGAAAGCGGCAAGTCCTCGCCGAGTGCACTCCGAAGCCTGCGGCACTGGTCGAGGAGATCCTGAGTGCTCGCGAATCCCATGCCGATGGCGAGCTGATCGCTGCACCGGGCCGGCCCACCCCATTCTAGGAGCGCTCGCCGCAGCAGTTCGATCTCGCCCTCTACGAGCAGTTCGCTCGCCGCAACATTCCGTTCTGTCATCAGTTCAGTCCATCCCAGTATTCTTCCAGCGTCTTCGAGTCCCGACGGAAGACGGTTCCGCCGTCCGGATGCAGCGGATCGTGGATCACGATAGTCGAGCCGTCTTTGCCGAGATACGCCTTCCGTCCGCTTCCCAGCTCCTTGGTCCGTGACGGATTCGCCATGACATCCTTGGTGAGCTTGACGAGGTCGTCGGCAGACAGGCCAGGAAATTCCCCAGCATGCTTGCTATTTGCGTGACCCCTGGCGATATCGCCAGCGTCCTCGAGGCGTTCCGCATCAGTGCACCACGAAATATTGTGAACCAGTACTGGCGTATTTCCCGCGAGGACATAGTACGTGTGAACGGTGTTGATGGTGAGGTTGTAGGCGGGCTGGAGGGTTGTCCAGTGCCTGGTCGCGGTGATGTCCACTGGCCGACCAGTGTCCGTGCGCAGGGTGTCGTCGGTGGTGAGGTCGGCGGCGTTACGCCAGGCGCGTTGGTTCTCGGCCCAGAAGGGGTGGTGATCGGTGGAGGTGATGGTGCCGGTCGTGCCGCTCTCAGAGGTGATGGTGACGTCGGTGAAATCGCGGTCGTCGGGCGTGTAGATGGTGGCGTCGACGCGGCGGGAGGTGGTCTCTCCGGTTTCGGGGTCGGTGGCGCGCACCTGATCGCCGATGCGGATCTGTTCGATCGGGCGGGCCGATCCGTCGGCCATCAGGACCGGGGTGCCTGCGGGGAAGCTGTGCTTCTGCGGGATCTTCCGCGCGCATTCCGCGGCCAGCTTTTCCATCTGGCGGTAGCGTGACGCTTCGAGGAGGCCTTCGACGCCTTCCTCGGCCTTCTTCAGCATCGTGAGCTTGCCGACGGGCAGGACCGTGACGATGGCGGCGGTGCAGTTGCCGAGTTTGGGGTTGTCGACGCAGGCCTTGATGTCGTTGAGGCCGATGGTCTCCCAGACGGCCTCCTTGAGGGTGGGGTCGATCGTCGCTGGCGGGACGTAGAACTGTCCGCCCGAGGACAGGGCGCACGGCAGGAAGCCGCGGATCTCGTGGTTGACCGGGGGCTCGCAGCGCTTCTTCGAGCGTTCCTGCTCGGCGCGGCGCTGCGCCTCGGCCTTGCCGGCCTCCGCGGCCTTGCGCTCCTCCGCGGCCTTGCGCTCCTCCGCGTCCTTTTCGGCCTGGCGCAGTTCCAGGGTGGCCTGCCAAGCCTGGGACGCGAGGGCATCGGCTTCCGTCGAGCTCTTACCCGCGGCCAGGGCGGAGGCGCGGGCGTTCACCGCGGAGTCGTTGGCCTGCGCGGCGGAGGTGCGGGCGTAGGCCGCGGAGAACCTCGCGCTGGCGGCCGATTCCGCGGCGGCGGCCGCGTCGCGATTGGCGGCGGCAGCGGCGTTGCGCGCCGCGACGGCCGATTTTGCAGCCTTGGAAGCGGATGAATCGGCGCTGGTGGCGGCCTTGGCTGCGACCTGGGCGTAGCCCTGTGCCTGCTGCGCGGACTTGCCGGCTTCGGCGGCGGCGGCCTGGGCCTGGTCCTTCGCGTTGTTGGCGGTCAGGGCGGCCTGGGCGGCGATCCAGCGGTTCTCCTGGGCCTTGGCCGCGCTCTGGGAGGCCTCGGCGAGTAGCCGCTGCATCTGGTTGATGTGGTTGTCGGCGAGCTGGTCCTTGCGCTCGGCCATGTACTGGCCGACCTGGATGAAGTCGTGCAGCTCATCCGCCGGGCCGGCCAGCGCGATCTTCGCCGCGGCCTTCATCTCGGGCCCGCCGCCGTTGAACAGCGTGGAGGCCGTCACCTGCTCGTCATCGTACTGGGCGGTGTACCGGCCGTTGGCGAGGAAGGCCGCGCGCACCTTCGGGTCCTCGGCGGACAGCGCCTCCTTGGCCGCCTGGCGCACCCCGGGCCCGCCGGCGTTGTAGACCTGGGAGACGCGGACCTGGTACTCGGTGTCCGCCGCGGCGTACTGGCCGTTGGTGTAGAAGTCCGCGACCTCCTGGTCGCTGCCCTTGAGGGCGTTCGCGGCCGCGGTGCGTACGACCTCGTACTCGCTCTGGGTGCTGAGCCGGCCGAGGTTCTCGCGCATCTGCTGCCGGGCGGCCTGCTTCCAGCCGGTGCGCAGGTACTCCAGCATCTCGTCGTCGCTGCCGCCCAGGGCACGGGCGGCCGCTTCCTGGCTCCACGGGCCGCTGTTCTTCATGGCTTTCAGAGCGAGGGAGCGTCCCTTGGCCGCCACGGCTTTGGTGTCGGCGCCGGGCTTGGAGGCCTCGGCCGCCAGGTCCGCCGCCACGGCGTCCAACCCCCTGGTCTCGACCGTGCTCGCGGCCGTGTCGGAGACGAAACCTTCGGCCTGCTCCTTCTGGGACTTCGCGTTCTCGATGTCGGCGGCGGTGCGGGTGGCGAGGTCCTGCTCCTCGGCGGCGCGGGCGACCGTGAAGACCGTCTGGGCGGCCTTGGCCGCCGTACTGGCGCTCTCGGCCGCGTTCTTCGCGGCCTCGGCCTGCCGGTTCGACTCCGCGGCGAAATCGGCTGACTGGCCGGCCCGGTCAGCGGCCTGGTCGGCGGCGTTCGCGGCGTTGGTAGCGTGGGTGGCCGCCGAGTTCGCGGCGTCGCGGGCCTCGTAGGCCGCGGCAGCCGACTGGCTGGCGAGGGCCTGCGCGGCACCGGCGGCGCGCCGGGCCTCAATGGCGTGACGACGGGTCTCGGCCGCCGCCGCGGCAGCCCGGCCGGAGCTCACCCCGGCCGCCTTCGCGCTGGCGTTCGCGGCATCGGCGGCATCCGCGGCGGCGTCCGCGTTGGAACTGGCGCTCACGGATGCCTTCGCCGCCTCCCCGGCGGCCTTCGAAGCGTCACCGGCCGCATTGGCGGCGGCAGCGGACTTCACGGCGAAAGCAGCCGTCATGCGGGCGGCGCCGGCGGCCTTCCGAGCCTCCTCCGCCTTGCCCGCGTCGCCGGCGGCGGCGATCGAGGCCTTGTAGGCCTCGGAAGCGGCGTTCGCGGCCGCTGTCGCCGCACTCGCAGTCTGCGCCGCCGCAAGGGCCGCGACACGAGCCGAACGATTCGCAGCCCCCGCCGCGCTGATGGCCTGCTGAGCGGCTCCGGCCGCGGACCGGGCGGCGTCGGCGGCCTGCTGCGCCTTGGCTGCGGCCTTCTGAGAGTCGTTCCTGGCCCCCTCGGTTTCCTTGGCCGCCGCCTGGGCCAGTTCCAGGGCCTGGGCCGACGCCTGGACGGCCCCGACCGAGGCCTGCTCCGCGGCCTCCTTGGCGGCCTGCGCCTGAGCCCCGGCCTGCTCGGCCTGCTCGGTCAGCTGTTCGATGCTGGCATGCTCCTGGTCGCGGTTGCGGGCCACGAACTGCCCGACTTCCAGGAACTCCAGGACGTCCTCGGGACCTCCCATCAACGCTGCCTTGCCCGCCGCCTTCACCGCGGGACCGCCGGAGTTGATGATCTTCGAGGCCAGGACCTCGTTGTCGGTCTCACGCTCGACGTACTGGCCGACCTTCAGGAAGGCCGCGACGTCCTCCGGGGTCCCCTTCAGCGCCGCCTTGCCGGCCTCCCTGACCCCGTACCCGCCGTAGTTGATGATCCGGGACGCCTCAACGGCCTGATCTTCCTGAAGGGCGGTCTTCCAGCCGCGCTTCAGGAAGGCACGGACCTCGTCCGGGGAGCCCTTGAGCGCCTTCTTCGCGGCCTCACGCACACCCGGGCCGCCCATGTTGAAGATCCGGCTGACCTCGACCAGGTCGTCGTCCTGCTGGATCTCCTTCACGCCGAGGAGGAACTTCTTCACGTCCTCATCGGAACCGGTCAGCGCGACCTCGGCCGCGGCCCTGACCCCGGATCCGCCCGAGGTCCACAGATCAACGACCGTATTGCGGCCGCCGGTCGCGTACCAAGTGTCGTCATCGACGCCGTCGGCTACAGCCGGGGTACTTCCGAGCAGACCGGCTGCGAGCGCTACCGGCAGCAGAACGGCACACGCGCCGCGTACGCCGGGCACCATCCCTCTACGGCCGGTCTGATTCCTTGCAGTGTCGGCTGGCGCTCTCCACGAGCGCAGGGGCCATCTCACAGAAAATACCCTTCACTATTCAACGTGACGGAGATCACAGGCAGAAGATCCCCTCGCCGACCGGCCGAGATCCACCGAAAAGTCCGAATTCTCCTGACGGGTCGACACCCTGCCCGAAGCCATTCGACGACAAACTGAAGCTGTTTCTTCGTCAAGAAACCATGCCAGTAGGAGCGATCGGCACCTTGCGGCCAGTCAGTCGCGAGAAAGACCTTACTGGTACCTTACTCAGGCTTTACGTATGCGATCCAAATATCGCCAGCCCCCCCTGCCTGAAACCTCGGAGGAACCTCATGCCGCTGCACCGAGCCTCGAAGCTCCTCGCCCCGGCCGCCGTCCTGGCGACAGTCATCGGACTCACTGCCCTGACCACCGCCCAGGCCGCCCCCGGCAACCCTCAGCCCGCCTCCGCAGCGGCGGCCCCGGCTGCCGGCGACACGATGCCCAGCGCCGTGGAGGACTTCCTGCACCCGGGATCCGAAAGGATCTTCCAAGAGCAGAAGATCAGCCTGAAGCAGGGCGACGGCCACATCATGCTGACCGACTGCAAGTCCGCGTACGACATCCAGGTCAAGTCCCGTACCGGCCAGAAGAATTACTGCTTCTCGGTCAACGCCAAGCAGGGCTACCTCACCATGGAGATCCCGGAGGCCTACGGCATCTGGACCGAGGACCACCCCGTCCAGGCCAAGATCACTTCCAGTGGCAAGGAAAGCATCGTCAGCGCCCCCAAGAACGACTACACGACCTTCGGCGAGGCAGGGGACAGCGGTCAACACTCGGTCCTCATCGAGCTGCGCGTCACCGGCTGACATTCACGAGAAGATCCCCCCCTGAGGCTTTGCCAAAGGATGAACTCTTGTCCGACTCCGCGCGCGTCACGCGGATGACGACCCATGCCGACGTGGCCGCCGACGCGTTCACCGCAGTCCCGGCCGTACACCCCAGCGCCCACACCCGCGCCGCGTAGCCAGCCCTGTGGCCTGTGAACACCGACGACGCTCCGCTCCTTGGCCAACAGGCGCCCTGACGGACACCGCTCCGCGGGTCCCCGGGGAACGGCAAGCACCCCACTCACACCCGCTTCACCCGGACCGTCGCCGTCCGAGACCCTTCAGAGGAATGCCCTACATGTCCCACACGACTTCGTCCCGCTCGCTCCGCGCGGGTGTGCTCGCCGCGGCCCTGGCCACCGGCACGCTGGCCGCCTTCGCCTCCGCCCCGGCCGGTGCCATCACCGGCGACGCGGCACCGAACGGTGCCCACGCCTACACCGCCGCCCTCGCCATCGGCGACAACTTCCGCGCCTGCACCGGCGCCCTGGTGGACCGCAACTGGATCATCACGGCCGCGTCCTGCTTCGCCGACAACCCCGCCCAGCCCGACTCGCTGCAGGCCGGGGCACCGAAGTGGACGACCACCGCCACCATTGGCGGAAAGAGCGTCGCAATCGCCGACCTGACGCCGCGCACCGACCGAGACCTCGTCATGGCCCGCCTCGCCGCCCCCGTCGACGGCATCGCCCCGCTCGCCGTCGCAGCCAGCGCCCCCGTCACCGGACAGACGCTGGTCGCGCCCGGCTTCGGACGTACCAAGACCGAGTGGCGGCCGGGCACGATGCACACCGGCACCTTCTCGCTCGACACCGTGACCACCACGGGGATCGGCACCACCGGCACCGGCGGCGCGGCACTCTGCAAGGGCGACACCGGCGCCCCCGTGATCCGCGAGACGGGCGGCAAGGCCGAACTCGTCGCCGTCGCCTCCCAGTCCTGGCAGGGCGGCTGCCCCGGCGAGACCGAGACCCGCACCGGCGCCTACAACACCCGCGTCGACGACATCGCCGGCTGGGTCCAGCAGACCCGCGCGAAGGCCGTGGGCTGGAAGACCCAGGCCCTGGTCCGCAGCGACGCCAACCTCTACTTCGCGACCCGCCTCTACGACGGCTCCTGGACCCCGTACGAGGACGTCCAGGCCGCGGCCGGCAACATCGGCGGCGTGCGCGCCGTCGCCACCGCCGGCATCAACACCGCCACCCACATCGTCGCGCTCGGCGGCGACGGGCACCTGCACTACGCCATCCGCAACCTGGACGGCAGCTGGGGCCAGCGCTTCGTCGACCTCAACATCGCCCTCAACGACCTCGGCAACATCACCCAGGTCTCCATAGCCCCCGTCGGCAACGACCTGCACATCGCCATCGTGGCCAACGACATCCTCTTCCACACCGTCCGCAACGGCGCCGGCCAGTGGAGCGCCTTCGGCGTGGTCAGCGACGTCGCCGGCCCGCTCAAGGGCATCACCTCGCTCTCCGCCGCCGGAACCGCCAACGGAGAACTCCACATCGCCGCCGTGACCGGCGGCAAGGTCCACCACACCCTGCGCACCGCCGCCGGGAACTGGGGCACCTGGGGATCGGTCGCCGAGGCCGCCGGCGCCACCGCGCCCGTGACCTCCGTCGCCATCACCCGCCAGAGCACCGGCCTCAACCTCGCCCTCGTCGCCAGCGACGGCCAGTACCACACCCTGCGCTGGGCCAACGGCAGCTGGCAGCCCATCGCCTCCCTCGGCGGCGTCATCGGCGACATCACCGGCACCAGCATCAGCGCCGCCACCGTCGACGCCGACGCCCAGTTCGCCATCGCCACCACCGACAACAAGGTCCTGCTCACCGCCCGCCACGCCGACGGCACCTGGGCCACCCCCGAAACCCTCAACCTGGCCGCCATCCCCGGCAGCCACACCGGGACCATGATCACCAGCAGCCTCTGACAACCGCAGCGGCTGCATCCCGAGCGCCCGGGCAGCACCTGACGGTCCTCGCGGGCGGTGACCCGACCGGCCAGGCCGTACTCGGGGTGCGCTCCATGCAACCTCGTCGCCCAGCGCCTCCGCCCCCTCCCGGGGGGCCGCCTCGCGCCTCGTGCATGGCGATCCCTCCTGGGGAACCGGCTCGGGCAGGAACACTGTGGGCGTGAACAGGGCATAGGCGTCCGGACACCACCGACGGGGCCGGGCTCAACCGCCAGCAGCGGTCGGGCCCGGCCCCGTTCATGCTCCCTGGCACTACAGCTCGGGCATGCCTGGCAACCGCGGGACCGGCTCGGTCCACGAGTCCATGGCGGACGTCGCCGGCCTCGACGGAGCCGGCGTACACGACGGCCGTGCCGGTCTACGACAGGCAGGCGGTGGGGCGGTCGGCAACTCGCCCGGGGTGCGGACAGGGACACCGAGGTCCTCGGCCATGGCGCGCTTGGAGCCGGCCGTCTCCCCCGACGACCAGGAGGGTGGCGCACGTGGAGACCAAGGAGGAGGCCTTGCCGCCCGCGCGTTCGATCAGCACGTTCAACTCGTTGCGGGACAGCTCGGCCAGCACACCGGTCACGCTGCCCGTGACGACCACCGCCTCCCCCGCGAACCCACCGCCGTCGGCCACCGCGTTCTCGACGTCGCTTCAGGCCGCGGCCTCGGGGGCGTTGACGGAGGTGCCAACACCAAGGGCGGCAAGGAGGTCCAGCAGCATGGCGAGGCAGGCGAGTTCGACGGCGACGACGCGGCCCTTCTCGGCACCGACGCCGTCGACGCCGGGCAGGGCCTCGGCGCCGGCGGCACGGATCTCCGCCATCGACCCGAAGAACGCGGCGATCCGACAGGACATCGTCTGCCCGGCGCGCGCACCAAGGGCGCAGAAAACCCGACTGAGCGGCTGGGATCGGGCGGCTCCGATCACGACAAGCAGGCCGTCGGGTACCCGTCCCGCCCATCCGCTCCAGGCCGAGAAGCCGCTCACGGGTCAGGGCGAACAGGCAGGCGAGGTCCGCGACCAGGCCGGCTTCAACGACCCGGACGGCCCGGGTGCCGCCGAGGCCCTCGATGTCGAGCCTTCCGACGGCGGCATCGCCGGCTTCAAGCACTCCCCTATGGGGCCCTTTTGTCCAGGGCGGGTACGACCGGGTCCCCCTGCCGCAGCTCCCCGCAGGGTGGTACGGCGCGCGGGAACGGCAAGGGAGCACGGTGTCAGCCGCACCGATTCGGCACTGCTGCTGGGGCGTCGAGGGAGTGCTCCGGCGGCTGAGCCGCCGCCGCAGCCGGGAATACCCGCAGGCCAGAGGCCTGATAGGGACACTATGATCACGATCGAATTGTTCGTACAGAGGGGTTCAGACGTGGAAACCGACAACGTCGCCGTCGAGAAGATCGGGAAGGGGGCCAAGCGGGACGCCGACCGGGCAGGCCTCAAGGTGGCCGCCGCGGCCGGTGTGCTCGGCGCGGTCCTGGCGGGACTATGGGGGACCGGACTGCTCTCCGGACCGACGAACCCGACCGAGCAGGCCAAGCCGACCGAGCCGGCCCGACCGGTCGTGTGTACGCCCCCTGAACCGAACGACCCGCAGCGGACCGCGGCCCTGTGCGCCGCGCTGAACCGCCCCGACCTGCCCACCCTGCTGGGCACACCGACCGACCCCGTCGTGACCGCACGCCCGATACCGAACAGCTTCCAGTGGAAGCCGGCTGCGGAGGTGCGCCTGCGGCACTCGGCCGTAGCCCTCGCGGAGGGCTACGCCTCGATTGACGAGAAGTTCGGGATGCACCCGGAATCCACCACGAAGACGACCGTCCTCGGCCACCCCGCTGCGATCTACACGACCGGCACGTTCAACTTCGCCCCCGATAACGACGAGAACGGGAAGCCAGTCACCGTGCCCGGGCCCGATGCCCAGACCCTCATGGTCGCCCAGGATCCCACCGACTACCTCGGCCCGATCTTCGAACTCGCCGTCATCCGGCAGGACGGAACCGGCATCGACCACGAGACGCTGACCCGGCTTGCCGAGACCGTACTGCCGACCATCCCCGGCTGGGTCACCACCTGACGCAGCGCCCGGTGCAACAGCACCGCCCGACCGCGCCAGCCGCCGCGGGGCCGCTTCGCCCAGTGTCCTGTGGTGGGCGGGAACACCGCGTCCCAGACCGGGTTGTCGTCGGCGTGCTCGGTCTGCCCGATGCTCTCGCACCCCCAGCGCCGGTGGGCGCCGGCCTCGGCGCGGCGGCGCCCTGGTGGTCAGGCTGGATGGTCGCTCGGCCCTCCCCGATGTGGCGCGCTGCGTGGTCGACGCCAGCGGTCGGCGAGTGCCGATCGGGACGGCCTCACCACGGTCGCCCCGTGCTCCGGGCCGTCTACGGCATGGCGGGACGGCAGCAGGGGCCGGTGCGGTGCCGGCGGAGTGCGTTGGCGAGCGGACCCGGGTCAACCGCGGGGGTTCGTCCGAAGTCCGGGTCGCGGCTGGTCGGCAGGCTTGCCAGGGCCTCGCGGATGGCGGGGCACAGACCGTGGGTGGGCTGGAAGCCGTCGTAGGCGGCAAGGACCGTCGTTCGGACGTCCCGGTGGCCGGCGAGCTGGCAGGCCTGGCGCTGCCAGTGCCGCGCCTCCCGCTGGTCTCCGCGGCCCACGGACAGCAGGGTGAGCGCGTAGGCGGCCTGGAAGCATCCGGCTCCGGCGGCCAGCTGCCACCACGTGCGCGGCCCGTCCGCCAGCGAGTGGCGGATCATCGCGCCGTCCTTGGCGTCTCCCTCGTGGACGGCGAGGTGGCACAGCGCGCCGAGCACGAGCGCACCGTGCGGCTCGATCGCCGGCGTGTCAGCCAGCGCGGTGATCCAACCTGGGGCCTGGACGTCCTCCACCACGAGGTGGCACAGCGCCAGCAGCTCGAACCTGGCGCGGTCCAGACGCGCTACCACCGAGAGTGAGGGCTGCGCCGCGGGCCGCAGCGCGAGGCGCGCGGCGATCCGGGCCGGTGCGTCGTCCAGGCAGGCGGCGGCCCGGCTCCTGCCTTCAGGTTCCGGCAGGCGGACTTCCGCGAGCGGCGCCCAGGTCCGGCTGGGGTCCGTGGCTTCGCGGACGGTGTCGGCCCGCGTGTTGACGGCGCCGCGGCCAGCCGGCGGCGGGCGTCGCAGCGCAGGCTGTACACCCCGCCTTGGGTGATACCCATGATTCGCGCGGCGGTGACGATGGGGTAGCCGAGGACGTAGGTCAGCACGACCACGTCGTGCTGCCTGCCCGGCAGGTCGCCGATCCCGGCGAACAGCCCGATCCCGCTCTCCAACGCCTGGAACGCCTCCCGGGCGTCGTCCATGGCGACGGCGAACGCGGCCTCGGTGAAGGCCGACGGCCGGGCGCGGCGTTCCAGGGCGTCGTCGACCGTCGCCCGCAGCACGCCCCAGCAGAACTCCTCGACGCTCTCCTGGCGCAGCACCGTGTCCCAGGTGGCGGCGAGGTCGGCGAAGACGTCGTCGACCAGGCCGTCGGCGGCGTCGGTGTCGCCGAGGTGCAGGCGGGCGTACTCCCAGTACGCCTCGCCGTGCATCACCATCAGGGCGACCAGCTCGTCGGGCAGCGTGGTGTCCGCCGCGAGGTCCCCGGTCCCGGAGTCGGGCGCCGGCTCGGGAGGGTCCTGGTGTGCCTGCGTGCTCGGGGCGCCATCGTGCGCATCAGCGCGGCCGCCACCGTCGATGCCGACCATGGTCTTCCGTCCTCCCGCCACGGACCCCGGACCGACCCTCGGTCCGGGCCGCGGGGCCTGTTCGAGACAAGGAAACCGACCGGACACCCCGTTCCTGCAGGCTGGGAAGAAGTTGAGCAAATCTGACGGAAGGTCAAGCATCTTGACCGACCGGCCCCCGCCCGCCAGGCACCTCCGGTCGCCCGAGCGCACCGTTCGGTCACGGTCGGACCAAACTGAAACACAACGATCCAGGGAGGGCGCACCCGGTGCCGTGGACCCGCAAGGTGGTCATCGGCGCAGCCCGGCCCGCCGGCACGAAGGCGGTCGCCCGCCCACCTCACCCAGGGTGGCAGTCGCCGAACGCCCTCGGCGGGCAACCGCCGACCCGAGTGATCACAGCTGCAGCCCTCACCTCGGCTGCCACCGAGGACTTCATCTCCGCCGCCGGTCACGGCGTGACCGTTGTCGGGCGGGCGAGGCACCGCCGGGCGCGCCCCGACCTGGCACTGCGGCGCGATCCACTCCCCAGCCCCCGCACCAGGTGCGCCTCGCCCGACCACCCCCTGGTGTGATGCGGAACACGTCCGCAGGGTCAAGATTCTTTGCCGTTTCGGCCCGCTGCCGGGGCGAAGAGTAGGGGAAGTTCCCCAGGAGACGGAGGACCGAGAACAAGATGACCACCGAAGCCCGGGGCTGCACCCTCCCGGCAGGGCTGGCCGCTCTTCAGGACCCGCGGCACTGGACCGGCCGCGCGGTCCAGTGCCGGAAGACGGACCCTCACCCTGAGGACCGCTACAGGACCCAGGAGGGCCTTCGTCTCCTGATGCTGGGAAGGACCGGCGGGAAGGTCGGTATCCCTGCTGGTCCGGTGACCATCAGGAAGACGCCGCTGGGAGTGTTCTTCCACCTTGTACGGAAGGTTCCGAAGGGCTGGGACGGCGTCGGAATGTGGTGGACGTTCATCGCCGGCTGGACGCCGACCCGCGAGACCCTGCTGGCCGCGCTGTCCGCCCGGTGGGCCGCGATCGAGGGCGATCACGCCACCGTCGACACCTTCACGCGTGACGTCCTCGGCCACGTACCGCCCGAACGGTGGAGGGACGCGGTCACCTCCATGCTGCTCGGGGACTGGGTCGACCACCTCGGCAGCTACCTCACCGACCCGGAACTGCTGGCGATCCTGCGGGCGAACACCGCCGCCGAACGCCGACGATGGACCCCTCTATGGGAGCGCAAGACCGGCGGCTTCCACTGGCGAGGCCCCGATGGCGAGGTCCGCGAGCGGAGCGCCGAACGGGTATGGCTGCTGGAGGCCCCGAACCGCGACGGCGTGACACTTCGGGATGTCCTTCCGGACCGGACCGCAGCCGACGCCCCCACACTGGACCGCTGCCTCGCCAACCCCCGCATCGATGCCGTCTTCCGCAGCCTGAACGCGACGGAGGCCGCCGTCGCCAACCTCTGGGCCACCCGTAAGGGCAGCTGGGCCGACGCCGCCCTCGACCTCGACCTGGCGGCCGAGGTCGGCGACCGAGTCCGCCGCAAACTCTCCCGCATCGGCGACAGGCACACCGAGCGCGCCCTCGCCGCCGCGGTGACCCGATGAACCGGCGGCCGGCTGCCCCCAGGCCGGGGCTCGGCCCGCTGGTGCGCGTGCCGGCCATGCCGACCTGCACCGCCATGGCCGGCACCGGCTCCGTCACCGGCGCCCTGCTGTCCGGCACGGTGCCGCCCGACTCCCCGCTGGTGTGGCCGCTCGTCGTCCTCACCCTCGGCTCCATGGCCTACGACCTTGGCGTCCGGGCCCTCCGAGGCCGGAACGGCTGACAACGAACTGCTGTGAGTGAACCGGTCGGCGTCGTAGGAGGTGGTTCAGCGATGCCTGAACAGCCGCTGAACGCGCAGGGCTTCGGCTTGCCAGTGCACGCGGGCCTCGCTGGCGGTAGAGGATGCCTGCCGGCCGAGACGGGCGGCCAGGTCGTGGTACAGGGCCGGGTGTCGGGCGTCGCCGGCGGCGAGCAGGGAGGAAAGCAGCGGTTCACCGGCGGCAGTGGTGTCCTCCACCCGAAGCAGGACCTGGACCCGGTCATCGGGGTGAAGGTCGGGCAGGGCTTTGCCGAGGCACCGACTCAGCTGGGGCCAGGAGGTAGTGGAGCGCTCCCTGGCGGCCTTCTTCAACGTTTCGGCCACCGGAGCGATCGATTCGGCCGGCAACCGGGGCGGGCCCACCGATACCGCCTTCGTCGAGTGCTCCGGCCGGCCTGTGGAAGCAGCACGATGCTCGACAGGCACCGACGCCGCCTTCCCCTTGCCCTGCACGCTCAGGCCACCGCCACCGCCGCTGAGCTTCCCCGTTGCGTGGAAGGTGCTGATTACCTGGTCAGGATGGGTGTGGGTGGTTCGATGGCCACCGGTTCGGCCGTCGCCTGGTCGGCGTAGTGCTTCGTCTCGTACTCGTCCGGGCTGAGCCAGCCGAGGCGCTTCTGGACGCGGTGGGTTCACCTGCGTTGCTGACAGTCGGAAAACCGAAGGGCCGACCACCATCGCGTGTGGCCAACGCCTCCGGTTCGGCTTTCCAGCGGACACAGGGCCGCCGCACCATCCCAGAGTGACTTTCTATAACAGCCCTAGGCCTTAGCCGTGCACTCAGCCGTCGCCGCGCGCGCCCCTCACGTACGCGTGGAAACGGCGGTTCGGAAGGCTGGCCGGGGTAGTTGGTGACGGTAAGGCTGTTATAGAAAGTCACTTCTGAGGGAATCTGGACGGTGCCGTCTCCATGGAGAGTCGTTCTATCAGGAGCCCAAGGGATTCCTCCTGGCGGAGTCCGGGAAGGGGTCAGTGGAAGACGAGGACGTGGCCGCCCTCAATTGGAACGACCCCTGGCGGCGACGGATCCGCCGCCGCGCCGACAGCCTTGTCTCGGGGGCGAGGATCATCGGAGCGACACTGGCGCTAAACCCTCTCCCCACTCTCCAGAACCCGTTGACTACGCTTTCATGGTGGTTGAACCTTCGGCGGTCGCGTTGCTCAACCGCCTCGCGGTTCGGGATGCCGGTCGAGTTCTGACGGATGAGCAGGCCGCGGGGTACACGGCGTTCCGAGGGGCGCCGACCCGCGCGCGGAGCTGGAGCGGTTCTTCCTGGACGACCCGACCGACGTGCCGACGAAGTCGCAACGTACCCGGCCGAGCACCTGGACATCGAGGACGCCTCGGTGCTGGAGGCGTACGGCGAGCGGGAGAACACCCGGCTCGACACCTCCCCGACCGGCCTGTGACACCCTGGGCCCCATGCACATCCCAGCCGGCGAGCCCACCTCCGAGGAAGAGCTCCCAGTCCTCCGCCCCGACCCCGAGCAGGTGCTCGCCGACTGGCTGACGACCACCCCGCTCGGCGACAGCGCCCGGCTGAACTACCCGCGCGAGGTCATGCGCTGGATCGCGTACATCGGGGACCGGGTCTGGAGCGCCAGCGGCCGCGACGTCAAGAACTGGACCGCGGGCGCGGACAACGCCCGTACCCGAGCCTTCCTCGTCAGCGCGGTACGCGGCTTCTACCAGCACGCCCAGCGCTTCGACCCCGGCATCGTCAACCCCGCCCCCAAGACCCTGCGCCCCTCCGTCGCCGACCTCCCCGGCCGCCCCGCCCTCACCCGTGCCGAGTCCACCCTCTACGTCTCCGCCCTGGACCGCTACAGCGGCCTGATGCCCCACCGCGCCCGCGCGCTCGGCTACCTCGTCCTCGGCCGCGGCCTGCGCGCCCACCAGGCCGTCGCGCTCGACGTCGAGGGCATCGTGCGCGAGCAGCACCGCACCACAGCCCTCGTCACCCTCAAGGGCGGCGGCACCGAGTTCCAGGAGCTCCCGGCGCCCGTCGCCCTCGCCGTCGAGGACTACCTTCCCCACCGCCGCACCGCCGCCCCCCACAGCAGCCCCGAGGCCGGCCCACTGCTCACCAGCGGCCGCGGCCGCCGACTCGACCCCGCGCCCAGCGTCCGCGACCTCCTGCGCGCCGTCGCCTCCACCCACCCCCAACTCACCCACCTCACCGACACCCTCACCGCCGACGGCCTCGCCGCCAGCCCCAACCCCTTCCTGGGGTAACGGGTCGAGACCGGTAGGAACGAAAACCGGCGCTCAGTGGGCTTTTCAGCCGTGATTCAGCTGGTGGGTCTTGCTCTGCGGGCCGTAGGGTCGCCCCGGCTACCGTGACTCCGAAAGACTGATGGGGCAGCAGTGTCACCGGTGTGCAGCTGTCCGCCGGAACTGCGCGGGTTCCACAGAGCCGCGCTGGCCCTGCCCGCGCCGTCCACCCGCCGGCCGGCGTCCGGGCGGCCGCCACCGTCACCGAGCTGCTGCGCTCGACCGTCAGGACGGACGGGCGCAGCACGGCATCGCGGCCCAGTTCCTCGTAGGGCGCCACGGTTCGAAGGCGGCTGCACCGGTGGAGCTGGGCATCGCGGAGTCGACGCCGAGCGAGCTGTTGTCAGGTAGTTGAGGGAAGCGGTGTGAATGTCCTGTCTCGCTGGGCCGAGCGCCGCTGGCTCAGGAGCCGGGTCGGCGTTCGGGCCCGAAGGCCCGCGCCGGTGTGGGATCGGGCGGCAAGGAGCGTGGGGCAGCGGGCTCCGGCGCTCCTGGCCGGCCTGAGCCTGGACCTGGCGCTGTTCAGCCGAGCGCGACGCGGGCGGCGGTCTCCCACTCGTACATCCGCCGGTCGCGGCCGAGGACGATGAGTTCGGCCGCGGTGACGCGGGCGGCGGCCGGGTAGGTGGTGACGCCCGCGAGGGCGTCGGCGGCCGGTCGGGCCGGGCCGGCGGCGTTGGAGTAGGCCACCGAGACGTGGGGCCGGAAGTTGTCGGCGGGTTCGGGGACCTCGGGCCAGACGTCGGCGATGGCCGCGCGGATGGCGGTGCGGACGGCGCGCACGGGCTCGGCCGGGTCGATGGTGAGGAGCAGGGCCTCGGGAGTGACGATCGCCGGGCCCAGGGCGAGGTCGAACGCGGGGATCTTCGCGAGGTGGTGGGCGGCGGCGTCGGCGATGGCGCGCGCGTCGGCCTCGCTGACCTCGGCGGTGGAGCCGAGGCCCTGCATGGTGAGGTGAAGCCAGCGGTCGGGGACCAGGTCGAGGCCGGGGACGCCGGCCAGGGCGTGGCGGTAGTCGGCGGCCAGGCGGTGGACGTCGTCGGCGCCGTCGAACGTCAGGTGCCAGGTGTACCAGCGGGTGCCCGGTTCCCAGCCGGGACGCCACCACCAGTGATCGGCCATGCGCGCAGGGGTGTCAGTCATAGTTGCTGATCCAATCACTGTCCGGGCCGGTGAGGCAGAGGGCGAGTTTGGCTTCGCGGACGGCGGTTTCCACGACGGCTTGCAGGCGGCGTCCGGCGGCGCTGTTGCCCATGGGCGATCCGGCGGCGTCCCGGGCCAGGTCGCGCAGGCGCCGGCGGACGGGGGCGGTGCGGTGTTCGGCGGGCAGTGCGAGGACGGGGGCGAGTGCGTCGAGGACGCCTTCGGGTTCGTCGGCGAGCAGGTGGGCTCCGGCGCGGGTGATGTGGAGCTGGGCGATGGTGCCCAGGGGCCGGACGTCCTGGCGCTGGAGAGCGGCGAGGCCGCGGTCGGCGTGGGCCAGCGCCCGGGTCGGGTTGTCACCGCGCAGGCAGATGCCCGCCCCGTAGTTGGCCAGCCGTCCGTCCGTGCAGGCGAACAGCCCGCCGACCTGGTCGTGGAAGGCGTTGGCGAGATCGAGCCCGGCGGCGTCCTCGGCTCGGCCGAACGAGGCCTTCGCCTCGGTGTGCGCACCGACTTCCGCCCACGCGTCCGCGGCCTGGCAGTGGAGCAGCACGGTGACGGTTCCGGGTGCCTGGATGGCGGCGCCGTGTTCGGCGTGCCGGATGGCCGCGCGATACTGCCCGTCCCAGTACGCGAGCTTGCTGCGGGTGGCGGCGACCCATGCCTGGAGGCCCCGGTCGCCGGCCATCTCGGCGGCCACCATGGCGGCGCGGATGTGTGTTCCGGCCTGCCGCATGTGTCCGAGGTCGCTGGTCATCCAGGCCATCATCGCGGCGAGGTAGCCGGCGGTCGCGAAGAGTTTCTGGCGGTGCTCCAGGTTCTGGTGCCCGTACAGCAGGTCCCAGACCCGGACGAGTGATCTGTGGGTCTGCCCGTAGACCTTCAGCGGGTCCTGGGCCATGAGGTAGTCGGCGGCGAAGCCGCGGACGTCGGCGGCGTACTGTTCCACGCTGACCGGCCCGCAGTTGGGGACCTCGGCCCACTGCGTCCACTGCGCCGACTCGTCGGCCGCGGTGTGGATGAGCTCGGCGCCGGTGAGCGGCACGTCGGGCACCGGGGGGAGGGGCGCCGCAACGGCCGTGGCCGGATCGCCGGCGGCCTGGTGTCGCAGCACGCGCAGATCGGACTCGGGCAGGGCGCGGCGGTCTTCCAGATCCAGCAGGTCTTCCAAGGAGGCGCCGTAGAGCTCGGCGAGGACGGTGAGCACCCGCAGGGTGACCCGTCGGCCCGCCGTGGCCGGCCACTTCTCCCATTTGCCGAGAAGGGAGGCGTCCGTCGCGGGCCCGGCGGCGCCGACGGCGTTGTTGAGTCGGTCGGCCGCCTCCTGGAGAGTCCAGCCGTGGGCGTGGCGCCAAGCCTCCCGTGGACGGCAGCCGAAGCGGGTGCGCATCTCGGCGGCGATCGTCGCGATCGGGGCGCCGACGGCGAGGAGTTCGGTGCGGAGCGAGTCCCGGTGGGTCTTGGATCCGGGCTTGGGGCGTGGAGGCATGGTGGCTCCCGGATGGGTGCGGTGAGCGGCCTGACCACCTCACCGTAGCGACCCGACTACGCCACATGGGTCACACTCCGCGATTCCCACATGACGCACTGTCCTCTTCTGGGCCTGCCTCGAAACTCCCGCCCAGGTGAGCGAGCTGACGCCGGTCCGGAAAAGGCGGTCACCGCTGCCCGTGACCGCAGCGGGTCGAAGACGGGACCGTAGTGCCACCGCCGTTCACTGCGCGTCCGCTCCCGGACGGCAGGGATGCGATTCGAAGGAAGGCACCATGCTGTCGAAGTCCGCCGCCATCGCCATCGCCGCGAGCACCGGCCCGGAGGAGAAACCGCAGGCCCTGGAGGACCTGGTGCTCGCGGAGGGCGTCGACCAGGAGTGGTAGTCACCGCCCGCTTCCTGAACCGGGATGTCCTCCCTGGGGGATCCGATGAATCATCTGTACGTCGGCCCGACGCTGCGCCCGCGCGAGCCCGTGCTGCGGCACCCGCGAGTCCGGGTGCACCGCCCGGCCCGGCACGGCGACCTGTTCGCTTCCTCGATCGCCGACGGCGACCTGATCGTGCCGATCGACGGGGTCTTCCACCAGAGCCCGGCCCTGCGCCACAAGGAGATCCTGGTCGCCCTGCGGCGCGGCATCGAGGTGCTCGGCGCGGCGAGCACCGGGGCGCTGCGAGCGGCCACCTGCGGGTGCTGCCGCCGGACGCGGACCCCGATCGCAGACGGGACCTGACGCGGTGGATCGGCATCGGGCTGCCGACCTTGGGCGACCAGCTCGCAGCGCGTGCCTTCCTGCGGCAGGCACGCGGCCTGGCCGAAGCCGCCGGCAACGTCCGGGCCGTCATCGCGACCGAGCTCAACCTGGCCTCTGAGGAGGATCGGAACGGCCAGTAGCGACAACGGGCCGATCTTGGTTCCGGTTCGGTGACTCGGCCCATCTGCGCTGGTCAGCGGCCCTACGTTCCAGGTCATGCCAGTTGATTTCCTGTCTGACGATCAGGTCTCCCGCTACGGGCGCTTCGCGGCCGAGCCCACTCCGGGCGAGCTGGAGCAGTTCTTCCGCCTTGACGCGCCGGGGCTGGTGGCAGCCCGCTCGAAGCGGTCGCCGGCGAACCGGCTCGGCTTCGCGGTGCTGTGGGGTTCGGTGCGGATGCTCGGAGTCTTCCCGACGGAGGACCTGGCGGTGGTGCCGGCCGTGGTGGTGCGGTTCGCGGCCGAGCAGCTCGGCGTCGAGGCGGCCGAGTGGGCTGGGTACGGGGTACGGAAGCAGAGTCGCTACGAGCATGCCTGGGAGATCCGGGACGCGTTCGGCTACCGCGAGTTCGGCGAGGCCGAGCAAGAGGTGCGAGCCTTCCTTGCGGCGCGGGTGTGGGCGTCGGTGGAGGGGCCGCGGGCGCTGTTCGACCGGGCGGTGATGTGGTTGGTGGACAATCGAGTGCTGCTGCCGGGGATCACGACGCTGACCCGGCTGGTGGCCGAGACGCGGGCTCATGAGATGGCGGAGCTGTACCGGACGCTGGACGAGGCGGTGCCGGACGAGCTTCGGCAGGCGATGCGCGAGCTGTTGAAGGTGCCGTACGGCAGGCGGGTCTCGGAGCTGGAGCGGCTGCGGACCGGGCCGGTGCGGGTGTCGGGGACGGCGATGCGCGAGGCCCTGGACCGGGCCCGGGAGGTGCGGGCGCTCGGGGCCGGCCTGGTGGAGACCGGCGCGGTGCCGCCTGCGCGGATGGCGGCGCTGGCCCGGTACGGGCTGGGCTCGAAGGCGCCCACCTTGCGGGATCTGGAGGAGACCCGGAAGACCGCGACGATGCTGGCCACGGTGCGGCACCTGGAGACGGCCTCGGTGGACGATGCCCTGGACCTGCTCGACGTCCTGATGGGCAGCCGACTATTGGCCCGGGCCGAGCGGATCGGGCGGGAAGAGAAGCTCAAGAGCCTGCCGAAGCTGAAGAAGGCGGCCGGGCGGGTGGCCAAGGCGGTGGAGGTGCTGCTGGGCACCGCACCCGCCACCCTGGACGGCGAGGCGGTGTCGGTGCTGGACGCCTGGGAGGCGATCGAGAAGGTGGTGCCGCGCGCCAAGCTCGCCGAGGCGCTGACCGTGATCGCCGAGTGCGTACCGGAAGGCGACGGGGACGAGGACGCGGAGTGGCGGGCCGCGCTCGCCTCCCGGTACGGCACGGTGCGCGGCTTCATCAGGTTGCTGGTGGACACCGTGGACTTCGGCGCGGTGGAGGCCGGGGCCACGGTGGTGAAGGCATTGAAGCAGCTGCCCCACCTGGTCAGCCGCCGCAAGGTCGCCGCGAGCGAGGTCGACCAGCAGTTGGTTACCGGCTCGTGGCGGCGCCTGGTGTTCGCCAATCCGGACGTCGAGCCAGGCTGTGTGGAGAAGGCGGCGTACTCGTTCTGCGTGCTGGAGCACCTGCACCGGGCACTTCGGCGCCGGGACGTGTTCGCCAGGGACGGAGACCGGTGGGGCGACCCGCGGGCCAAGCTGCTGGCCGGCGACCGCTGGGAGAGCGCCGAGCCGACGGTGCTCACCGCTCTGGGACTGGACGCGGAGCCGGCCGCGCACCTGGCCGAGCTCGCCGGAGCGTTGCACGGCGCCTACCACCAGGTCGTTGCTCGGCTGCCGACGAACAGCGCGGTGACGGTGAAGGACGGCAAGCTGCAGTTGGACCGGCTCGGCCCCGCCCCCGAGCCGAATCTGATGCCGGCCTTCCGGCAGCTGGCCAACAGCATGCTGCCGAAGGTCGACTTCCCCGAGCTGCTGCTGGAGGTCGCCGAGCTGACCGGCATGACAACCGCGTTCACCCACATCTCCGGTGCCGATCCGCACATGGACGACTTCGAGGTCAGCGTTTGCGCGCTGCTGCTCGCGGAGGCCTGCAACGTCGGCCTGACCCCGGTCGCCAAGCCGAACGTGCCAGCACTCACCCGCGCCCGCTTGGTCCAGGTCGACCAGGGATACCTGCGGGCCGAGACCATCAGCGCCGCCAACGGGATGCTCATCGGCGCGCAGGCCAAGGTCGACATCGTCCGGGCCTGGGGCGGCGGCCTGGTCGCCTCCGCGGACGGGGTGCGGTTCACCGTGCCTGTCCAGACGATCCACGCAGGCTACAGCCCCCGGTACTTCGGGCTGCGCAAGAAGGGCGCCACCTGGCTGAACGTGGTCAACGACCAGGTCATGGGCCTGGGCGGAGTGGTGGTGCCCGGCACGCTGCGCGACTCGCTGTTCATCCTGGACGCGATGCTGGGCCGCGACGGCGGGCCGAAGCCGGAGACCGTGGTCACCGACACCGCGAGCTACAGCGACATCGTGTTCGGGCTGTTCGCGATCTGCGGCTACCAGTTCTCCCCGCGGATCGCCGACATCTCCGACGCCCGCCTGTGGCGCACCCACGCAAGCGCCGACTATGGGCCGCTGCAGGAGGTCTCCCGGCACACGGTGCGCCTGGACCGGATCCGGGCGCACTGGGGCGACATGCTGCGGGTGGCCGGCTCCCTGACCCTCGGTGAGGTCCGCGGCCACGACCTCATCCGCATGCTGTCCCGGGACGGGCGCCCGACCGGCCTGGGCGACGCCTTCGCCCACTACGGCCGGATCTTCAAGACCCTGCACCTGCTGCAGTTCATCTCCGACGACGGCTACCGCCGCATGATCGGCAAGCAGCTGAACATCACCGAGGCCCGCCACCGCCTGGCGCGGCGGATCTTCTTCGGCCAGCGCGGCGAGCTTCGGCAGAACTACCGCGAGGGCATGGAGGACCAGCTCGGCGCGCTTGGGCTGGCCCTGAACGCGGTGGTGCTGTGGAACAGCCTCTACCTGGACCGGGCGGCCAAGCAGCTGGCCGCCGACGGCTTCCCCGTCACCGACGACCTGCTGGCCCGCCTCTCGCCGCTGCAGTTCGACCACATCAACTTCCTCGGCCGGTACGCGTTCTTCCGGCCGCAGGAGGCCGGGCGCCGGCCCCTGCGCGAACCGTCCGTCGGTGAAGACGACGGTGAGCGATAGGGGCGCTGGTCAGCCGGGTACCTGGCCGCCCTCGACAGCGGCCGGGAACTGGGCGGCGATGACCGGCAACCGGAGACGGGGGCGATGCCGACGAAGGTGTCGGTGGAAACCCGTCCGGAAGCCAGCAACGTCCTGTCAGGCAGATCGCTCGGCACCGTAGTAGCCGTGGCGCATCCGGAACCTCATGGGGTCGGTGCCGTCTGCCTGGATGTGCCCGATCAGCATCGACCGCAGCGGCTCAGGCAGGTCCTTGCCGTGCGCTCCAGTCCACTCGAAGGAGCTGAAGAGCTGGCTCGCGCCGTCGAGCTGGACCGGGCTCGGTGAGCCGGTGCCAAGCGCGGCGATGATGAGGTCGGGGTCCTCGGCCAGCAGCAGCTGCTGGACCGCCATGTCGTACCACTTCAGGCCGCCGGTGGACTCCCTGGCGGAAATCCCGGCCCATGCCAGTAGGACGCGGATCCGCTCGATCTCGTCGGGATAGCCATCTTGGACGAGCGTGGCAAGTCGGGCCTCGGCGTCGCGGAGCCGATCTGACCAGGCTTCCAGGTCGCGCCCTGGCGGGGTGGAGACCTTCGTGGCTGCGTCGCGCAGCCCGGCGGGTGCGGCCTGGAGCCAACGCAGTCGGCGCCGGTCCTTCTCGGCCTCTTGCACGGCCAGCCCCGCCTGAACCTCTCGCGATCCGGTCAGGCCTCGCTCCGCCAGCCACTCGGTGAGTGCCGGACCGTCCTGAAGGTCGGCATCACAGTCACCGATTCCTCGAAGACCGGATTGGTGGTGCAGGGTCCAGCAGGCGATCAGCTCGCCCTTGACGTCGTGAACCATGATCGTCGGCCAGCCGTTGCACAGGCACCGGTCACCGGTGCCGCCGTCCACAATGGCCAGCACTTGGGCCAGGTCTGCGATCTCAGCGCCGGTCACCACGATCCGCGCCACGTCACCGGAGTCCGCCTCGTCAGGAGATCCCTCGGCGATCACGACGTGCCCGGCACGGTTCAGTACATCGCGGAGGCGCGCTGTCGTCGGAGCGCCCTCATCCATGCCTATCGTTCCCTCGTAGATCACGTCCGCGAGGATATCGGCGCCGATCCGGGGGCCGCCCACCGTTTTCGACGGACCGGCTTCAACAAACCATCGTTTGTGTGGGGCTAGCCCCAAGGCTGGGCCGGAGAACCGTCGGCCTCCAGACCGAATCGCTGAAGCCGTTCTGCGGTTGCCGCGTCTCCGGCTCGCTCCCGCACTATGGCCAGGCTCTTCAGCGCCCAGTGGTCTCCGGCGTCGGCGGCCTGCTGGTACAGCCGTTCCGCGCCCGCTGTGTCCCCGGCCCGCTCCCGCCGCTCGGCCAGGATCACCAGGGCCTTGGTGTGTCCAGCATCCGCGGCCTGCTGGTACAGCCGTTCCGCGCCCGCTGTGTCCCCGGCCTGCTCCCGCCGCCCGGCCAGGCTCACCAGGGCCTTGGTGTGTCCAGCATCCGCGGCCTGCTGGAGGTAGCGATCGGCGCCCGCCCCCAGCCGCGCGGCCAGACTCACCAGGGCCCACTGGTCTCCGGCGTCGGCGGCCTGCTGGTACAGCCGTTCCGCGCCCGCCGTGTCCCCGGCCTCCTCCCGCACCCTGGCCAGGCCCACCAGGGCGAGGGTGTCTCCGGCGTCCGCGGCCCGCTGGGCGTAGCGTTCCGCGCCCGCCGTGTCCCCGGCCTGCTCCCGTGGCACGGCCATGAGCCCCTGGGCCCAGTGGTGTCCGGCGTCGGCGGCCTGCTGGTACAACTGTTCCGCGCCCACCGTGTCCCCGGCCCGCTCCCGCCGTACGGCCAGGGTCGCCAGGGCCATGTGGTGTCCGGCGTCGGCGGCCTGCTGGTACAGCCGTTCCGCGCCCACCATGTCCCCGGCCCGCTCCCGCCGATCGGCCATACGCCACAGGGCCTCGGTGTGTCCAGCATCCGCGGCCTGCTGGTACAGCCGTTCCGCGCCCACCATGTCCCCGGCCCACTCCCGCAGTACGGCCAGGCTCACCAGGGCCGAGCAGTCTCCGGCGTCCGCGGCCCGCTGGTACAGCCGTTCCGCGCCCACCCAGTCTCTGTCCCATTCCCGCCGCCCGGCCAGGCTCACCAGGGCCGAGCAGTCTCCGGCGTCCGCGGCCCGCTGGGAGAGGCCTGCTGCGATGCGGATGCGGCCCCGCTCTCGGGCTGCGGATGCTAGTCGGGGCAGGTCGGTTGTGCTGGCGTGCTCTTGGGCGGCGGTCCAGAAGGGCTCGGGTGGGAAGGTGTATCGGCGGGTGGTGCGGGCGTGGTGGTCGAGGTAGTCGCTGAGGTGGTAGACGTCAGGGAGAGGACCCATGCCATCGGGGTTCGCGACGGGTTCCAGGGCCGCGGCCACGGACCTGACCTTCTGCCGCGCGTATGCGAGGGCGTGGTCGAACCAGGTGGCGGGGTCCGCGCCGGCGCGTTGCTCCTCGGTCAGGAATGCCTGGGCGGCGGCCTTGAGGAGTGCGGCGGGCAAAGGTGAGGTGTGGCCGAGGCGGCGGGCGTCCATGGCCGCGGTGATGACGGCGTGGCCGTAGGGGCCGTGGGGTTCGGTGGCCTGTTCGTAGTGGTCGACGAGCTGGGGGCCGGCCGCGAGGGTCTGGGTGATCTTTCCGCCGGTGCTGGTGTGCGCGGCTGCGGCGATTGCAGGGTCGCGCTTCACGAGCGGATTCTTGAGGGACTCGGTGGTGAAGGAGGCGGGGACGTCGACCACGACGGCCCGGGCGAGCAGGGCACGGGCGTTCGGGTGTGCGTCTTCCCGGCCCTGCCCGGGCTGGGGTGTGGCGGTGAGGTCGCGGTGGTACTCGGGCCACAGCGTGCCGAGGATCACGACCGGTCCGGTCTCTTCCAGGCGGCTGTGCAGCGCGGCGGCGGCTTCCTCCCCTTCGGAACCACGGAGGTGGTTCTGGGCTTCGTTGAGCCACAGGACAGTGCGCGGGGCGAGGGCGCCGGCGTCGAGCAGGGCCAGAAGCCCCTCGGGGGTCTTGGGGTAGACGAGCTGCCAGTCGGGCAGGCAGGCACGGACGGCCTCGAAGGCGGTGCGGGTCTTGCCGGCGCAGGACGTCCCCCGCACGAGCGCGAACATCGTCTGTCCGCTGCGGACCGCGCTGCTCAGGCGGTTGCGCAACTGCTGGTCGTGGGCGCGTTCGAGGTACGCCGGAAGCACAAACACGCCCTCGGCGTCGGTGGTGCTGATGCCGTGGATGGCAGGGTGGACGCCGAGGTGCTGCGCGGTCCACCGCCCGACTGGCCGTGGCCGGTCGAGGCGGGCGGTCCTCCTGTTCTCCGGGTAGTGCTGGTGGAGGTTCTCGATGGTCCCGGCGACGATCGCGCCGTTCGTGCCCCGGATCGGGCCAGCGACGCCTGGGACTGCCGTGGTGCCGGGGCCGCTCAGCCCGCGGGCGTTCCCGGCTGCGGAGGGTTTCCCAGGGTCACGTTGCCCATGGTCCAGGCGGCGGCGGACCCCCGGTCGGCTCGGATGTCCACGTTCCCGCCAACGGACACCCCGCCGTCTCCCGCCGCGACCCCGCCGACGGTGCGGGACAGGGACTGCAACTCCTTCACGGCGCTGTCCAGGGCCGCGGCGAAGCCGGGATCCTCCTCAACAGCTTCGTCCAGCGCGTCGTGCACCCGTCGCCGGGTACGGTCGCTCGGCTCGTCCTGCCCCGCCGCGGCCTCCTCGGCCAGCTTCCTGAGTGCGGAGTCCTCGCCCAGCTTGCGGCCGACCAGGTCGTGGAGCCGGTCCATCGCCGTGTCCAGCGTGCGGTCGACCTCCCCGTCCGCCCGGCCGGCCACCCGCTTCGCCTTGCGGACCGCCCACGCGAACACGTACCCGACCGCAATCTCGATGCCCGTCATCACACTCCCCAGACTGCCACTGACAACCCATCAGACCATATTCGCTACTCACCGGGCGAAGAAGGCGATCGCGAGAAACGGCTGGAAGGCCGACTGATGGGACTGACCCGGCCAGAACAAAGCCGGAGGCTCCTGCGGCCCGTCTTCCGGGAGCCTGTCCCACCCGGCATCGGCTCGATTCACGGCCGCGCGCACCAAGTCCCCGACGCCCGGCCGACGAGGGGCTGTGAGCCCGTTTGGGGCTGGTGGCACGGTCGTTAACGGCACCCCAACATGGTCGGCGAACTGCGTCGCCGGGAGATCGGCTTCTGCTCGCTGCATGAGCGGCTCGACACCACCACCCCCGGCGGCCGGCTCGTCTTCCACGTCTTCGCCGCCCTCGCCGAGTTCATTCGCGAGCTGATCGTCTCCGGCACCCGCGAAGGCCTGGACGCCGCCCGCGCCCGCGGCCGGGTCGGCGGACGCCCCACCGTCGCCACCCCCGAGATCATCCAGGCCGCCCGCACGCTGCTGCCCAACCCCGAGCAGTCGATCACCTCGATCGCCAGGATCCTCGGCGTCAGCCCCGGCACCCTCTATAACCACATCCCCGACCTGCGAGAGCTCCGCGCCTCCGGCCACATCCCCAGGCAGCTCATCGACGGCTGACCGCTCTCGCTACTGGCCGTTCCGATCCTCCCCGGAGGCCAACCTGGTCGACTCGCACCGCTACGCCGGTGACGTGGAGACTGCGGACGTGCTCTACCGCAGGGCCATGGCCACCGCCCGGAGCCGGCAGCCGGAACTCCTCGACTACGCGCTCCGGCACTTCGGCAAGCACCTGCTGGAGAAGGGCAATCTCGTCCTCGCGCGGTCTCATCTGCGGGAGGCGTTGCGGCTGCGGATCGCCAAGAGGGACACCGGGCTGGTCCAGTCCACCCAGTCCACCCAGTCCGCGCTCGACCGCGTCAAGGCGCGGATAGGCCAGGCCGGCGCCGACCTGTCCGCCGGGCGGGAGTGACGCGCCGAGCCCGTAGGCTTCCAGTTTCAACTGCGCTTACTGGCAGCACAGTTAACTGATCATCACGTTGAGAGCGAGCACTGCATGTCTGACACGGTGGAGACCGCCACCACCAGCACGGAGACCCCGGAGGAGCTGCGGACGGCCATGGTCGAGCAGCTGATCTCCATGGGCGAGATCCGGACCGCCGCGGTCGAGCGCGCCTTCCGTACGGTGCCGCGCGAGGCCTTCGTGCCGGAGGCGCCCGTCCGGCAGGCCTACGGCGTCGAGGACGTCGTGATCACCAAGCGGAACGAGCACGGGACCGCGATCAGCTCGGTCTCCGCCCCACGGATCCAGGCGTTCATGCTGGAGCAGGCCGACATCAAGCCCGGGCACCACGTACTGGAGATCGGCTCCAGCGGCACCAACGCCGCGATGATCGCCGAGATCGTCGGGGCGGACGGCGAGGTCACGACCCTGGACATCGACCAGGACGTGACCGACCGCGCGACCCGCGGCCTGGCCGCTGCCGGCTACGAGCGGGTGAACGTCGTCCTCGGCGACGGCGAGGTGGGCTGCGCCGACCGCGCCCCCTTCGACCGGATCCTGGTCACCGTCGGGGCCTGGGACATCCCGCCGGCCTGGGTCGACCAACTCACCGAGCACGGCACCATCACCGTGCCGCTGCGGATGCGCGGCGTCTCCCGCTCGATCACCCTGCGCCGCGAAGGCGACCGGCTGGTGAGCCTGTCCGCCGAGGTGTGCGGCTTCGTGCGGATGCAGGGCGTCGGCGCACACGAGGAACAGCTGCTGCTCCTGCACGGCGAGGAGGTCGGGCTGCGCTTCGACGAGGAGCCGCCGGTCGACGCCGGCCCGCTCACCGGCGCCCTGGACAGCGAGCGCACCGAGGAGTGGACCGGGGTGGCGGTCGGCCGGATGGAGCCGTTCGACTCCCTGCACCTGTGGCTGGCCACCGCGCTGCCCGGATTCTGCATGTTGTCCGCCACCCCGGACACCAAGCTCGTCGCGCCGCAGAACCGCATGGCCTGCCCCGCGATGACCGACGGGTTGAGCCTGGCCTACCTGGCGCTGCGCAAGGTCAGCGAGGACCCGACGTTCGAGTTCGGCGCGCACGGCTACGGGCCGGACGGCGCGAAGCTGGCCGCCCGGCTGGCCGAGCAGATCCGCACCTGGGACCGAGACCACCGCTCGGGCGCCGGCCCGCAGTTCACCGTCCACCCGGCGACCACGCCGGACGGCCAGCTGGGTGAGGGCCGCGTCATCGACAAGCGGCACACCCGCATCACGATCTCCTGGCCCTGAAGCGGGCCGGGTAACCCGAGAAACCGACCACCCAAGGAGGGGATCAGCATGGCGCCTCGGACGCTCATCGCGCCGGAGACCGAGAAGACCGACGTCGCCGCGCTCGACGGCTCGGACTTCGACCTCGACCCGACCATCGTCGAGAGCGGCGACGTGTTCGCCGACCTGCTGCGCGACACGAACGACAACTGCGGCAGCACCTGCTCCGGCAGCGCCTGCGCCAGCGGCGGCGGCAACGTCGCCTGAGCTGAACAGCTGAACGTTCGGCGGGCGGGCCGGGACCGAAACGTCCCCGCCCGCCCGCCGGGCCCTTTCCGTCTTCTCGTGGGGGTGATGAGCGTTGTACCGTGCCGTGGATGCCGTGCTGCTCAGGGCGGGGGCCCTGACCGTCGAACCGGCCTGGCCGGACCTGGCCGACGGGGATGCGGAGCAGTGGCGGGCCTGGCTGGACACGGTCTGGTCGCATGCCCGGTTCGCCGAGGCGGTCGAGGCCGCGAGCCCTGTGCTGGCCGACCAGGTCCGCGCGGTGATCGACGGGCGGGGCCGGACACGGCGACAGGTGCGGCGCATCACCGTGTCGGTCCTCAAGTACGTGCTTCGGGCGCAGTCCCGCGCCACCCCGTTCGGCCTGTTCGCCGGCGTTGCGCCCGCCCGCCTCGGCGAGCGCCTCTCCCTCACCCTCGGCGACGCGCACCAGGCGGTCGCCCGGCCGGACGCGGCGTGGCTGGCCGACGTCCTCGCCCGTCTGGAGAGCGACGAGCTGCTGCTGGAGCACCTGAGCGTGGTCGCGAACCCGCTGTGCTTCGCCCGGGGCGAGCGCCTGGTCGTGCCGTGGCAGGCCAACCCCGTCCACGGCGGCGACCCGCTGGAGGTGGCGGTACGCCGCACCCGCCCGGTCGAAGCCGCGGTGCGCGCGGCCGCGGGCCCGCTGAGCTTCGGCGAGCTGGCCGGCCGGCTCGCCGAGGAGTTCCCCCGCAACGACCCCGCCGCGATCCGGCAGCTGCTTCGCGCGCTGGTCGCCCGGCGGGTGCTGCTGACCGCGCTGCGGCCGCCGATGACGGCCACCGACCCGCTCGGCCACGTCCTCGCTGTCCTCGACCGGGCCGGAGCCGCCGGCATCGGCTCGGCCGCGCCGCTGCTCGCCGTACTGCGCGACGTCCATCAGGACCTGTATCGACACAACACCGGCCGTGCACACGGGCGGCAGCTGCGGGCCCGTACCGGCTCCACCATGGCGCGGGCCGCCGCCGCCGAGAAGCCGCTGATGGTCGATCTGCGGCTCGACGCCGCGCTCACCCTGCCGACGGCGGTGGCGCGCGAGGCCGCGGCCGCCGTCACCGTGCTGACCCGTCTCACCCCGCAACCCCGCGGGCTCCCGGCCTGGCGTGACTACCGGGGCCGCTACCTGGAGCGGTACGGGAGCGGTGCCGTGGTCCCGGTCCTGGAGATCACCAACCCGAACACCGGCCTCGGGTTCCCGGCCCGCTACCGCGACTCGGTGCACGAGCTGCCCGCGCCGAGCCTGAACGGCCGCGACGCCGAGCCTCTGTCGCTGGCCCAGGCCGCCGCCGTCGAGGGCCGCCTCGAGACCGTCCTCGACGACAAGGCCGTCGAGAACCTGGCGCGGCCGGCGGCCGGCGGCCACGTCCAGCCGCACGCCGAGCTGACGTTCACCCTCACCGCGCCGACCCGCGAGCACCTGGACCGGGGTGACTTCGCCCTCACCGTGACCGGCACCCCCCGGGCGGCCGGCACCACCACGGGCAGGTTCCTGGACCTGCTCGACCCGGCCGACCGCGACCGCATGACCGCCGCCTACGCGGCGCTGCCGACACTGGACGGCGACGCCGACCCGGTGCAGGTGTGCGCCCCGCCACTGCACGCCCGCGTCACCAACGTCGGCCGCGCCCCCGCCGTCCTCCCGTTGCTACTGCCGCTCGCCGAGCACCCCGACCCCGCACACGCCGTCCTCGACCTGGAGGACCTGGCGGTGTGCGGCGACGTGGACCGGATGTGGCTGCTGCGCCTGTCCACCGGCCGGCCTGTCGAGCCGCGGGTGATGAATGCGATCGAGTTCCGCAACAACACCCAGCCCCTCGCCCGGTTCCTGTGCGAGATCACCACCGCCCACACCCCCACCTACACCGCGTTCGACTGGGGCGCCGCCGGGCGCATGCCGTTCCGCCCCCGGATCCGCTACCGGCGCACGATCCTCTCCCCGGCCCGCTGGAACCTGCCCGCCGACGCGCTACCGCCGCGCACCGCCCCGTGGCCACGGTGGCAACAGGCCGCCGCCGCCTGGCTGTCCCGCTTCCGCGTCCCCGGCCGGGTGTTCCTCACCCAGCACGACCTGCGCCTGGGTCTGGACCTCGGCGAGAGCTCCCACCTGGTGCTGCTGCGCGACCACCTGGACGCCCACCCGGTGGCCGAACTCACCGAAGCCCCCGACCCGGCCGCCTTCGGCTGGATCGACGGCCGCCCCCACGAGATCACCCTGCCCCTGGCCGGCACCCGTCCGCCGGCCAGGCCCGGCCACCGGGGCGCGGTCGCGATGCGGACCTCCGGCCACCTGCCCGGCTCCTCCCCCTACCTGTCCGCGAGGCTGTACGCCCACCCGCACCGGCACACCGAGATCCTGACCGCCCACCTGCCCGCACTGCTCGCCGCGTTCGACACCCCGCTGTGGTGGTTCCTGCGCTACAAGGACCCCGATCCGCACCTGCGGCTGCGCCTGCCGCTGCCGGACACCGCCGCCTACGGCCCGGCCGCCGGGCACCTCGGGGCGTGGGCCGCCCGGCTGCGCGACCTGGGTCTGATCACCCACCTGCAGCTGGACACCTACCACCCCGAGGCCGGCCGCTACGGGCACGGCGCGGCGATGACCGCCGCCGAGACGGTGTTCGCCGCCGACTCCCGCGCCGCCGTCACCCAACTTCTCCACACCGCCCACGACCCGCGCGCGGTCACCGCGGCCAGCATGGTGGCCATCGCCACCGGCCTCAACGGCATCCACACCGGGATGCACCGGCTCTCCACCAGCATCCCGGCCCGCGGCACGCCGCCGACCCCGGCCCCCCGCACCGTCCACCAGCAGGCCGTCGCCCTGGGCAACCCCGACGGCAACTGGGCCGCCCTGCGCGAGACCCCCACCGGCCGGGCCGTGGCCGACGCCTGGGAGCAGCGGCAGCGGGCGCTGGCCGCCTACCGCGACCGGCTCGAGGAGACGGACCCCGCCGACGAGTCGGTGCTGTTGTCCCTGCTCCACATGCACCACGTGCGGGCGCTGGGAATCGACCCGGAGCGCGAGCGGCTCTGCCACCGGCTGGCCCGCGCCGCAGCGCTGGCCCACACCGCGAAGGCCCAGCGGTGAACCGGGCCGCCCAGTCCCTCGCCAAGGGCGCGGCCGGCGTCGCCCTGCTGCACATCGAGCAGGCCGCCGGCGGTCGGGGGAGCTGGGGAAGCGTCCACGCCCACCTGGCGGCGGCGCTGCGCGGCGGCGTCAGCTCCGGTCACGGCATGGGCCTGTTCTACGGGGCGCCGGCCGCCGCCTACGCCGTCCACACCGCGACGATCGGCCCCGGCCGCTACGAGCGCGCCGTCCAGGCCCTGGACCGGGCGGTGAAGACGACGACCCGAGCCCGGCTGGAGGCCGCGCACGCCCGCATCGACCGGGGCGACCTGCCGGAGTTCGGCGAGTACGACCTGCTCTACGGGATGACCGGCATCGGCGCACACCTGCTGCGCCACCATCGAGGCGGCGACCTGCTGCCCACCGTCCTGGCCTACCTGGTGCGCCTGGCCGAGCCGCTTCCGGGCGGCCTGCCCGGCTGGTGGACGCACTTGGCGCCGTCCGGGGAGCGCTCGCCCGACTATCCGGGCGGGCACGGGAACCTCGGCCTCGCCCACGGCATCGCCGGCCCCCTCGCGCTGCTTTCCCTCGCCGTCCGCCGGCGGGTGTCCGTGCCCGGCCAGATCGAGGCGATCCGGACGATCTGCGCGTGGCTCGACGGCTGGCGCCAGGAGGGAGCGGACGGACCGTGGTGGCCCGAAGCCGTCACCCGCTCCGAGGAAGCCGCCCGCCGCACCCGCCAGCGCGGGCCGCTGCGGCCGTCCTGGTGCTACGGCATCCCTGGGCTGGCCCGAGCCCAGCAACTGGCCGGCCTCGCGCTGGGCGACACCGCCCGCCGGCAGCTGGCCGAGACGGCGCTGCTCGGCTGCCTCACCGACCCCGCGCAGCTGAGCCGCGTCACCGACGACGGGCTGTGCCACGGGACCGCCGGACTGTTCCAGACGGTGTGGCGGGTCGCCCAGGACAGCTCGGGCCCGGCATTCGCCGAGCAGCTGGACGTCCTCGCCGAGCACCTGCCGCCGGCCGGCGAGGACCCGGCCGGGCTGCTCGACGGGGCCACCGGCGCCGCGCTGGCCCGGCACACCGCCACCACCGGCACGGTGCTGTCCGGCTGGGACTCCTGCCTGCTCCTCAACTAGCCGAAAGGGAAGACGCGTTGACGAACCCGCCCGGGCCCTGGCCGGACGGCGCCGCCTCCATGCTCCAACTGCACGTCCACTTCTCCGACCCGGCCGCCGCCGAGCCCGCCGCGCTCGCCCACCTATGGCCCGTCCTCGTCGGCGCGGAGGAAGCCGGGCACCTCGCGCACTGGCACTTCGTCCGCAAGGGCGAGCGGTGGCGGCTGCGCTACCAGTCCGGGCCCGGAACCGCCCCCCACACCGTCGAGGCCGCCCTCACCGGCGCCCTCACCGCCGCGCGGGCCGCCGGCCCGGTGACCGCCTGGACCCGGGTGGTCTACGAGCCCGAAGTGCTCGCGTTCGGCGGCACATCGGGCATGGACGCGGCGCACGACCTGTTCCACCGCGACAGCCGCCACGTCCTTGCCCACCTCGCCAAGCACTGCGGCCCCGACCGGCGGCGCGAGCTGGCCATCCTGCTGGCCACCGCGCTGCTGCGCGGAGCCGGCCAGGAGTGGTACGAGCAGGGCGTGCGACACGAAGTCGCATGCAGAGAGTGGAAATCACCATGGAGGTTCGACATTGTCGAAGGTGTAGGACCCGAGCCAGTGCGCAAGGC
>NZ_JBIAXP010000013.1:0-47974 GCF_042896795.1 Kitasatospora sp. NPDC001261
CCTTGCCGGCTGTTCCTGCTGTCGGTACTGGTCCTGGTGCTCTGGTTTTGCGGGTGTCGCCGGTGGTTCCTGCCGGTCCCGTCGCCCAGGTGGACCGGCCCTTCCGGTCGGTCGTGCCGTGCTGCGAGTGCTTGCGTCCGTGCTGGTTCCTGCTGGTGTTACCGGCCTTGTCGGCGTCACCGGCTTGGTCCTGGCAGCTGCCCGGTTGGCGCTGCTGGCCCGGTTGTCCCGGCGCTGCCTGTTCGCTGGTCGTACTGGTTGTGGTGGCGGGGGGCCGGCTTTGTTGCTGTTGTGCTTCAGCTGGCCGTGCTGGGTGTTCCTGCGGGTCTTCGGGTCTCAGCGCATTTGGCTTCGTTGGTCCTGGCCGTGCTGGCTTTTGCCGCTGCCGCTGCCGCTGCCGCTGCCGCTGCCGCTGCCGCTGCCGCTGCCGCTGCCGCTGCCGCTGCCCGCTGGGCCCGTGCCCGGTGCTGTGTGTTCCTGCCGGTCTTCGGGTCTCACCGCGTTGGCTTCGTCGGTCCTGGCCGTGCTGCCTGCTGCCCGCCGCCCGTGTCGTGTGTTGTTGTTGTGGGGTGGGTGGCCGGTCCGTGGTGTGGGCCGGCCTGTCCGTTGTCCCCTTGTCCCCTTGCTCGTTGTCCGTTGCCCGTTGTTCTTGTTCCCGGTGCCTGTTGGCCTTGTTGGTGTGTCCTCGTCCTTGTTCGGGCCGTGGGCGCGTGCGTGCGGGTGTGGGCGCGTGTAGGCCGTTGGCGTGGGCGTGGGCGTGGGCGGGTGTGCGGGTGCCGGGTGTGGGTGGTGGGTTAGGGGTTGGGGGTGTGGTTGGTGTGGGTGGTGGTTTGGTAGTTGGTGAGGTCGAAGGTGCGGGTTTGGTGGTGGAAGCGCCAGGTGTAGGTGGGCCAGATGGAGGGGTTGTTGCCTTTGGTGTCGGTGTACCAGCTGGTGCAGCCGCCGGTGTTCCAGACGGTGTTTTTGAGGCGGTTTTGGAGGGTGTTGTTGTAGGTGGTTTGGGCGTGGGGGTGGACGTCGAGGGTGGTGAGGTGGTGGGTGTGGAGGGTTTTGAGGGCGGCGAGGATGTAGGTGATCTGGGCTTCGATCATGACGGTTTGGGAGGAGTGGCCGAGGGTGGTGTTGGGGCCGAGGAGCATGAAGAGGTTGGGGAAGCCGTGGATGGTGGTGCCGCGGTGGGCGGTCATGCCGTCGCGGTTCCAGGTGTCGGCGAGGGTGTGGCCGTTTCGGCCGTGGATGAGGTGGGCGACGGGGCGGTCGGTGGCGGTGAAGCCGGTGGCGAGGATGATGGTGTCGATGTGGCGGGTGGTGCCGTCGGTGGTGGTGATGTGGGTGGGGCCGATGCGGGTGATGGTGTCGGAGACGATGTCGACGTTGGGTTGTTGGATGGCGGGGTACCAGGTGTTGGAGAAGAGGAGGCGTTTGCAGCCGACGGTGTAGTCGGGGGTGAGGCGGGCGCGCAGGGCGGGGTCGGTGACGGATTTCTTGAGGTGGCCGGCGGCCATGTTCTTCATGCCGGTGGTGCGGGAGGGGCGGGACATGAAGAACGCGACGATTTCGCGGCCGTGTTTGTTGAAGGTGCGGCGGAAGCGCTGGTAGCCGGGGAGGTGGCGGAGCATCCAGGTGTGGCGGGGGGTGTTGGGCTTGTCGGGTTTGGCGGCGACCCAGGGGGGTGTGCGCTGGTAGAGGTCGAGGCGGTTGACGTCGGGTTGGATGGCGGGGACGAACTGGATGGCGGAGGCGCCGGTGCCGATGACGGCGACGTTGCGGCCGGTCAGGTCGTGGTCGTGGTTCCAGCGTGAGGAGTGGAAGACGGTTCCGGTGAAGGTGTCGAGGCCGGGGATGTTCGGGATGGCGGGGTCGGAGAGGTAGCCGGTGCCGGTGATGAGGGCCTGGGCGGTGTAGCGGCCGTGTTTGGTGCGGATGTCCCAGTGGTGGTGGGTGTCGTTCCAGGTGGCGTCGAGGAGTTCGTGGTCGTAGCGCAGGTGGGGGTCGACGCCGTGTCGGGTGGCGCAGTCCTTGAGGTAGGCGTGGACTTCGGCCTGGGTGGCGAAGGTGGATTTCCAGTCGGGGTTGCGGGCGAAGGAGTAGGAGTAGAGGTGGGCCTGGACGTCGCAGGCGCAGCCGGGGTAGGTGTTGTCGCGCCAGGTGCCGCCGAGGTCGGTGGCGCGTTCGAAGACGAGGAAGTCGTCGATGCCGGCTTTGAGGAGGCCGATGGCGGTGCCGAGGCCGGAGATGCCGGCGCCGATGACGGCGACTTTGAGGTGGCGGACGGCGAGGTCGCCGGTGGGGTGGGGGGCGGTGGCGTGCTCGGTGCCGGCGGTGGTGCCGGCGGTGGCGGCGACGGTGATGGCCGCGGTGATGGCCGCGGCGGTGGCCGTGCTGGTGGTGCGGTGCGGGGTGCGGGGGGCGGTCGTGGTGGCGCCCGTGCCGGAGGCGGCCGCGCCCGTGCCGGAGGCGGACGCACCGCCGGTCGTGCTCGTGCTGGTTCCCGTGTCGGTGGCCGTGCCGCTGCCGGTGGCCGTACCGGTGGCCGTGCTGCTGCCGCTGCCGGGGGCCGTACCGGCGGCCGTACCGCTGCCGGCCGTGCCCGTGCCGGTGCCGGTGGCGGTGCCCGCGGTGTTGGTGCCGGTGGTGTTGGTGGTGGGGGTGGGGGCCACCCCCGCCGCCGGGGCTGTGCCGGTGCTGGCGTCGGTGGGTGTGCCGGTGCCGGTGGTGGTGGTGTTGGTGGTGCGGTTGGGGGCGGGGGTGGTGGTCATGGCGTCGGTGTCCTTGTCTCGGGTGTCCTGGGTGGGCCCGGGGGTCAGGCGCGGCGGGTGAGGGTGACGCGGAAGTTGTTGAAGATGTGGTCTTCGAGGGTGTAGGCGAAGATGTCGAGGTAGCGCTCGAAGCGGGCGACGGTGGTCTCGTCGGTCATGGTGACGGCTTCGTCGCGGCGGGCGGCGAGGAGTTGGAGCCAGGCGCGGCAGGCGCGGGCGAAGGACTCGGGTTCGTTGCGGATCTCGGTGACCTCGAAGAGGCCGTCGAGGCCGGCGGCGAGTTCGGGCAGGCGGGGGATGTGGCAGCCTTCGAACTCCTCGCGCTGGAGGAACTTGAGGTCGTCGAGGAGCTGGCGGCGCAGCGGGGGGTTCTCGACGGTCATGGTGTGCAGGACGAAGCGGGCGCCGGGCTTGAGGAGGGAGTGGACCTGCTTGAAGAAGACGCGGTAGCGCTGGGTGCGCTCTTTGGGGGTGAGGGAGGACAGGACGAAGTGTTCGAGGGCGTTGATGCAGAACGCGGCGTCGTAGGGGGCCTGGCCGTCGGCGAGGCGGTGGTCTTCCCAGCTTTCGACGCGGGCTTCGATGGCGGGGTTGTTCAGGGCGTCGACGAAGTCGGCCTGGGTGCGGGAGAGGGTGACGCCGACGGCCTTCTTGACGCCGTGGACGGTGGTGAGGCGGTTGAGCATGGTGCCCCAGCCGCAGCCGATGTCCAGGACGGTGTCGGTGTGGGCGGCGCGGGCGAGGTCGGTGAAGGCGTCGAGTTTGCGTTCCTGGGCCTCGTCGAGGACGGCGACGAGGTCCTCGCCGTCCTCCCAGTAGCCGCCGGAGTACATCATGGTGGGGCCGAGGATGAGCCGGTAGAGCTCGTTGGGGACCTCGTAGTGGTGGCGGATGGCCTCGACGTCGGGGTTGATGGTGCGGGCTTCGACGGTGGTCATGGGATGGGGCCCCTCGGTTGACGGTTGTGGGTGTGTGGGGTTGTCGGACGGCGGTGGGTCGGCCGGTGCGGGGTGGGCGGGTGGGCGGCCCGGTCGGGCCGTTTCCGTGGTGGTCGGCCCGGTGCGGGCCGGGGTGACAGGTCCGGCCGCTGTCCTGGTGCCTGCGGTGGGCGGCTGGGTGCCGTCCGGTGTCCGGCGGTGGTCTTGCTGAACTCGGCGGCTGTCCCGGGTGGTTGGTGCCGTCCGGGAGAACGGTCGGGCCGTTCGGTGCCGCGTGGTGTGGTGCTGGGCCGGCCGTCGTTCAGGGCGGCTGGGTGCCGTCCGGTGTGCGGCGGTGGTTCCGGCTGAACTCGGCCGCTGTCCCGGGTGGTTGGTGTCGTCCGGGGCGGGCGGTGCGGCCGTTCGCGGTTCTTCGGTGTCTGCCGTGTCGGGCGGCTGGGTGACGCCCGGGTGGTCTTGCTGAACTCGGCTGCGTCCCCGGGTGGTTGGTGTCGTCCGGGGTGGCGGGTGCGGTGTCCGGCCGGGTGGTCGGTGGCGCCTGGTGTGGTGCCGGGCCGGTGTTGTGCGGTGGTCGCCGTGCGGGCCGGTACGGCGGGGTGGTGTGCGTGCGGGTGCGGTGTGTTGTGGGTCAGGTAAGCGTGTGTCTCGCAAGCGGTGCGCAAGGGGGCGGGGGGTGGGTGGGTTGCGGGCCGGTTGCGTGGGGGCGGGTTTCATGCGGTTTCGGCAAGACACGCGGCCCCCACGGCCTGTCGCGGGGGGTGCTTCGGTTCCCGGGTGGTGTCGACCGCTGTTCCCGGGGGTCGTGCCGTGTTGTTCCGGAGGGTTCTCCCGCCGGCTGTCCCGCCCGTCCCGCCCGTCGTTGCTTCTGTTCCGCCTGCTTGTTGTCCGTCCGTCCGTTCCTTGTGGCCGTGTGTCCGCTCGTTCGTCCGTCCCCTCGGTGCCGTGTGTGGTGTGTTCCCGGGGGCGGGGTGCGGGGGCGCGTGTCCGGGGGCCGGCCGGGGGCGGCGGTGCGGTGGTGCGGGTGGCGGTGCGGTGGTGCGGGTGGCCGGGAGGGTTCTCCGGAGCGGTGCGGTGCGGGTCCGCGGGTACGGGTTCGCCCAGGCCCTGTGCGGGGTGTCGCCGAGGCGCCCGGTTCCGTCTGCCCGTCTGCCGGCCCGCTCGCGTCCGTTCGTCCGCCAGTCCGCCTGCCCGCCCGTCCGCATGTGTCGGCCGGTGGGCGGGGTGGTCGGGGTACGGGTGCGGGGCGGGGTGGCGGCGGTTGTTCCTGGCATGTTCATTCGACGCGTTGACGTGCCCATCACCCGGGAAACGGGGGTGGGCGAGGAGAGGAACGATCACTGATGTCTCAGATTCCCACGATCGAGGACCTGGCCCAGCAGCTCCAGGCGGTCTCCGGTGCGCAGGAGATCGACGCGGACGCCGCGCTGCAGCACATCGCGGACGTCGACTCGCTGGACCTGATGGAGTGGCTGTACGGCTTCCAGAACCAGTACCCGCACATCCCGGCGGACGAGTCGCTGTTCGCGGACATCGACGACACGACGACGCTGCGGGTGGTCCACGAGCGGATCCTGGCGCTCGTGCCGGCCGAGGCCAACTGAGAACCCGGCGCGGGCGGGCGGACGAGGAGAGGGGTCGGGTGGTGAGCGGTTTCGACGTCACCGGCTGGGGCATGTCGGTGCCCGAACGGGTGGTGACCAGTGCCGAGCTCGCGGAGCGTTTCGGCGTGGACGAGCACTGGATCGTCTCGCGGTGCGGGATCCGTGAGCGCAGGGCGGTGGGCCCGGGGCAGACCACGGCGTCGATGGCCGTGGAGGCCGGGCGCCGGGCCCTGGAACGCGCGGGCCTGACGGGCGCGGACATCGCGCACCTGATCGTGGCGACGGCGACCCCGGAGCAGCCCTCGCCGGCGACGTCGGCGTTCGTCCACGACGAGCTGGGCATCGCGGGCAGCGCCCACGACGTGAACTCCGAGTGCGCCGGCTTCGTGTACGGGCTGGTGACCGCGGCGGGCCTGCTGCGCATGGACCCGCGCCCGATCCTGCTGATCGGCTCGGACACCCACACGCTGACCGCGAACCCGCGGGACCGGGACCTGTCGATCCTGGTGGGCGACGGCGCGGGCGCGGTGGTCCTGCGGCCGGGCGCGGTGGACCGCATCCGGGCGTGGAACCTGGGCGCGGACGGCTCGTGCAAGAACAGCCTGAAGGTCCTCGCCGGGGGCTCGCGGATGCCCACCACCGAGCGGACCGTCGCCGAGGGCCTGCACTACGCGCAGATCAACGGCAATGAGATCTACCTGAACGCCGTGCGCTACACGGTGCGCACGATCCGCGAGACGCTGGAGCAGGCGAAGATCACACCGCAGGACGTCGACCACGTCATCCCGCACCAGGCGAACATCCGGATCATCAACTCGGTGCTCTCCCACACGGGGATCCCCGCGGACCGGCTGGTGACGAACCTGGAGCGCTACGGGAACACCGCGTCGGCGTCGATCCCGATCGCGCTGGCGGAGGCCCTGGACTCGGGTCGGGTCAAGGACGGCGACACGGTGCTGCTGGCCGGGTTCGGCGCGGGCATGACGTGGGGCTCGGTCCTGCTGACGTGGGGAGGGGTGGCGCGGTGAGCGGCAAGGACGCCTTCGGCGCCAGGCCCGACTCCCCGGTGGCGCTGGTCACCGGCGCCTCCGGGGGGCTGGGCAGCGAGCTGGCGCTGGCGCTGGACGCGGCGGGCTGCCGGGTCGCGGTGCACTACAACAGCTCCCGGGCCGGGGCGGAGAAGGTCGCCGCCCAGCTGGTCAACGACCACGTGCTGGTGAGCGGCTCGGTCGCCGACTGGGACGCGGTCACCGCGATGTACGAGCAGGTCAAGGCCGCGCTGGGGCCGGTGGACGTGCTCGTCAACAACGGGGCGGTCCGCAAGGACGCGCTGATGGCGATGCAGAACCCCGCCGAGTGGCGGCAGGTGATCGACACGAACCTCGTCGGCTCCTTCCACACCGCCAGGGCGTGCGTGCCGGCGATGCTGCGCGCCCGCTGGGGGCGGGTGGTGAACATCGTCTCCCCGTCGGCGCTGATCGCCACCGCCGGGCAGACCGCCTACTCGGCGTCCAAGGCCGGCCTGATCGGGCTGACCCGCACGCTCGCGGCGGAGTGCGGCCGCCGGGGGGTGACCGTCAACGCCCTGTCGCCCGGATTCATGATCACCGGCATGACGGACACCCTGCCCGAGCACGTGGTGGCGGGCATGCGGGAGAAGGTCCCGGTGCCGCGGTTCGTCACCCCGCGCGAGGTCGCCCGCTCGATCACGCTGTTCCTCGACCAGGACTGCATGACCGGCCAGGTCATCAGCATCGACTCGGGGGCCTCCATCACCTGACCCGGCGCCCCGGGCACCCGGGGCCGGGCCGCCGGACCCGTCCGTCCGGGGCGGCCGGGTCCGTCCGCCCGGGTCCGCTCCGGGCCGGTGGCCGGTGGCCGGTGGCCGGTGGCCGGTGGCCGGTGGCCGGTCCGCGGGTCGCCTCGTGCCGCGCCCTCTCGGCCTCCTGTCCGGCCCCGTGCCGGACAGGGGGCCGAGGGGGCGCACCCGCGTTCCCGCTCGGGGGTGTCGCGGCAGGCCCCGGCTGGGCGCGCGGCAGCGGCAGCCCCGCCCCGCCCCGCCAGCCACCGCCCGCCGGCCGTCCCGGAAGCCGCCCGCCCGCCTGGCCGGCCTGTGGCCGGCCGGCGTTGTCGTTCCCCTTGCGGCGGGTCCGGCCGGCGTCGCGTCCTACCCCTGGAACGGGTCCTCCAGGACGGGGATGCAGGGTGACAGCAGCGGATCCGTGTGTTCGCTCACCTGTCCGCGGGCCATCCTGTGGACGAGGACCTCGTTCTCACGGCCGGGGTCCTCGTCGTCGCGTACGTGCAGCAGGCCGTAGGAGCCCGGCGCCCGTTCACCGACCTCGCGGAAGAACGCCGGGATCCGCGCGTCACGGTGGTTCGCGAAGCCGCCGAAGTGGACGAACACCTCCCCGTTCATCCACCGCAGATCGAGCAGGTACGGGCTGCCGATCTCCCGGATGCGCTCCTCGATACCCCCGACGATCAGGTGGAGACGGTCGTCGTCGTACTCCTCGTCGTCGGCGCCGGCGCTCTCCAGAACCTTGATCCAGCCGTGGTACTCGAACATGGGCCGCAGCCTACTGAGCGGCCGCGCGCCGCCCGTGCTGTGGGTGGTGCCGGTGGTGACGGTGGTGTGTCAGTGGCGGGACAGCGTCCTGCCGGTGTGCCGACAGCGGTCGACGCAAGACTCGGTGACGCCCGATCAGGAACACACGACGACGAGGGAGCCGCCCGTGCCCCGACCCCGGCCCGCCACCGCCTTCCGTACCGTTTCGCGTACCGCGTTCCGTGCTGCCGCGGCCGTGCTCGTGCTGGCGGCCCTGGCCCCGGCCCACACCGCGACCGCCGCGCCCGCCGCGACCGCCGACAACCCCGCCGCGCCCGCTGACACCGCCGCGCCCGCTGCGCCCGTGCCGCGCCTGCACTGGGACGGGCCCTGCGCCCAGGGCTTCGAGTGCGCCACCGCCGCCGTGCCGACGGACTACCGCGACCCGCGGGGAACACCCCTGGACCTGGCCCTGATCCGCCACCGCGCCACCGACCCGGCCCACCGCATCGGCTCGCTGTTCTTCAACCCCGGCGGCCCGGGCATCCCCGGCACCGCGGCCCTGCCCGCCGTCTACGGCCTCTTCCCCGAACAGGTCCGCCGGCGCTTCGACATCGTCAGCTTCGACCCGCGCGGCACCGGCGCCTCCACCACCCTCCACTGCTTCCCCGACCCCGCCGCCGAACAGGCCCTCCTCGACGGCCTGCCCGCCGGCTTCCCGACCGCCGCCGACCAGCAGAGCGCCTGGACCCGCGCCTACACCGGCCTCGCCCGCCACTGCGCCGACAACGACACCACCGGCCTGCTCGCCCACCTGTCCACCGCCGACACCGCCCGCGACCTCGACCTGCTGCGCCAGGCCGTCGGCGACCGGCGCCTGACCTACTGGGGCACCTCGTACGGGACCCTGCTCGGCGCCGTCTACGCCAACCTCTTCCCCGACCGGGTACGCGCGATGGTCCTGGACAGCGCCCTGGACCCGCGCGCCTGGTCCACCGGTCGCACCCCCCGGCAGCGCGCCCTGCCCCCGTTCCTGCGCACCGGCAGCGACCTCGCCTCCGCCCGCACCCTGGACGCCTTCCTCGACCGCTGCGCCGCCGCCGGCCCCGCGGCGTGCGCGTTCGCGGCGGGCGACGCGGACGCGACCCGCGCCAGGTTCGCCGCCCTCCTGGAGCGGCTGCGCCGCGGGCCGCTCGCGCCCGGCACGCCGGCGCGGGAGGTGACCTACGCCTTTGCGGTGTCCACCGTGGCGTCGATGCTGTACACGGCCGCGCCGCTGCCGGGCGTCCCCGACAGCGGCTGGGCGGCCCTGGGCGCGTGGCTGCAGCAGCTGTGGACCGCCCCCGACGCACCGCAAGCCCCCACCCCGGCCCCGGCACCGGCGCCGGGCGCGCTGTCGGGGCAGGCGCAGACCCTGGGCACCCTGTGCGCGGACACCGCCAACCCGCCCGCCGGCGCCGACTACCCGGCCCTGGCCGCCCTCGCCGAGACGCGCTCCGGCGCCGTCGGCCCGTACTGGGTGTGGCAGACCCAGCGCTGCGCGTCCTGGCCCTCCCAGGCCGCCCGGGACCGCTACGACGGGCCGTGGGACCGCCGCACCGCCGCGCCCGTGCTGGTCGTCGCGAACACCGGTGACCCGGCCTGGCCCTACGAGGGCTCGCGCGCGATGGCCGACACCCTCGCCGGGGCCCGCCTGCTGACCGTCGACGGCTACGGGCACACGGTCCTGGGCAACCCGAGCGCCTGCGCGGCCGGGGCGCAGGAGCGCTACCTGGTGGAGGGCCGGCTGCCGGCGCCCGGGACGGTCTGCGCGCCGGACCGCCGGCCGTTCGCGTAGCGCTCCGGGGACGGCGGTGGCGGCTGCACGGGCCGCCGCCGTCGCCGCCGTCGCGGTCGGGGCGGCGCCCGCCCCCTGTCCCGGGCGGGTCGGTTCCGGGGCCCGGGCGGGTCGTTGCGGGTCGCGGTCCGCGTCGTGCGGGGCGCCCGCGGGCGGTGTGGCCGTGGTGTCGGCGGTGGTGTCGGCGGCGGGCGGTACGGTCGCGGCATCCGAGCGAGGAGGGCCGCATGGCGACCGGGTGGAGCCTGACGATCGACTGCGCGCACCCGGCGAGGCTGGCCGGGTTCTGGGCGCTGGCGCTGGGCTACGTGCACAGGCCCGCGCCGGCGGGGTTCGGGAGCTGGGAGGAGTGGCTCTCCTGCCACGGGGTCCCGCGGGAGGAGTGGGACGACGGCGCGTACCTCTGCGATCCCGAGGGGACGGGTCCCGCCCTGTCCTTCCTGAAGGTGCCGGAGCCGAAGGCGGTGAAGAACCGGGTGCACGTGGACGTGCAGGCCGGCGGCGGCCGTGTGACGCCGTGGGAGGTGCGGTGGCCGCGCGTGGTCGAGGCGGTGGAGCGGCTGACCGCCGCGGGGGCGACGGTGGTCCGTGAGGAGGAGCTGTGGGGCAGGCCCGACCACGTGGTGATGGCCGATCCGGAGGGCAACGAGTTCTGCGTGGTCTGACAACGGACATTCCCCTCCCGGCGGCCGCGGTCCCCGGAAGCCGGGATCCCGGGTGCCGTCCCGGCCGATCCGGTCCACCCGGCCGGCGCCGTCGGTCCCGTGTCGTTCGAGGGCGGCGATCAGGTCTTCGCGGTTCACGACGCGCGGTATGGCGCCCTGCGGGTGCCCGGAAGTCCGCCGCTCCGCTGCCCTGGGCGGTCGGGGCCCGGCGGGACGGGCGCTGGTCCGACAGCCCGCTCGACCTTCACCGGGCGGGACGCCGGGTAGTACGGTGACCGCCCGGAACCCGCCGCCCACGAAAGGGGACACCGCCATGGTCCATCCGGCCGTCACCCGCCTCTCGGCCCTGATCGGGGAGCCGGGAACCCCGGGCGACAGCGTCGACTGGGACGAACTGGCCCGCACCACGGGCCTGCGCCTGCCCGCCGACTACCGCGACTTCGTCGCGCTCTACGGCGGCGGCGAGCTGGACGAGTACCTCGGCGTCAGCACGCCGCCGGTGGACGGCTCCCCGTACGGCGACCTCCTCGACGCACTGGACTTCGACCCCCGGCAGGAGCCGGCCGCCCCCACCGGCACCGCCCCGGAGGACCTGGAGAAGGGCAGGCTCCTGCCCTTCGCGAGCAGCGCCAACAGCGACGTGGTCTTCTGGCTCTGCGACACCCGCGACCCGGACAGCTGGGACGTCGTCGTCTTCAAGCGCCAGCCCGCATACCGGGAGGAACGCTGGGTCCGCTTCGCGGCGGGCTTCGGCGACTTCCTGGCCGGAACCCTCGACGGCACGCTGGCGAACCCCTTCGGCGACAGCGGCTTCACCAGGACCCCGCACACCTACCGCCACTGGCGCCGGCCGCTGTGACCCGCACGGCGTCCGCAGGCGGCCACCGGCTGCCGGTGGCCTGAGCGGGGCTGCCGGTGGTCAACGGCCCTCTCGCCCGGCCCCGTTGGCTTTCCCGGGTCCGCTCGGCGGCGGGCGGCCACGATCGGGGCCGGCCGCCGCGTCCCGCTCACCGCGCCCGCCGCCTCCCGACGTCCGGTCCCACCCCCGGCGACGGTCGCCTCCGGTGCCGACGGGAACGGCAACTCCCTGAACAGGGAGCGTGGTTGCGTCGCGACCGCCGGCTGCTGGCCGCCGGAACCCGCTACGGGCCCGGTGGGAACACGTGACCCGTTGCGTACCGTCACCGGTCGCAGGACGTGGGCCAGGGCCTTGCTCCGGGGCCGCTCGTCCGGTTCCGGGGGAGTGGTCGTCCTGCCCGGTGTGCGCGGGCATGCCGTCGGGCCGACGGCGCCCCCTTCGCCGGGCCGGGGCCGGTTCCGGGGGAGTGGTCGTCCTGCCCGGCGTGCGCGGGCATGCCGTCGGGCCGACGGCGCCCCCTTCGCCGGGCCGGGGCCGGGGGAGGGGCGGCCGGTGTCAGGGGCGCTGCCGGGGGGCGGTGGCCCGGTTCCCGCCCGTCAGGCCGTCCAGGACCAGGTCCGTCAGGCGTTCGGGCAGGTCCGGTTCGTCGGGGCGGTGGCCGAGCAGGCAGCGGGTCTGGAGGGGGGCGCAGAGCAGTTCCAGTGCCAGGGCGGTGTCGGTGTCCGGGGGGAGTTCCCCGCGGTCCACGGCCCGGGCGATGATGGCGCCGGCCTGGTCGAGGCGGGAGTGCCAGAAGGTCTGCCAGGCCTCGGCGAGGTCGGGGTCGTCGGCGCTGAGGGCGGCGGCCCGGGCGACGGAGCGGCCGGTGGGGGTGGCGAGGTAGCGGGCCAGGGCGCGGGCGAAGGCGGCCAGGTCGGTGCGGACGGCCCCGGTGTCGGGGACGGGGACGCCCTCGTTGCTGCCGGTGAGCATGGCGTCCAGGACGAGTTTCTCCCGGGTGCCCCAACGCCGGTACACGGTGGTCTCGTTGACGCCGGCGCGGGCCGCGACCCCGGCGACGGTGAGCCGGTCGACGCCCTCCTCGGCCAGTACCTGCGCGGCGGCGTCCAGGACGGCCTGGCGCACGCGCGCGGCCCGCCCGCCCGGGCGGCGGCGCACCGGCGGCGGCTCCGACTGCGGCTCCGACTCCGGCTCCGGCTCGTGTTCGGTCATGTCGATCACCTCGGCCACCACACTAACGCAGGGCTGCTTGCGTTAGGTGCCGGTGCGGGCGCATAGTCGTTAACGCAAGTGTTCCGGCTTTAAGAAGCTTGAGTGCGACAGGAGGCACCACCATGTCCTTCACCTGGCCCCTGGACCCGCGGGACCTGTTCGTCGAGCGCTACCCGCAGATGACCCTCGGCCTGCCCGCCGGCGAGGTGGACGCGGTCCGCGCCGCCGTCACCGTGATGTGGCCCGACCGGCCCGGCGGGTGGGTGTACGAGTGGTCCGCCCTCGCCGCCCGCCACGCCGCCGCCGGGCGCCACCGCGAGGCCGCGCAGGCGTACGGCTGGGCCAAGTTCCCCTCCCTCGCCGACGGGCCCAAGCGCACCGCGCTCGCCCGCCAGGTCGAGCAGTACGTCCTCGCCGCCCCCGGCTTCCCGGTGGAGTTCGAGCGCCGCGTCCTCACCGTCCCCCACCGCGGCGGCGAGGCCGCCGTGCCGGTCCACCTGATGGCCGCCCCCGGCCTGCCCGCCGACGCGCCCCTCGTCCTGGCCAGCGGCGGCGTGGACTCCTGGAAGACCGACCTGCACGGCATGTGGGAGCAGCTCGCGTTCGCCCTGCCGGCGCGGCTGCTGCTGTTCGACCTCCCCGGCACCGGCGAGAGCGCCCACCTGCCGATGACCCCGCACGGCGGGGACGAGGTGATCGCCGCACTGGTCGCCTTCGCCCGCGCGGCCGGCAACGGGAAGGTCGGCCACTTCGGCATCTCGATGGGCGGCTACTACTCCGCCCGCACCGGGCTGACCGGGGCGGTGGACGCCTCCGTGGTGCTCGGCGGCCCGGTCGAGCGCGCCTTCGCCCCCGGCCGCGGCTTCGCCTTCGGCATGGACGGCATCGTCGGCAACGCCCTGGGCTTCGACACCGCGCCCACCAGGGCCGAACTCGACGCGGCCTTCGCCGGATTCGACCTGCGCCCGCTGCTGGACCGGGACGCCAACGGGCCGATGCTGGTCGTCAACGGCACCGAGGACGTCCACGTCCCCCAGGCCGACACCCTGGTGTTCGAGGGCCGCCGCGACACCCGCGTCGAACTGATCCCGGACACCGGCCACTGCGCCGTCTCCCGCTTCGGCGAGGCGATGGCCCTGATCGCCCCCTGGCTGAAGGACACCCTGGCCGCCTGAACCGGCTGCCCCGGCGCCCCGCCACGGGACGCCCGCCACGGGACGCCCGCCGCGGGACGCCCGCCGCGGGACGCCCGCCACGGGACGCCCGCCACGGCGGTCGTCCTCCGCCCGGCGCGTCCGGGACGGGCAAAAGCGACGGCGGCCCGCCCCCCGTCCTGCCCGTCCCGCCGGAGCGGGGACGGGCGGGACACGGGGGCGGGCCGCCGCACCACAAAAGGGGTCGGCACCGCGGGCGCGGTGCCGGCCGGTCAGACGAGGGCGGCGAGCGCGGCCTCGTAGTTCGGCTCGTCGGCGATCTCCGCGACCAGCTCGGTGTGCAGGACGGTGTCGTTCTCGTCCAGGACGACGACCGCGCGCGCCGTCAGCCCGGCCAGCGGACCGTCGGCGATCGCCACACCGTAGACGTCGTGGAAGTCCCGCCCGCGCAGGGTGGACAGCGTCTTGACGTTCTCCAGGCCCTCCGCGCCGCAGAACCGGGCCTGCGCGAACGGCAGGTCCGCCGACACGCACAGCACCACGGTGTTCTCCAGCGAACCCGCCTTGGCGTTGAACGTGCGCACCGAGGTCGCGCAGGTCGGGGTGTCGATGCTGGGGAAGATGTTCAGGACCTTGCGCCGACCCGCGAAGTCCTTCAGCGACACGTCCGCGAGCCCCTCGCCGACCAGCGTGAACGACGGCGCCTGGCTGCCGGCGGCCGGCAGCGCGCCACCGACCTGCACCGGGTTCCCCTTCAGCGTGACCTGAGCCATGAAAAGCCTCCTACCAGCAGTGTGTACGGGATGCAACGCCGCCGATCCTACTGCCCGCCCCCACCCCCGCCCGGGGCGACCACCAATACCGGACACCCCGACCGGCCGGAACAGGAAACGGCAGCGGGAAGCGGGAACAGGGACCCGGACAGGGAAGCGGCGAACCGGCCCGCACGGGGCCCACCCCGCGGGCCCCGCCGCACAGACCGTCAACCCGCCGACCACACGCCCCCGCCCGCCGCACGGCCGCGCCCGTCCCCGCCCGCCGTACGGCCGCGCCCTGCGCCGGTGGTGTCCGGCCGCCCCCTGGCCGGGACCGGTCCGGCGTTCCCGGCGGACGAGGGCGGGGCGACGGGTGGGCCGGGACCTGCCGCCCGGTCACGGGGGAGGCGGCACCCGCGGGCGAGCCTGCCGCCGCGGCCCCGGCCGCCGCCGCCGTCGGGCCGTGTCCGCTGCCGTAGCGCGGTCCCCCCCCCGTGCCCCGCTGCGCCCCACCGCGCCGCGCCGGTCGTGACCTCCCCTCACCCCCCTCCCGCTCCGGGGTCAGGCGCCGTCCGCCGCGGGCACGGTGAACCGCAGCCCGGTCAGTTCCTGCGACACCTCCCACAGCCGCCGGCCCGCCCGCGGGTCCTGGGCGCGAGGGGCGGGCGAGGTCAGCGCCGGGGCCCCGCGCAGTTCGCCCGGTCCGCCCGGCCCGTACAGCTCGCCGCCGCGCACCCCGGGGGCGGTCGCCGCGTGCAGCTGTGCCAGCGCCCCGCGGGCGGGCGTCTGCGCGAGCGGGCGCAGCAGGTGCCCGAACAGCAGCCGTACCGGTGCGACGGCGCCGGCGCGGGGCAGGGCGGTGGCGGCGTAGCCGGGGTGGGCGAGCACGCTGCGCACGGGGCTGCGGGCGGCGCTCAGGCGGCGGTGGAGTTCGAGGGCGAAGAGGGCGTTGGCGAGTTTGGACTGGTTGTAGTGGCCCATGGGGGAGTAGGCGCGCTCGCCGGTGAGGTCGTCGAAGTCGATGCGGGCGCGGCGGTGGTTGGCGGAGGTGACGGTGACGACGCGCGGGTCGCGGCCCTGGGCGAGCAGGTCGATCAGGTGGGCGGTGAGGGCGAAGTGGCCGAGGTGGTTGACGGCGAACTGGAGCTCGTGGCCGTGCGGGGTGAGGGTGCGCGGGGGTGCCATGACGCCGGCGTTGTTGACCAGGACGTCGGGGTGGACGCCGTCGGCGCGCAGGCGGGTGGCGAAGGCGTGCACGGAGTGGGGGTCGCCGAGGTCCAGGCGGCGTACCTCCAGGCGGGCGGCGGGGTGGGCGGCGCTCACGCGGGCCGCGGCGCGCCGGCCCTTGTCCTCGTCGCGTACGGCGAGTACGACGCGGGCGCCGCGGCGGGCGAGGGCGTCGGTGGTGGCCAGGCCCAGGCCGCTCGTGGCGCCGGTGACGACGAACACCCGCCCGTCCAGGTCCGGTTGCGGCTCCGGGCCGGGGCCCGGGGCGGGGGCGGGGCTGTGGTCGGGGGTGTGGTTGCTTCGGGGCGTACGACTCATACGGCTCAAGGTGCCCTTCCTGTCACCAAGTGTCAAGGTGGGCATTGAGCGTCGTGTGTGGCGTGGGGGCTAGGATGGGGCGGTGACCTCCCGACCCGCCGCCACCCTGGCCCAGCGCAAACGCCAGCTCGTGGCCGACGAGCTGACGCGGGCGGCGCTGGAGCTGCTGGCGGGCGGCGGGTTCGACGCCGTCACGGTGGACGAGATCGCCACCGCCGCGGGGGTGTCCAAGCGGACGTTCTTCCGCTACTTCGCGTCCAAGGAGGACGTGGTCGTCCGGTTCCTGGGCGCGCTCGGCGCGGCGATGCGCGAGGAGCTGGCCCGCCGCCCGGCGGGGGAGGCGCCCTCGGTGGCGCTGCGGCACGCGGTGTGGCGCAGCGTCGAGGACTGCGCCGGCCACGAGGAGCGCGCCCGCCAGGTGGTGCGGCTGGTCCTGTCCACCCCCGCCCTGCTCGCGCGCTTCCTGGAGCGCCAGGCGCAGTGGCGCGACGACCTCGCCGAGGAGCTCGCCGCCCGCCTCGGCCTGGACGCCGGGCGCGAGCTGTACCCGCGGCTGGCCGCGGACATGGCGCTGGCGGCCTTCCACACGGTGCTCCAGCGCTGGAGCGCCGACGACGACGCTGCCGGTGGCGCCTCCGGTGGCGGCGGCGGCGCGGCGGTGGACCCCGCCGCGCTGACCGGGAGCTGCTTCGCCGTCATCGCCCCGGCCCTGGACGCCGTCGTGCGCACCCCCGCCCCCGGCGGCGCCCCCGCCACGGCCTGACTCCTGCGGCGCCGTCGGGCCGCGCCGCCCTCCCGGTCGCCCCGGGGTATCCGGCAAGGCGCCCGCCCCGCGGTGCCCGCGGAGGGGTCCGCGGGTGCCACGGGGCGGGCGCCTGCCGGACGGGCCGTCACCGTACGGGTGCGGGCGCCGGTCCGGGCGGCCGGTTCAGTTGAAGACCACGACGTCGGTGCGCATCGGCAGCGGGCTGTTCCACCCGATGCTGATCTTGAAGGTCACCACGCCGTTGCCCGGGGCGATGCTCGAGACCTGGAAGGCCGCGGCGCCGACGAACCGGTTGCCGTTGGAGTCGATCTCGGAGGCCGTGATGACGACCGTCGAGTCGATCCCGATGACGTTCCAGGACAGCTGGAGGTTGAAGGTCCCGTTGCCCGGGCTCCACGTCCACCAGGCCCGGTTCACGGAGCCGACGTTGCCGCCGATGGCCGCGAGGCCCTCGTCCCGGCCGGCGGGCAGCGAGCTGTGCGTGATCTGCGGGACCTCGGAGGCGGAAGGTTCGACTGCGGCCATGGCGGCACTCCCTGCGCCGGGAGAGCCCCCCACGAGCCCTCCGGATACCCAGAGTGTCCGCCGTTGCGCACAGCGTCACAATCACTCGTGCGAGTGAACCACCGGCGCGCCGCCGTGCCACCCGCGCCACCACGGCCCCGGGCCGCGCGCCGCCCGGCGCGCACCGCCCGCCACCCGCCTGTCGCCCGGCGTGCACCGCCCGCCGGCTGCCGACCCGTCAGTCCGCGGCCCGTCCCACCCCGCCCCGCGTCCCGCGCGGCTTGCCCGCGGCCGGGCGGTGGCCGACGGTGGAGTGCGAAACGCGCCGCGCGGCCCCGCCCGCCCGGGCGCACCGCCGCCCACCCGCCCGCCCGGGCCCGAACCACCCGAGGGAGCCCCCGTGAGGATCAACCTGGCCAGCGTCTTCGTCGACGACCAGGACAAGGCCCTGCGCTTCTACACCGACGTGCTGGGGTTCGTGAAGAAGGCCGACGTCCCGCTCGGCGACCACAGCTGGCTCACCGTCGTGTCGCCCGAACAGCCCGACGGCACCGAGCTGCTCCTGGAGCCCGACCGGCACCCCGCCGCCAGGGCCTACGTCGCGGCCCTGGCCGCCGACGGCATCCCCGCCACCTCCTTCGCCGTGGACGACGTGCACGCCGAGTACGAGCGCCTGCGCGCCCTGGGCGTGCGCTTCACCCAGGCGCCGCTGGCCATGGGGCCGGTGACCACCGCCGTCCTGGACGACACCTGCGGCAACCTCCTCCAGATCGCCCAGTACCACTGACCCCGCCCCGAGCCCCGTCCCCGAGGGCGCCCCGCCTTGACACCCCGGATCGTATCCAGAATATTAGATACGTCCCCGAGGGGCCGGACGGCGGAAGGAGCGTGTGCGGTGGACCTGGACCCGCTGGCCGTGCACAAGGCGCTCGCCAACCCGGCGCGCGCGGACTTCCTGCGCTGGCTCAAGACGCCCGAGCGCTACTTCGACGAGCCGTACTACCGCGAGCGCGGCGTCGGCTTCCACATCGGCGTGTGCGTCACCGACATCCAGGAGCGCTCGGGGCTGTCCCAGTCGGTGGTCTCCGGCTACCTCCAGATCCTGCGCGAGGCCGGGCTGCTGGTGTCCGAGCGCGTCGGCAAGTGGACGTTCTACCGGCGCGACGAGGAGACCATCGCCGCCTTCGCCGCGTACGTGCGCGACGAACTCTGACCCCGCCCCACCCCGCTTCGGGGGGCGCCCGCCCGGCGCCCCCTTTTCTTCGACCCAAACACATCCAACTATCTAGATTTGTGTATCCAATGGAGGCTGTCGTGCCACGCACCGCTCCCGCCCGAAACGCCCTGGCCGTCCCGGTCCTGGCACTGGGCGTGTTCGGCATCATCACCACCGAGATGGGCGTCGTCGGCGTCCTGCCCTCCCTGGCCGAACGCCTGCACGTCACCCCCGCCGCCGCCGGATGGCTGGTCGGCGCCTTCGCCCTCACCGTCGCCGCCACCGGCCCCGTCGGCGTCCTGCTCGCCTCCCGGCTGCGCCGCAAGACCGTCCTGGCCGCGGCGCTCGCCCTCTTCGCCGTCTCCAACGCCGTCTACGCGCTCGGCCACTCCTTCCCGCTCGTCCTGGCGTTCCGGATCCTGCCCGCGCTGCTCCACCCCGTCTTCTTCGCCCTCGCCCTGACCGCCGCCACCCGCCTGGCCGCGCCCGGCAAGGCCGCCCGCGCCGCCACCACCGTCTTCGCCGGCGTCAGCGCCGGCTTCGCGTTCGGCGTGCCCGTCACCTCCTACCTCGCCGAGCACATCTCCCTGCCCGCCGCGTTCTGGGCCGCCGGCGCCGTCAACCTCCTCGCCTGCGCCGGCGTCCTCGCCTTCTTCCCCGACCTGCCCGACACCGCGCCGCCCACCTACGCCGGACAGCTGGGCATCCTGCGCCGGCCCCGGCTGTGGCTGGCCGTCGCCGCCGTCACCCTGGTGTTCGCCGCGATGTTCAGCGGCTACGGCTACATCGCCGAGTACCTGGGGAGCGTCACCGGCCTCGCCCCCTCCCTCACCGGCCCCGTCCTGATGGCCTTCGGCGTCGTCATGACCGCCGGCAACATCCTCTTCGGCCGCCTGCTGGAACGCGGCCTCGTACGCACCGTCACCGCCTACCCGCTCCTCTACCTCGCCCTCTACCTCCTGGTCGACGCCGCCGGCCCCCACCCCCTGCCCATGCTCGCCGCCGTCCTGCTCTGGGGCGCCGTCCACTCCGGCGGCCTCGCCGTCGCCCAGGCCTGGCTCGCCCGCGACGCCACCGACGCCCCCGAGTTCGGCAACAGCCTCTTCATCTCCTTCTCCAACCTCGGCATCACCCTGGGCACCACCCTCGGCGGAGCCGTCGTCACCACCGCCGGCCCCCGCCACCTGCCCCTGGCCGGCGCCGCCCTCGCCGCCGCCGCCCTGGCCGCCGTCCTCCTGCGCCGCCGCCTGGACCCGCCCCGGCCCCAGCCCGACCAGCAGTCGCGGCACGACGAGCCGCGGCAGGACGAGCCGCGGCACGAGGAGCCCCGGCCCGCCCCGGCCCCCTGACCGGCCCCGCCGGCCCGCGCCCCCTGCCCCGCCCCGGGCAGGGGGCGCACCCGCCCGCCGGCCCCCGACCCCCGGCCGTACCCGCGCCGCCCGCGCGGCCCGCACGCGGGAACCCCGGCGGCCCGCCGCTACCGTGTCACCGGCCCCCGCCGCCGGCCGTCGCGGCGCTCCCGCGCGCCGCACCCGGCCACGACACGAGACGAGTTGATGCCGCACCATGTCCGACGACGACATACCGCCGGGCGTCGGCGCCGCACTGCTGCGCCCCGGGGCCGAGGCGGTGACGGCGACCAGCACGCACACCGCCACGACGGACGCGCACCCGGCCGTGCGGAGCCTGCTGGACCGGACCGCGCCCGCGATGCGCTCGCTGTTCCACGGGCGCTGCCCGGAGGTCGTCCTGCTGTCGCGGGTCGCCGCCGAGGCGCGGGCGGCGCTCGTCGCCGAAGGCGTCCACGACCCCGGGCACGACCGGGTCATCGAGCGCATGGGCCTGCTGCTGTCCGGGGCGGTGATCGCGGGCATCCTGCTGCGCGAGCCCGGCGATCCGGCGCACGAGCGCCCGATCCCGCCCTGCTCGTCGTGCGCACCCGCGCTCGACGCGCTCGGCGTGCGGGTCGTGGAGGCGCCCGCGCTGTGACGTCCCGTTTCCCCGCCCCCGTCCTCCGCGCCCTGACCGCGGCCGGCCGGTACGAGGGCGTCCGCCTGCCCGAGCGCGAACTGCGGGCCCGGCTGCGCTCGTGGGGGGACCCGGCCGCGTACGTCCCGGCCCCCGTGATGGCCGTGCTGCGGGAGTTCGGCGGCATGACCGTCCACCAGTACGGGCCGGGTGCGGACATGTCCCGGATGCCGTTTCGGATCGATCCCGGGGCCGGGCTCCACGCGGACCGGAGCCTGCGCGCCCACGGCGCGAGGTACGGCCCGGACCTGGTGCCCGTCGGGGAGTACGACCTGGGACGCGGGCGGCTCGCGATGGACGCCGAGGGCGCCGTCCACCTGTTCTGGGGCGACCTGTGGAAGGTCGCCGACTCCTTCGACGGCGCCCTGGTCGCCCTGGTCGAGGGCCGGCGCCCGAGGCGCCTCGACCCGGCCGCGCCGGCCCCGCTTCCCCCCGGCGAACCGGCGGACGAGGCCAGGGCCCGCGACCTGGCCCGCCACCGCGCCGTCCGGGGCGGCCCCCTCGGCGCGGTGGACGTCGTGCTCCGGGAGTTCGAGCTCGGCTGGCTGGCCTTCCCGGTCTTCGCCGACCCGGACCCGCTCGCGAACGTGGGCGCGGGCTGCCTGGTCGTGGACCGCCGCAACGGCCTCGTCACGCAGATGCCCGCCCTGCCCGCCGACCGCGTCCTGGACATGTACCGCGCGTGGTACCCGGCCCGCTGACGCGCCGGCGGCTCGTCCCGCCGCCCGCGTCGCGGCGGCGCCGCGGCACCCGCCCGGGCACCCCGCGCCCCGGGCCCCCGGGGCGCGGGCGGGTTCAGGCGTAGCGGTCGAACAGGGCCTGCAGGTAGTCCTCCAGGCGTCCCGTCAGCACGGCGGGCGTCAGGTCGGCGCGTCCCAGCTCGCGCCAGGGCTCGGCGACCTTCCGGGCGTCCGGGGCGAAGGCGAGGGCGTCCAGCAGCCGCCAGTACAGGTGGTCGCGGCCGTCGGCGAGGGTGCGGCCGCCGGCGGCGGTGTAGCGGTCGGCGAAGGCCAGGCCCGCCTCGGGGCCGTGCAGCAGGGCCAGGGCGGTGGAGCAGTGGGCGACGTCCAGGTCGGCCGGCCCCCAGGACGTCTCCACCCAGTCGACGACCCCGCTGACGGCCAGGTCGGCGCCCGCGCCGGTGAACAGCACGTTGCCGGGGTGGAAGTCGCGGTGCAGGAAGCAGGAGCGGTGCGCGGGCACCGCGCCGCCGATCACCTCCACCGCCCGCCGCCACAGCCCGGCGCGGGCGGTGCCCCCGGGCACCTCCACGCGCTCGGGGGCCGTCCACGCCTGCCAGGCGCGCGGCCGGTCCTCCTCGGCGACGTCGAGGGCGTGCACGGCGGCCAGCTGCGCGGCCAGCAGGCCCGCGCGCCGCCCCGCCTCCCCGTCCTCGGCCACCCGCACGGTGCCGGGCAGGTGCGTCATCAGCAGCGACGGGTGCTCGCACACCGCCCCCGACCCGTCCACCGCGCGCAGGCGCGCCGCCGGGACGCCGCCGCCCTCCAGCAGGCGCAGCACCGCCGCCTCGCGGGCCAGCAGCCCCGGGGCGTGGCGGCGGTAGAACGGCTTGACGAAGGAGCGCAGCACCAGCGCGTACGGGCCCGCGCCACCCGCCCGCTCCACGTCCACGCGGCGCATCCGCGAGGTCCACCCGCCGGTGAGCGCGCTCACCGCCGTGACGCGCTCACCGGGCGCGAGGAGCCCCTCCACCCACCGGCGCGTGCCGTCCCACCCCTGGCCCCAGTCCCCACCGTCGATCATGGACGGCAAGCCTACGCCCCCGCCCCCGCCCGACCCGCCCCGAGCAGGCCTGACGAAGAGTCAACTCCCGTACAACCACGGACAGAAGACCTCTATTCCGACAGGTGTCGAAGTTTGACAGGCGGGGCGCGCCCGGGGTTGGCTGGACGCCGATCCGCACCGCACCCAGGGGGAGGGGCCCGCCATGCCCAGGACCGTCGTCTTCGAGACCACCGGAGGACCGGAGGTACTGGCCGTACGCGAGCGCCCCCTGCCCGAACCCGGGCCCGGCGAACTGCGCCTGCGCGTGGCCGCGATCGGCCTCAACCGCGCCGAGGCCCTCTTCCGCGCCGGCACCTACCTGGAGCGGCCGCGCCTGCCCGCCACCCTCGGCTACGAGGCCAGCGGCACCGTGGAGGCCGTCGGCGAGGGCGTCACCGCCTTCACGCCCGGCGACCGCGTCGACACCGTGCCCGCGTTCTCCCAGAACGACTACGGCGTCTACGGCACCCACGTCCTGGTCCCCGCCCGCGCCGCCGTCCCCCACCCCGCCGGCCTCACCCCCGCCCAGGGCGCCGCCGTGTGGATGCCCTACCTCACCGCCTACGGCGCCCTCGCCGAGGACGGCCACCTGCGCCCCGGCGACCACGTGCTGATCACCGCCGCCGCCTCCGGCGTGGGCCTGGCCGCCATCCGCACCGCCCGCCGCCTGGGCGCCCACCCGATCGCCACCACCCGCACCCGCGCCAAGGCCCGGCACCTGCTGGACGCCGGCGCCGCCGAGGTCGTCGTCACCGGCGAGGACGACCTCCTCGCCCGCGTCGACGTGGCCACCGGCGGATCCGGCGTGCGCACCGTCCTCGACCCCGTCGCCGGACCCGGCGTCCTGACCCTCGCCCGCACCCTGGCCCCCGGCGGACGCCTGACCGTCTACGGCCGCCTCGACCCCCGCGACACCCCGATGCCCGGCCAGGACACCTTCGCCCCCGTCACCAGCCGCTTCTTCTCCATGCACGAGGTCACCCGGGACGACGAACGCCTGCGCCGCGCCCACGCGTTCGTCACCGCCGGCCTGGCCGACGGCTCCTTCACCCCCGCCGTCGACCGCGTCTTCGAAGGCCTCGACACCGTCGCCGAGGCCCACCGCTACCTGGAGGCCGGCACCCAGATCGGCAAGATCGTCCTGACCGTCGGCGACTGAACCACCACCGGAGGCCAGCCCCCCGCCGGGGGCCGGCGGGCCCTCAGGCCCCCGGGGCCCGGCGGGCCTCCGCGTCGGCGGCGGCCACCACCGCCGCCAGCAGCCCCGGGAACCGCCGCTCCAACTCCTCGCTGCGCAGCGCGTTCATCTTGGTGGTGCCCACGTAGTACTGGCGCAGCAGCCCCGCCTCGCGCAGCACGCTGAAGTGGTGGCTGGAGGTCGAACGCCCCACCGGCAGGTCGAAGGAACCGCAGCTGAGATCGGCTCCCGAGTGCGCGAGCGTGCGCACCACCGTCCTGCGGGCCGGATCAGCGAGCGCCTCCAGCACCTGCTGGACGCTCACGTCCTCCACACCAGGGTGCACGATCACCCGCGCCGCCACGCGTGCCCGCCCCACACCCACCACCCCTTCCCAACACTCGACCCCCGTCTGTCCGACAGTCAAAAACCGCGCCGTGTGCGCGACTTCACGAGCACGACGCTACCAGGGACGATCGCCCGGCCCCCGGCCTCCGCCCCCGGGAGGCGCGCCGGACCCCCGGACCGCCCCCGCGCCCCACCCGCCGCCCACACCCACCGCAACACCCGCGCAACACGCCCCGCCGCCCCGCACGGGGGCCGGCCGCGGGCCGCGCGGGAGCGCCGGGCACGACGGCGCGCGGCCGAGGACGGCCGGGAAAGAGGGGATGTGCGGCGCGGCACGGCGGGGAAAAGAGGAGGTGCGTCGTGGCGGGCGGCACGGGGGAGAGGCCCCGCAAAGGGCCGCCGAGGACGACCGGGGACCGCCGAGGACCGCCGGGCGCGGCGGCGCGCGGCCGAGGACGGCCGGAAGAGAGGAGCGCGTCGTGGCGGGCGGCACGGGGGAGAGGCCCCGCAAAGGGCCGCCGAGGACGACCGGGGACCGCCGAAGACCGCCGGGCACGACGGCGCGAGGCCCGGGGCGGCGGCCGGAAGGAGAGGGCGCGCGGAGACAGGCGGCGCGCCCCGCCGGACCGGGGACCGGCGGGGCACGCCGCAGCGGCACCACGGCAGGCGCGGGCGCGGGGCCCCGGGCTCAGGCCGCGCGCACCGGCGCCGGCGCCGCCCGGGCCAGGCGGGTCAGCGCCAGCGGCTCGAAGATCCCCATCAGCACCGGGTCCACCGCCCGCACCGCCGCCGGCGCCGGCGCCGCCGGCACGGGGGAGCGCAGCATCGCCAGGTAGAGCTCCTGGGTCTCGGCGGCCGGGTCGATGCCCAGCTCCTCGGCCAGCACCTGACGCAGCTGCTGGTAGCAGCGCAGCGCCTCCGCCCGGTTGCCGGAGGCGGCCAGCGCCTCCATCCGGCAGCGGTAGGCGCTCTCCCGGAACGGCGCCCGGCGCACCGCCTCGTCCGCCCAGCGCAGCGCGTGGTGCTCCTCGCCCAGCGCCGACGCCGCCAGGCTCGCCGTCTCCAACGCGCTGATGCGCAGCTCCTCCACGTGCTCGCGCACCCCCTGCGCCCACTCGCCCTCGTGGTCGGGCAGGAACGCCCCGCGCAGGTTCGCCAGCGCCCCCGCGGCCAGCTGCTGCGCCACCGCGTGGCCGCCCGAGGCCAGCGCCTCGCCGGCCTCGCCGACCGCCGAGGCCGCCGCCTCCAGGTCCACCGCCGCGTCCGCGGGCAGCCGCAGCACGTACCGCCCGCCCTGGGAGATCAGCGGGGTCGCACCGGGCCCCTGCCCCGGATCGGTGACGAACGCCCGCACCCGGCTCACCACGCTGCGCAGCGCGGAGGCCCAGGTGTCGGGCAGGCCGTCGGGCCAGATGGTGTCGGCCAGCTGGTCGCGGCTGGTGCCGCTGGAGCGCTCCAGCACCAGGCGGGCGAACGCCACCTGGGCCTGGGCGCTGGACAGGTGCTGCGGGGCGCCGTCCTCGTGCTCGACGGCCACCAGACCGGTCAGGCGGATCAGCATGCGCGGGCCCCCGATCTACCGGACGGACCGTCTTCCCTGAAGCCTTTCAACACGAGCTCCAACCCCCTCGAGCCAAAGCGGAAGTGACGGCCCGTTCCGGCCGTCGGCGTGGGAAATTGCGGATCGGAACAATAAACCGCCGACCAGCCGTTCGGTTTCGGCGGATTTCGACCATACATTCGCCGCATCGCGCGGTGTCAACACCGGTTGCGGAAACATACCCACCGGCCGGTCAATGCGTCGTGGACGCAAGGTTTCCGCACGTCAGAGCGTTCCCGCAGGCCAGGAAAGCGCCTATTGCGGACGCCTTGCGCATCCTGCCGTAGAAATGTAGCCATCCTTGAGCACCCCGCGTGAAGGCTTCGAGAAACACCCCGAGCCGCGAAAAGCCCCGAACAACCGCGAAACAGCCGCACGCAACCGCGAAACAGCCGCGAACAACCGTGAAAAGCCGTGAACACCGTGACGCCGTGAAGGAGAAACCCGTGAACGCCACCGGAGCATGGGACCGCCTGGAGCCGAAGCTCGCCGCAACGAACGCCCGCGTGGCCGCACTGGAGTCCGACCCCTCCCGGCGCAACAGCTTCGTCGCCTACACCATGGAACGCGACAGCGCCTACTGCGACCTCGACGGCGAGCGCCTGCTCATGATGTCCGGCTACAGCTACCTCGGCCTGGCCGGCGACGAACGCGTCGTGGCCGCCGCCAAGGCCGCCGTCGACGTCTACGGCACCGGCAACCACGGCGTGCGCGCCCTGGCCGGCACCATCCCCCTGCACGAGGAACTCGAAGCCGAGGTCGCCCGCTTCGCCGGCCGCGAACGCGCCCTGGTCTTCGGCTCCGGCTACGCCGCCAACGTCGGCACCGTCGGCGCCCTCGTCGGCCAGGGCGACACCGTCCTGATCGACAAGTACGACCACGCCTCCATCGTCGACGGCTGCCGCCTGTCCGGCGCCACCGTCACCCGCTTCCGCCACAACGACGTCGACCACCTCGAGCGCCGCCTCAAGGCCGCCGCCCCCACTGGCGTGCGCCTGGTCATCGTCGACAGCGTCTACTCCATGGACGGCGACATCGCCCCGCTGCCCGAACTGCGCGAGGTCTGCGACCGCTACGACGCCCTCCTCATGGTCGACGAGGCCCACGCCCTGGGCGTCATCGGCAAGACCGGCGGCGGCATCGAGGAGCACTTCGACCACAAGGTCCGCGTCGACGTCAAACTCGGCACCCTCTCCAAGGCCATCCCCTCCATGGGCGGCTGGATCGCCGGCAGCCACGACCTCATCGGCCACCTGCGCTACGCCGCCCGCCCGTTCCTGTTCTCCGCCGCCCTCGGCCCCGCCCAGACCGGCGCCGCCCTGGAGTCCCTGCGCATCCTGCGCCGCGAACCCGAGCGCGTCACCCACACCCAGACCCAGGCCCAGCGCCTGCGCACCCGCCTCAACGACGCCGGCATCTCCACCATGGACTCCACCACCGCCGTCCTGCCCGTCATCGCCGGCAGCGACGACGCCGCCTACGACTACGCCACCGCCTGCCGCAAGGCCGGCGTCATCGGCCTGCCCGTCGTCACCCCCGCCGTGCCCAACGACCTCGCCCGGCTGCGCATCGCCGTCACCGCCCGCCACACCGCCGCCGACATCGACTTCGCCGCCGAGGCGTTCCTGACCGCCGCCGCCCAGACCGGCCTGATCTGACCCGCCCGGCCCGCCCGATCCGGCCCGCCCCGCCCGCCTGATCCGGCCGGCCGGCCCGGACCAGCCCGCCCCGCCCCCGCCGCCACCGCCGGGCCGCCCGCGCGACCGCGCTAAGGAGACGAAGCCATGGCCCCCCACCACCGGCCGCCGATCGCCGTCACCGGCCTCGGCGTGGTCAGCCCCGCCGGCCACACCGTCGAGGACCTCTGGCGCACCGTCGCCTCCGGGCGCTCCACCGCCACCGCCCTCACCGACCCCGCCCTGGCCCGCCACCGGGTGCGCCTGGGCTGCAAGGTCACCGACCTGCCCGACAACGACCTCGTCCCCGCCAAGGACGCCCGCCGCCTCGACCCGTTCGCCCACTACGGCACCCTCGCCGCACTCGCCGCCCACGCCGACGCCGGACGCCCCGAACCCGAACCCGGGCGCAGCGCCATCGTGGTGGGCACCGCCGTGGGCGGACGCACCACCAGCGACCGCGAGTCCGCGCTGTACACCGAGCACGGGCCGCTGCGGGTCTCCCCGCTGATGCCGCTGGTCACCATGCCCAACGCGGCCGCCGCCCAGATCGCGATGCGCCTGCACTGGAACGGGCCCGCCCTGACCATCGCCACCACCTGCGCCTCCGGCGCGGACGCGATCGGCCACGGCGCCCTGCTGCTGGAGACCGGGCGCGCCGACGTGGTGATCGCCGGCGGCTGCGAGGCCACCCTCACCCCCGTCACCCTGGCCGCGTTCGGCAACCTCGGCGCGCACTCCCTGCGCAACGACGAACCCCGGCGCGCCTCACGGCCCTTCGACACCGACCGCGACGGCTTCGTGATGGGCGAGGGCGCCGGCTTCCTCGTCCTGGAACGCCTGGACGACGCCCGGGCCCGCGGCCGCACCCCGTACGCCCTGCTCGCCGGGTACGGCGCGAGCGCGGACGCCTACCACCTGTCCAACCCGCGCCCCGACGGCGCCGGCGCGGTGGCCGCGATGCGCGCCGCCCTCGCCGACGCGGCCCTCGCGCCCGGCGACATCGCCCACGTCAACGCCCACGGCACCTCCACCGTGCACAACGACCGGGCCGAGGCCGCCGCCCTGCGCGCCGTGTTCGGCCCCCACGGCGTGCCGGTCACCTCCACCAAGGGCGCCATCGGCCACCTGATCGGCGCCGCCGGCGCCGTCGAGCTGATCGCCGCCATCGAGGCCATGAACGCCCGCACCGTCCCTCCCACCGCCAACCACGAGAAGACCGAAGAGGGCCTGGACCTCGACGTCGTGCACACCGCGCCGCGCCCGGTGCGCGCCGGCGCGGCCCTGTCCAACTCGTTCGGCTTCGGCGGCCACAACACGACCCTGGTGGTGACCCCGCTATGACCGCACCCACGACCACACCCGCCGCACAAGCCGCCCCCGCCGGACAGGCCGTACCCGCCGTGACCGCGCCCGCCGGTCCGGTGTCGCGCACCCGCCTGCACGTCACCGACCGCGACCTGGCCGCCTACCGGGCCGCGGCCCGCGCCCGCCTGGGCGCCCCCGCCCGCGCCGGGGCCGGCCCCGCGCACCCCTTCGTCGCCGCCCACGCCCTCGCCCAGCACACCGTCAGCGCGCTGACCGCCGGCGACCACGGGTTCACCGGCGTGGTCCACCTCGCCCAGGAGATCCGCACCCACGCCCCGCTCACGGCGGGGGACGTCGACGTCGCCGTCGAGGTCGCCGCCGTGCGCCGCGAGGCCCGCGGCACCCGCCTGGCCCTGACCACCCGCCTCACCGACGCGGCCACCGGCGCCCCGCTCGCCGACCTCGCCACCGCCGCGCTCCTGCTGGGCGCCACCGGAGCCGAGCCGTACGGCGCCCTGCCGCCGGCCGCCCACCCCGGCTCCGTGCCCGACGGCCCGCCCCAGGTCCTCACCCACGTGCTGGACGCCGGCGACACCCGCGCCTACGCCCACGCCTCCGGCGACCTCAACCCCATCCACCTCGACGACGACGCCGCCCGCGCGGCCGGCTTCCCCGGCACCATCGCCCACGGCATGCACCTCGTCGCCCTGGCCGCCGAGGAGATCACCGACCGCCACGCCGGCGGCGACCCCGCCCGCGTCACCGCGCTCGGCGCCCGCTTCGCCGCCCCCACCCGCCCCGGCACCGAACTGCGCCTGACCCTCCAGCCCCACGACCGGGGCACCGTGGTGCGCTTCACCATCGCCACCGAGGCCGGCACCGCCGTCAAGGCCGGCTGGGCGCGCATCGCACCGGCGGGGGAGTGAACGCCATGACCACCACCCCCAGCAGCGCCCCGTTCGGCCGCCCCGTCCAGGACACCGCGCTGCCGCCGCTCGCCCTGCCCGACGCGTTCACCGCCCACGCCCGCACCCGCCCCGACGCCCCCGCCCTGCTCTGGCACGACCAGAGCGTCAGCTACCGGGAGCTCGCGCAGGCCGCCGACGCCGAACGCGCCCGCCTGAACGCCCTCGACCTGGCACCGGGCGAACCGGTGGGCCTGTACGCCGTCAAGTCACCCGCCGCGGTCGCCCTGGTGCTGGCCTGCCTGATGGAGCGCCGCCCCTTCCTGCTGCCCTCCCCGCAGCTCGCCCCCGCCCTGCTGGCCGCGCTCTTCGCCCAGGCCGGCGCGCGGCGCCTGCTCGCCCCCCTGGGTCAGGACGCCCCCCGGCTGCCCGCCCTGCCCCACCCCGCCCCGGTGCCCACCCTCGCGGCCGGCACCTCCTTCATGCTCACCACCTCCGGCTCCACCGACCTGCCCAAGATCGTCCCCCTCGCGCAGGGCGCCGTCGACCGCTTCACCGCCTGGGCCCACGACACCTTCGACCTCGGCCCCGGCCGCACCGTCGCCAACTACGCGCCCCTCAACTTCGACCTCGCCCTGCTCGACGTGTGGGCCACCCTCGCCGCCGGCGGCACCTGCCTGCTCATCGACCCCGCCCACGCCCTCAACGCCCGCCACCTGCTCGCCCAGCTCATCCGCCACCGCCCCCACGTCCTGCAGGCCGTCCCCCTCGCCTACGCCCTGCTCGTCCAGGCCGCCGGAACCGCCCACGTCCTGGACAGCGTCGAGCACGCCGCGTTCACCGGCGACGCCATCGACGCCCGCACCCTCGCCGCCCTGCCCGCCCTGCTGCCCGGCGCCGAGCTGTACAACATCTACGGCTGCACCGAGACCAACGACAGCTTCCTGCACCGCCTGGACCGCCTGGACGCCGCCGCCGCCCTGCCCGTGCCCATCGGCACCCCGCTGCCCGGCGTACGCACCCTGGTCGCCACCGCCGACGGCACCCCCCTGGACGGCCCCGGCAGCGGCGAACTCTACGTCTCCACCCCCTTCCAGGCCGCCGGCTACCTCGACCGCTCCCGCGACACCGGACGCTTCACCACCCAGCCCGAAGGCGCCGGCGAAGGCCGCCGCTGGTTCCGCACCGGCGACCTCGTCACCCGCGACGAGGCCGGACGCGTCCACCTCACCGGCCGCGCCGACTTCCAGGTCAAGGTCCGCGGCGTCGCCGTCAACACCGCCGAGATCGAACGCGTCCTGCTCGCCCACCCCGACGTGCGCGAAGCCGCCGTCGCCGCCGCCAGCGACCCGCTCACCGGCAAACGCCTGCACGCCGCCGTCCAGCGCACCCCCGGCTCCACCCTCAACAGCCTCGTCCTGCGCGAGCACCTGGCCCGCAACCTGCCGCGCGCCGCCGTCCCCGAGAAGCTCGCCATCCACGACGCCCCCCTGCCCAAGACCGCCACCGGCAAGGTCGACCGCAAGGCCGTCCTGCCCGCCCCGTAACACCCCGCACCACCCGCACCGCCACCCAACCCAAAGCAGCGGCCACCAGGCCACCGACGCAAGGGAGTTGCCGACATGAGCAACATCGCCCAGATCAAGCGGTTCCTCATCGACGAGTTCCTGCCCGACATCACCCCCGACCAGCTCGCCGACGACCACGACCTGCTCTCCGACGGCGTCATCGACAGCCTTGGCGTCCTCAAACTCATCGCCTGGGTCGAGGACCACTTCACCCTCCCCGTCGACGACACCGACCTCGACCCCAACAACTTCCGCTCGGTGGCCGCCATCGACGCCTTCATCACCGAACGCCGCACCACCGCCGCCACCGCCGCCGGCGTCACCGTGGGCGGCTGACAGCCATGCACCAGGCCCTCACCGCGCTCCTCGCCGCCCGCCCCGTCGACCTGGCGGCCTGGCGCTCGTGGTGGGACCAGCTCGAACACCGCACCCTGGGCCCGGCCGACAGCGACCGGGCCCAGGCAGCGGCCCTGCTGGCCGCCCTCACCACCCGCCTGCCCGACCCCGACACCCTCACCGCCCTGCACACCTCGCTCACCGAACGCACCCCCGACCCCGGCCCCGCCCACCCCGGCAGCGTCAACATCGTCGGCACCGGCGGCGGACCCGCCACCTTCAACCTCTCCACCGCCGCCGCCCTCACCGCCGCCGCCATCGGCATCCCCGTCGTCAAGACCGGCTCCCGCGCCTACACCAGCGCCGCCGGCTCCGTCGACCTCCTCGAACGCCTCGGCATCACCCTCACCTCCAGCCACACCGCCACCGCCGACCACCTCGCCCGCCACAACATCGCCTTCGCCGGCCCCCACGTCTACCCGCCCGCCCTCACCCGCCTCGCCCGCACCCTCTACCCGCTCACCCTCAAACCCTTCGGCGCGTTCCTCAACACCCTCGGCCCCCTGCTCGCCACCGTCCCCGTCACCGCCCAGCTCACCGGCACCGCCACCCCCACCGCCCTCGCCGCCCTGCGCCCCCTGGCCGCCAACACCACCACCCGCACCGTGTGGCTCGCCCACAACAGCGCCGGCGCCGACGAACTCCTGCCCTTCGCCGACAACACCCTCCACACCCCCGACGGCGACATCCACCTGCCCGCCGGCGCCGTCGCCCCCGCCGAAGGCACCCTCGCCGACCTCGCCCCCCACCCCCACGACCTCACCGGCCACTTCCTACGCGCCCTCGCCGGCCGCGCCGGAACCACCGCCACCCACACCATCGCCCTCAACGCCGCCGCCCTCGCCCTCGCCTCCGGCCGCCACACCCGCTGGCACACCGCCTACACCACCGCCCTGGACGCCCTCGCCGACGGCGCCCCCCACGCCCTGGCCACGCGCCTGGCCACCCGCCCCAGGGAGACCGCCGGTGTCTGAACCCCTCTTCCCCCGCGACGACCTGGGCCTGGCGCTCTTCCTCAACGCCGGCGACCCCGCCGGCCGCCTCACCGACCTCGCGCTCATGCTCGACGACCAGCGCGTCGACGTCCTCGAACTCGCCGTCCCCTTCCCCGACTCACCCACCGACGGCCCCGTCATCCGCCGCTCCGCCACCCGCGCCCTGACGGCCGGCACCACCCTGGACACCGTCCTCGCCGAACTCGCCGACCTCACCCCCCGCCTGACCCACCTCAAGGTCGCCCTGCTCGCCGACTGGAGCCACAGCCTGCGCCACCGCGACCCCACCGCCACCGCCACCGCCATCCGCGACGCCGGAGCCCGCGCCCTGCTCGTCCACGCCCTGCCCCCGCGCCTGCGCCCCGCCTGGCAGCACGCCCTGCACCACACCGGCCTGCCCCAGGTCACCACCTGCTACCCCGCCTCCACCCCCGAGGTCCTCACCGCCGCCGCCCACGGCGCCACCGACGCCTACGTCTACCTCGTCGCCCACTACGGCCGCTCCGGCACCACCCCCGCACACGGCCACCGCGCCCTCGCCGACACCGTCACCGCGCTGCGCACCGCCGCCCCCGCGACCCCCGTCGCCGTCGGCTTCGGCGTCAAGGCCGCCGCCGACCTGGCCGCCGTCGCCGCCGCCGGAGCCGACGCCGCGATCGTCGGCTCCGCCGCCGTCGCCCGCGTCGAGCACGCGCTGACCGAACGCCTCGACCCCGTCGACGAGTTGCGCGCCTACCTCACCGACCTCCGCCCCCGCCCCGCCCTCCCGGAGCGGCCCGGCGGACCCCGCACCACCGGCACCACCCCCGGCACCACCGGCACCCGCACCACCCCCGCCGGCACCACGACCCGAGAGGAACAACCCGCATGCTGATCCGCGACCTGGCCGACGTGAAGACCGTCGAGTGGGGCAACGGCCTGTCCCGCCGCTTCCTGGTGGAGAGCGACGGCCTCGGCTACAGCCTCACCGACACCGTCGTCAACGCCGGCACCAAGTCCCGCCTGGAGTACCGCAACCACCTCGAGGCCTGCTACTGCATCGCCGGCTCCGGCGAGGTCATCGACATGGACGGCACCTCCCACCCCATCACCCCCGGACGCCTCTACGCCCTCGACGAGCACGACGCCCACTACCTCGTCGCCAGCCCCGAGGAGGACCTGCGCCTGGTGTGCGTCTTCTCCCCGGCCCTGCGCGGCGACGAGGTCCACCAGCTCGACGCCCACTCCTCCTCCGCCTACTAGGCCCCGAGCCCAGAGGCACCCCGCGCCCCCACCGGGGCCCGCCGCCCCCGCACCCCCGGGGGCCCGGGCCCCCGGGGTGGGCCCCAGGAACCGACGTGAGCCGGCGCCACCGGGCGCCGGCCTGCCACCCCGCGCCCCGCACCGGCGGCCCGGGAGGAAGGCGGCACATCCCATGATCCGCTGGAACGCCGACCAGACGGCCCTGCGCGAGGGCCTGGCCCGCTTCGGCGACGACCTCAGCGCCGGCCACATCGAAGGCGACGAACAGGCCGCCTTCTCCCACGACAAGTGGCGCATGATCCAGAAGACCGGCATCCTCTCCCTGCCCTTCGAGGAACGCTACGGCGGCCTGGGCCAGTCCCTGCTCACCACCATGTACGTCCTCGAAGGCCTCGGCCACACCTGCCGCGACGGCGGCCTCAACTTCTCCGTCACCACCTCCATGGCCTCCACCGGCGTCCCCCTGCAGGCCTTCGGCTCACCCGCCCTCAAGGACGCCTACCTGCCCCGCATCGCCTCCGGCGAGGCCATCGGCGCCCACGCCATCACCGAGTCCGAGTCCGGCTCCGACGCCATGCAGATGCGCACCCGCGCCGTACGCGACGGCGACCACTTCGTCCTCAACGGCGCCAAGACCTTCGTCTCCAACGGCCCCGTCGCCGACGTCGTCGTCGTCTACGCCCGCACCCACCCCCAGGGCGGCGCCCTCGGCGTCACCGCCTTCCTCGTCGACGCCGACACCCCTGGCCTGACCACCGGAAACCCCATCAAGAAGATGGGCCTGCGCACCTCCCCGCTCTCCGAGCTCTACTTCGACGACGTCCGCGTGCCCGCCGACCGCGTCCTGGGCCGCGTCGGCGGCGGCTTCCTCGTCCTCGACCACGTCATGAAACGCGAGATCCTCTACACCTTCATCGTCAACACCGGCGAGATGCAGCACCGCCTCACCCGCTGCCTGGACTACGCCAAGACCCGCATGTCCTTCGGCAAGCCCATCGGCTCCTACCAGTCGGTCGCCAACAAGATCGTCGACACCAAGATCCGCCTCGAAACCGCCCGCAAGTGGCTGTACGACACCGCCCAGCGCCTGGAGGCCGGCGACAACGTCACCGTCGACATGGCCATCGCCAAACTCCTCACCAGCGAATCCAACCTCGCCACCTCGCTGGCCGCCGTCCAGGTCTTCGGCGGCAACGGCTACATGTCCGAGTACGGACTGGAGAAGGACGTGCGCAACGCGGTCGCCGGCACCATCTACTCCGGCAGCAACGAGATCCAGTACAACCGCATCGCCGCCATGCTCGGACTGGGCAAATGACCGCCCCCGCCCTGCTGGCCCCCCGGCGCGCCGGCCACCTCAAGGTCTGCGGCGCCCGCACCCGCGCCGACCTCGCCCTCCTCGCCGACACCGGCCCCACCCTGGTGGGCCTGTGGCACGGCGTCCCCGGCGGCCCCGCCGACCTCGAAGCCGACCGCCTCGCCGACCTCGCCGCCACCGCCATCCGCCTGGGCCTGGAACCCGTCCTCGTCACCTTCCTCGACGACGCCCGAAAGATCGCCGCCCTCGCCCGCGCCACCGGCATCCGCTGGATCCAGCTCCACGCCTACCAGAGCCCCGCCCTCGTCGCCGACCTGCGCGAACAGCTCCCGTACGCCGTCCTCGTCAAAGTCCTCCACCTCTCCCGCGGCCGCTGCCTGGAACGCGCCTTCACCGGCGCCTTCGAACGCGCCGGATGCGACCTGTTCCTCCTGGACACCGTCACCGACGACGGCCGCGTCGGCTCCACCGGCCAGGCCCTGGACCCCGCCCACGTCCACGCCCTGCTGCCCCGCCTCACCATCCCCTTCCTCCTCGCCGGCGGCCTCAACACCACCAACCGCGACACCTACCGCACCGTCACCGACCACCCCCTGTACGCCGGCGCCGACATCGACACCGCCGCCCGCGACCGCACCGGCCGCTTCACCCACGAAGCCGTCACCGCCCTCACCCGCGCCTGGCACCCGCGCCTCCAGGAGACCCCCGCATGAGCCCGAGCTTCATCGACGCCCTGCTGGCCGCCCCCCGCCCCCTGGTCATGGAGGTCAAACTCCGCGACCCCCACGGCGCCGACCTCCTGGGCCCCCGCACCGTCACCGACCTCGTCACCCGCTACGAACAGGCCGGCGCCCCCTGCCTGTCCGTCGTCACCGGCCGCTGGTTCGGCGGCACCCCCCGCCTCCTGCGCGAGGTCACCGCCGCCACCGAACTCCCCGTCCTCCAGAAGGACTTCCTCACCCGCCCCGCCCAACTCGAAGCCGCCCGAGCCCTCGGCGCCTCCGCCGTCCTGCTCACCGCCGCCCTGCTGCCCGCCACCTCCCTCACCCGCCTCGTCACCACCGCCCTCGACCTCGGCCTGACCCCCTTCGTCGAGATCACCGAGGAACGCGAACTCGACACCCTGCCCCGCATCGCCGAATGCGTCGTCGCCGTCAACAACAAGGACATCCGCACCCGCGAACGCGACCGCGGCGACCTCGGCCGCAGCCTGCGCCTGCTACCCGCCCTACGCGCCGCCGGCTGCCGCGCCCCCGTCTCCGCCTCCGCCATCACCGACCCCCACGACGCCGCCCGCCTCCTCGACGCCGGCTACGCCGCCCTGCTCATCGGCACCTCCCTGATGCGCACCGGCGACCTCACCGGCTGGCTCGCCGACCTCGACGCCGCCAGAGCGGGGGTCGCCGCGTGAAGAACGACCTGCGCACCCGCTCCCTGGTCCTGGACGCCGCCGGCATCCCCGTCTCCGCCCTGGTCGCCGAACCCGAACACCACGCCCCCAAGGCCGTCGTCCTCGCCATCCACGGCCGCGGCATGCGCGCCGCCTACTTCGCCGGCCCCGCCCACCCCGACACCAGCCTGCTCACCCTCGCCGCCGACCTCGGCTACACCGTCCTCGCCGTCGACCGCCCCGGCCACGGCGCCTCCGCCCACCGCCTGCCGCACGGCCAGCTCATCGCCGACCAGGCCGCCACCCTCCACGCCGCCCTCACCGACTACGCCCGCGCCCACCCCACCGGCGCCGGCGTCCAACTCCTCGCCCACTCCTTCGGCGGCAAAATAGCCCTCCAACTCGCCGCCCACTGGCCCGACGACCCCCGCCTGCCCCTGCTCGGCTGCGACATCTCCGGCCTCGCCCAGCACTACGCCCCCGGCGCCTGGGACCGCCCCGACGACCTCGCCGGCGGCGGCCGCCTCAACTGGGGCCCCCTCCACCTCTACCCGCCCGGCACCTTCCACGCCGCCCGCACCCTGCTCACCCCCGTCCCCGCCCTCGAATCCCGCGAACTGGCCACCTGGCCCGCCCGCTACAACGCCCTCGCCGCCCGCGTACGCGTCCCCGTACGCCTCACCCTCGCCGACCACGAGCACTGGTGGCGCCTGGACCCGGCCTCCCGCGCCGCCCTGACCGCCGCCTTCCCCGACGGCCTCGCCCACCTGGCCACCGCCCGCCGCGCCGGCCACAACCTCTCCCTGGGCCACGCCGCCCGCCCCTACCACCTGCGGGCCCTCGCCTTCACCGACGACTGCCTCACCCGCCCCGCCCCCGCCCCCGGCGCGGCCGCACCCGCCGCCGCGGCCCCCGGGCCCCTCCTCGCGGCCGTCTGACGGCCCCACAGACCATCTGGCGCGGGTGGAAGGGCCCCGCCGCCCCCTCGGGCAAGGGGCGGCGGGGCCCGGCCCCCCACCGGCGGGAATCCCCGCCCGCCCGGCACGGTTGCCACCGATGGCCCACGAACGGACCCCCGTTCCACCCGGGCCCACGACGCACCGTCACGAGAGGGGCAGCACATGAGGATCGGCGACATCGAGGTCCTGGCGGTCATGGACGGAGAAGGCACCGAGACCGCCGCCGAGATCCTCACCCGCCCCGGCACCGACGACCCCTGGGCCTGCCACGCCCACCACCTCGACCCGCACGGCACCCTCCACCTGCCCCTCGGCGGCTTCCTGGTGCGCAGCGGGGAGCGGACCGTCTTGGTCGACGCCGGAGTCGGACCCCGGGACGTCGGCCGCTACCACGGCGGCGCCCTGCTCGACTCCCTCGCCGCCCAAGGTGTCACACCCGCCGACGTCACCGACGTGCTCTTCACCCACCTGCACTTCGACCACGTCGGCTGGGCCGCCGTCGACGGCCGCCCCGTCTTCCCGAACGCCGTCTACCGCGCCCACCGCGCCGACTGGCAGCACTTCGTCACCGGCCCCGCCGCCACCCCCGAAGCCGTCGCCACACTCACCCCCGTCGAAGCCCGGCTGGAGCTCTTCGACACCGACTTCACCATCGCCCCCGGCATCGACGCCCTCCACGTGCCCGGCCACACCCCCGGCACCACCGCCTACGTCCTGTCCTCCGGCGGCCGCCGCGCACTGCTGCTCGGCGACATCGCCCACTCCGTCGTCCAGTTCGGCGAACGCGACTGGCAGGTGATCTGGGACCTCGACCCCGCCGCCGCCTCCGCGGCGCGCAACCGCATCGCCGACGAAGCCGCCGACACCGACGACCTCCTCGTCGCCGCCCACTTCCCCGGCATGCGCTTCGGCCGCATCCTCACCGCCGACGGCCACCGCCGCTTCGTCGCCGTCTGACACACCACCCGCCCCGCCCGCCGCCGTTGCGCTCCGCCCGCCCCGCGCGCCGCCGCCACGCCTCGCCCGCCCCGCCCCGAGACGCGCGCCGGTCGCGGCCGGGCGGGCACCGGCCCCGTAAGGTACCGGCATGTCGGTTGTGATCGCGGGCGGCCACGGCAGGGTCGCACTCCTGACGACCCGTCTCCTCGCCACCCGGGGCCTACCGGTGACCGGGATCATCCGGCGCCCCGAACAAGCCGTCACCGTACGCGCCGCCGGCGCCCAACCCGCCGTCACCGACCTGGCCCACACCACCCCCCACCACCTCGCACACCTGCTCACCGGCGCCCAGGCGGTGCTCTTCGCCGCCGGCGCCGGCCGCGGCAACGCCCCCGGACAGGCCGACCCCGTCGACCACGACGCCGCCCTCACCCTCGCCGACGCCACCCAACTCGCCGGAGTGCGACGCTTCGTCATGCTCTCCGCCATGGGCGCCGACCCCGCCATCCACTACCCGCCCGACCCCCTCGTCGAGACCTTCCTCCAGGCCAAGGGCAGAGCCGACCAGGACCTGCTCTCCCGCCCCGCCCTCGACTGCACCGTGCTGCGCCCCGCCTGGTTCCGCGACGGGCCCGGCACCGGCCGGGTCCACCTCGCCGAACACACCGGCCCCGGCGAGATCGACCGGGCCGACGTCGCGGCCGTCCTCGCGGACCTGCTCACCACACCCGCCACGGCCCCGCGCGTCCTGGAACTCGTCTCCGGCACCGTCCCCGTCCACGAGGCCGTCGCACGCACCGCCCTGCGCCTCGTCGCCGACCACTGAGCCACCCGACCGCCGAGCCCGCCGGCCCACGATCGACGGCGCCGGTGTCGGGCACGCGCGGCGGCGTGACGCGAGCGCTCGGGCCCACCGGTCGCATCACACCCCGCAGACGGGCCGGTCCGCCCGCCGCTCCGGGCGCTACCCGCGCCGGTCGCTGCGCTGCGCCGCCCAGGCCAGCGCCAGTCCCGCCGCGCCGAGTGCGGCGGCGATCCCCAGCGGTGCGGTGTACCCGGCCCCGGCGGACAGGGCCGCGCCCGCCAGCAGGGGGCCGCCCGCGTTGCCGATGTTGAAGGCGGAGATGTTCGCGGCCGAGGCGAGGTTGTCCGCGCCGCTCGCCCGCGCCAGCACCCGGGCCTGCAACGGCGGGATGACCGCCCCGCCGGCCAGGCCGAACAGCAGGAAGGCGGCCGCCACGGCGGCCCGGCTGTGCACGGCGGCGAGCAGCAGCAGCGGAACGGCCGTCACCCCGGCCAGCGCCGCGTACAGCGCGGCCGCCGGCGCCCGGTCGGCCAGCCGGCCCGCCAGCGGGGTGCCGACCACCATGCCCACGCCGACCAGCATCAGCACCACCGGCACCGCGCCGGACCCGAAGCCCGTGACCTCGGTCAGCAGCGGCGAGACGTAGGTGAGGACGGTCAGGAAGGGCGCCCAGCCGAAGGCCGTCGCGGCCAGGGCCAGCCACACCCCCGCACGCCGGAACACCCGCAGCTCGGCCCGCAGTCCGGCCCGCGGGGCCGCCGGCCCGTGCGGCAGCAGGACGGCCAGCGCGACCAGCAGCACCACGCCCAGCGCGGTCACCGCCCAGAACGTGGCCCGCCAGCCCAGCGCCTGCCCGAGCGCGGTACCGCCGGGCACCCCGAGCACGTTGGCGAGGCCGAGCCCCGTGAACACGGCGGCGATCGCGCCGGCCCTGCGCCGCTCGGGCACCAGCGAGGTCGCCACCGCGGAGGCGATCCCCACGTACGCCCCGCCGGCCAGCGCGGACAGCACCCGCCCCGCCAGCAGCGCGCCGAAGCCCGGCGCGAGCGCGGTGACCAGGCCGGCCGCGATGAACAGGCCGACCAGGTACAGCAGCATCCGCCGGCGGGCGACGCGGACCCCGAGCGCGGTCAGCAGGGGAGCCCCCACGACCATGCCCACCGCGTACCCGGACACCAGCACCCCCGCCGTCGGCAGGGACACCCCCGTGTCCTCGGCGATCCGCGGCAGCAGCCCGGCGACCACCACCTCGGCGGAGCCCACCGCGAACGCGCCGAGGGCGAGCGCGAACAGGGCGGCCCCGGCCGGAAGTTCAGGCGCACGGGCGTTGGTGGGGGAGAGGGCGGATGCGGGGCAGGGGGCGCGGCGCGCCGAGAGATCGCTGGTCATGGCACCAGCCTGGCCGCCGCCGCCCCGCGGATCAGCCCCCGAACGCGCAACGACCGGTAAGCCAGGCTTACCGGTCCCGGCCCGCCGCCCCCACCGCCACCGCCGCCGCCGGGGGCTCCGCCCACTCCCGGCTCCACCCCCGGGCCCGCTCCACCGCGACCGCCGCGAACGCCCGCACCCGCGCGCTGTCCCCGCCCGCCCGCCACACCAGCCCGTACTCGAGCGGCTCGGCGTCCACGAACGGCACGAACACCACCCCCGGCGGCGCCGAGTGCGCCGCCACGTCCGCCCCCACCGGCGAGATGCCCTGCCCCGCCCCGACCATCGCCAGGGTCTCCGCCAGCGTCGCCGCCGACCGCCCGCGCTCCACCACCCGCCCCCCGGGCGTCACGGACGGCGCCAACCGCTCCTGCCAGTACCCGGGGACGTGCCCCGAACAGGCGAACACCCGGTCCCGCGCCAGGTCCTCCACCCCGACCGACTCCCGCCTGGCCAGCACGTGGTTGGCCGGCACCGCCAGCATCCGCGGCACCCGCAGCACCACCGGGCCCCGCACGAGGTCCTCCTCCTCCACCGGGAACTGGGTGACCAGCACCTGCGCCCCGCCGCCGCGCAGCGGCTCGAACATGGACGCCACCTGCGTCTCGTGGATGCGCACGTCGATGCCCGGGTGCCGGCGGGCGAAGGCGCCGATCACCTCCATCACGAACTCCCCGGCCGCACCGCCGAGGTAGCCGACCGTGAGCACCCCCTCGACGCCCCGGGCCGCGGCCCGCGCCCGCTCCAGCCCGTCCCCGATCCGCCGGTACGCCGGGCCGACGTCCTCCAGCAGCCGCCGCCCCAGCTCCGTCAGCCGCACCCGCCGGCTGGTCCGCTCGAACAGCGGCGCGCCCACCCGGCGCTCCAGCCGCTGGATCGTCTGGCTCACCCGCGCCCTGGAGACCCCCAGCCGCTCGGCCGTCCGCCCGAAGTGCAACTCCTCGGCCAGGACCACGAAACCCTCGATCTCCAGTCGCTCCCACACCCGCCCGATGCTACGCCCGGCCCCCGGCCGCCCCCCTGGGCCGCGGCGTCCGGGGGCCCGGGTGGGGTCAGGGCCGGGGGCAGAACTCGGCCTCCAGCTCGGAGGTGAACACCGCGATCGGCCAACTGCCGTTGGTCCAGTCGCCGTTGATGTTGGTGGTGAGCAGGTGGCCGCCGTCGCGGGTGCCGAAGGTGTAGGTCCAGGAGCCGTTGATGGCGCCGCCCATGCCCCAGAGGGTCGGTCCGCAGTCCAGGGTGACGGAGCCGACGCCGAGGCCGTACGCGGCGTTCGGGATCCACGCGCCGGGCGGTGTGGGGACCATCGTGAACAACTCCCGCTGCTGGGCGGGCGGCAGCAGCCGTCCGCCCAGCAGCGCGGCGAAGAAGGTGTCGAGGTCGCGGGTGGTGGAGACCATGTCGCCGGCGGCGTAGCCCCAGGAGGGGCTGAGCTCGGTCACGTCGTGGACGGGGGCGGTGGGGGAGGGGTCGCCCAGGCGGGAGTAGGCGCGTGCGTGCGGGCCGCGCAGGGCGGTGTCGTCGGGCCCGGGGGTGTAGGTGCCGCTCAGGCCGAGCGGGGTGATGACGCGCTGGTCGACCTGCTCGGCCAGGCTGGTCCCGGTGGCCCGTTCGACGATCAGCCCGGCGAGGACGTAGCCGGTGTCGGAGTACGTCCAGCCGGCGCCGGGGGCGAAGTCCGGGCGGTTGGCGGTGCCGGTGCGGACGAGCTGCTCGGGCGTGTAGTCGTCGAAGCGGTGGAGCAGGAAGCCGGTGCCCTCGTTCTCGGCGCGGACCTTCGCGTCCATCGCGTAGTTGTAGACCCCGCTCGTCATGCCGAGCAGCTGCCGGACGGTGATCCGGTCCGGCTCGTAGCCGGGCCCGTCGACGAGGCCGGGCAGCCACCGCTCCACGCTGTCGTCCAGGTCCAGCCGGCCCTCGGCGGCGAGTTGGAGGACGACGGTGGCGACGAAGGTCTTGGTGGTGCTGCCGATGCGGAACCGCTCCTGGGCGTGGCGGGGGCGCCCGGTGGCCAGGTCGGCGACGCCCGCGGTGCCGAACCAGGCGCGGTGCCCGTCGCGGACCTCGGCGACGATGCCGGGCACGCCGCCCTCGGTCACGGCGCGCTCCAGGACCCGCTGGACGCCGGGGTGCCCGTTCCGGGCGTCCGGGGTCGCGGGCGCCGGCGCGGCGGTGGCGGTGCCGCCCGCGGTCAGGGCGGTGGTCAGGGCGGTGGCGGTCAGCGCGGTGGCGCGCCTGGTGATTCCCATGCTGGTGTTCCCCCTCGGCGTGGTGTTCGTGGCCTGGGAAGAAACTAGGAGCCGCTTCACGGTCGGGTCAACGTCAACTCCATTGCCGTGCATGGTCTGTGCAGGTGGGAGCGGGGACATCCTTGCAATGGTCGTGCCGACGAATGCAACAGCTGCCCGCGTTCCATTGCAACAGTCGCCGGGGTCGGCCGATACTGGGCCGACCGAGTCCGACCGAGGAGGGGCGGGGACGGATGCCCGGAGCCAGACTGACCCAGCAGGAGCGCCACCGGATCGCCACCGGGCTGGCCGAGGGATGGGGGTACGGCGAGATCGCCCGGCAGCTCGGGCGGCCGACGTCGACCGTCACCCGGGAGATCGCCCGCAACGGCGGCCCGTCCGGCTACCGCGCCGACCGGGCGCAGCGGGCCACCGTCCAGCGCTCCCGGCGCGGGCGGGCGGCGGCCGGCCGGGAGGCGGTGCCGGAGCCGGCGGTGCCCGGGCGCGACACGGAGGAGGTCCGCCAGTTCGGTGACCGGCTGGCCGAGTTCCTGGCGCTCGGCGGCATGCCCCGGATGACGGCGCGGGTGCTGGTCTGCCTCCAGCTCACCGAGGACGGCGCCCTGACGGCGGGTGAGCTGGTGCGGCGCCTGCGGGTCAGCCCGGCGTCCGTCTCGAAGGCGGTCGGCTACCTGGAGGTCCAGGCCCTGGTCCGCCGGGAGCGCGACGGGCGCAACCGCCGCGAGCGGTACGTCATCGACGACGACGTCTGGCACCGCGCGCTGCTGGCCAGCGCCGAGCGCAACGCGGTGCTCGCCGGGATCACCCGCCACGGCGCCGAACTGCTCGGCCCGGCCACCGCGGCCGGAGCCCGGATGGACGGCGCGGCCGCGCTGCTGGACCGGATCGGCCAGGACATCGTCCGCGGCATCCGGCAGTGGCACGAGGAGAGCCGGCGCGGCCGGGAGGACGCCGGGGCGGGCGCGGCCTCCCCGCCGTGAGCGGTCTCCCGGCCCCGGCCGGGAGCGGCCGGGTGGTGCGGGTCATCCGGCCGCCCGCCCGCGGGGGTGCCCCGTCCCCTTGTCCCGGGCCGTACCCGGGGCTGGGCGGGGGCGGCCGGGTGTCACGGGCGCCAGACGGCGGCCTGGCGGTAGGGGTAGAGGCTGCCCGGCGGCCGGAGCATTCGCACGCCGACCACCAGGCCCGTGTTGTTCACGAACCGGGCGCTGTTGGTGGTGTCGGCCGGGTCGAGGTCGGTGACGGTGTTGTCGGGGGCCCAGACCTTGCCCGACTGGTACTGCCGGGAGGGTATGCCGTCCCACGCGTAGCCGGCCACGGTGCCGGAGTCGTTGATGTCCGCGGCGGTGGTCCTGCCGACCGTGGGCCGGTCCAGTTCGAGCCGGGTGAGGGTGCCGTCCGGGCTCCACCGCGCGGCGTACGTCCGCGGGAGGTCCGGGTCGGGCTGGTGGTCGCCGACGGTGGCGCCCGAGCTGTTGATCGCCCCGGGGTAGGTGCGCGGTCCCAGGTCGTGCGGGGTGCCGTCGGCCGAGCGGAGCAGGCCGTGCCAGACGCTCCCGATGCCCGGTTCCGGCAGGGAGACCCTGCCGGCCATGGCGCCGGCGTCGTTGATCCGGTCTGCCGAGCTGGCGGCGGCGGCCGGGTCGGTCACGAACGCGGTGGCGGTGCCGTCGGGGTTCCAGACGGTTCCGTGCCGCAGCCCGGTCCAGGTGTAGGACTGGCCGACCGCGACGCCCGTGCTGTTGACGTCGTAGGGCACGGCGTTGTCGTCGCCGGGCAGGGGGGCGAGGGCGACGGTGGTGCCGTCCGGGTGCCAGGCGACGGCGTGGCTCTTTCCGGTGGCGTCGGTGGAGGCGCCGACCACGATGCCGCTGCCGCCGATCGCGGTGGGGTTGCTGTGGGTGTCGCCGGGCAGCGGGGGCAGGGCGGTGGGTGTGCCGTCGGCGGCCCAGCGCACGGCGGTGGCCGTCGAGTAGGCCCGGGGGGCGGGCCAGGAGGTGCCGATGGCGGTGCCGGCGTCGTTCACCCCCAGGGCCCGCGCGTAGTCCTCGCCGGGCAGTGGCGGCAGGGTGGTGGGCTGGTGGTCGGGGTTCCAGCGGATCGCGCTGGTCTGGTTGCTCTGTCCGTCGGCCCAGGCGTAGCCGACGACGACATCGGCGTTGTTGACGGCGGTGGGATCGCTGAAGGGCTTGTCGGGCATGCCGGTGGCCAGCACGGTGATGGGCGGGGTGGCGGAGGCGGGGGCGGGCGTGGGGGCGGGTGCGGCGGCGGCCGGGGCTGCCAGCAGTGCCCCGGTGGCGAGCGCGGCCGCTGCTGCCGCGGCGGCTGTGCGGCGGAGGGCGGTGCGGATGGTCATGACACGGGTTCCCTCGTCTGCTCGGCGACATGGCGGCCGGCCTGCCGCGATGCGGATCGCGCCGGATCGGGCCGGGCGGGCCGGTGGTGCGGTGGAACGGGATGGACCGCGTGCTGCCGCCGGTGTGCGGCCGAAGACCCGGGCCGCGCGAACCGGCGGCGGTCTGTCATGGACGCGACTCTAGTGGCCGGGTTCCTCTCCCGCAGGTGAACAAGGCGTTCCGGCCGTGGTTCCGAAGGCGCGGCCGGGGCCGCAGGTGCGGCCGTTGCCGTACGGGCTGCCCGGGCCCTCGCGCCGGGTGGTGCGGGTCATCCGGCCGCGGTCGCGGGGGCCGCCGGGTGGGTGTGGTCGAGGAAGGCGCGGACCTGGTGGGCGAAGGTGTCGGGGGCGTCCGCGTAGAGCCAGTGCCCGCTGTGCGGGACCTCCGCCAGGCGGGTGTTCGGGCGTTCGCGGGCCATCCGGCGTGCGGTGGCGGGGGTGAGGAGGAAGCTGTCGGCGGCCCGCAGGAGCAGGGCGGGCTGGGCGGAGGCGTTCCAGACGGCCGTGAAGTCGCCGGTGAGGGCGGCCTGGGAGGCCGTCATGTCGGCGGTGTCGAAGAGGAACCCCCAGCCGTCGGGGAACTCGGCGGCGCTGTCCATGAAGTAGCCGGCCGGGACGCCGCGTTCCGCCAGCGCCCGGGCCAGGGCGCGGCGGGTCGGGGCCCGGCGGGGCCAGCCGGACACGTCCAGGACGGGGCTGGTCTCGGGCTCCCGGTTGAGGGTCGTCATGTCGGCGACCACGAGGGCTGCCACGAGGTCGGGGCGCCGGTGGGCGAGGTGGAAGGCGACCGCGCCGCCCATCGAGTGCCCCAGCACGGCGGCCGGTGCCGGGCCGAGCGCCTCCAGGAACGCCGCCGCGTCGGCCGCGTAGGCGTCCGGGGTGAACTCGCCCCCGTTGTCGGACAGTCCGTGCCCGCGCTGGTCGAGGGCGAGGACCCGGTAGCGGCCGGCGAGCGCGGCGGCCAGCGGCGCGAAGATCCGGCCCCGCCCGAAGTGCCCGTGCAGGGCGAGCACGGCCGGCCCGGGGCCGCCGAAGTCCAGGTAGGCGAACCGGCGCCCGCCGAGCCGGACGAACGACTCGGCGGGACGGTCCGCGGATCCGTCCGTCATCCCGTACGCCCCCTTCTCGCGAACCGCCGTGTGCGGCAGGGGGAAACCTATCCCGGGCGGCGCGGACGGCGGCGGGCCCGCTCCGGGGCCGGTCGGGGGGCGGGGCGGTCAGGTGTAGAGGGCGGCGGCGCGGCGGGTCGCCTCGGCCAGGCGGGCGCGCAGCTCGGGCGGGTGGAGGACCTCGGCCTCCGGGCCCAGGCGCAGCAGTTCGAGGTAGCCGATGTCCCAGGTCTCGACCGGCAGGGTCGCGGTGACCCAGCCGTCGGCGTCCGCCGGGCCCGCGGTGGCGAGGGCGTCGGCGGCGGCCGTCGGCTCCAGCAGGGCGGCGAGGTTCTCGACGGCGAACGGGCTCAGCCGCACCACCGCCCGCTCGCGCAGCATGGCGCGGGTGAACTCCCGGGCCGCCGCGGCCCAGTAGGCGGCGAGGTCGAACTCCGGGTCGCGCTCGAACCGTTCGTCGCCGGCCTCGGCGCTCTCGAAGCGGTCGACGCGGTACGAGCCGACCCGGCCGGAGGGGCCGCGCGCCGCGAGGTACCACTGCCCGGCCTTCAGGACCAGGCCGTACGGTTCCAGCCGCCGCTCCCGGGTGCCGGAGCGCGCCGCGTAGCGGGCGTGCAGGACGCGGTCCTCCCACACGGCGCGCGACACCTCGGCGAGCAGCGCGGGGGTCGGGGCGTCGCGGAACCAGGCCGGCGCGTCGAGGTGGAAGCGCCGGGCGGCGGCCGCGGGGGCGTCGCCCAGGGCGGCGGCGACCTTCAGCCGGGCGGCGAGGGCCTGCCCCGCCAGGCCCATGTCACGCAGCGGGCCCGGCAGCCCGGCCAGGTGCAGGACCTCGGCCTCGGCGCGTTCGAGGCCGGTGAGGCGGGTGCGGTAGCCGTCGACGAGCCGGTAGCCGCCGCCGCGGCCGCGCTCCGCGTACACCGGCACCCCGGCCTCCACCAGCGCGGCGACGTCGCGCTGCACGGTGCGCTCGGAGACCTCCAGTTCGGCCGAGAGCTCCGTGGCGGTCATCGTCCGCCGGTTCTGCAGGAGCAGCAGCAGCGCGATGGCCCGGCTCGCCCGCACGTCGCCCCTTTCCGTCGCCTGCCTGGTGTTGCCTGGTGGGCCCGCCCGTGTGTGCCGGCTGCGCGGTGCGGTGGCCCGGCTCCATTGTCGCCGGGCCCGGGGCCGGGTGCGGGCGGGCCCGGTGCGGGCGGGGTCAGGCCTCGTCGGCGGCCGCGTCGAGCTTGGCGGGGTCGGGGGCGAACGCGGTCATCCACTGCGGGTGCAGCCGGTAGTAGACGACGTCGTTGTCCCAGTCGAAGGCGTCGGGGCCGTAGAAGTCCCGGAAGTACGCGAGCAGTTCCGGCCAGTCGGCGGCCGGCTCGCCGCCGTGCGGGTTGAGGACCTCCGCGGTGCCGTGGGTGAACACGCCCAGGTCCTCCCCGCGCAGGTGCGCGGCGCTGACGGCGGGCCGGGCGGCGAGGTGCCGGGCCTTGGCGGCGCCGCGCGCGGTGCCGAAGTGCCACATGCCGTGCAGGAAGTGCCCGTCCACGCCGCTGATCCGCGGCTCGCCCTTCGCCGTCACCGTGGACAGCGCGAGCGTGCACATGCCGGTGAGCACACCGGTGAGCTGGTCGGCGGTGAGCGAGCGCTCGCTGTTGATGATCGACCGCAGGTGCGCGGTGGAGCGGGCGAGCGAGGCGTCGAGGAGGGCCTGGAGCCGGTGGAGCTCGTCGGGTGTTTCGCGCATGGGGGGTCCTTGTCTGTCCGTCGTCCCGGCCCGTGCCACCACGACACCGACCGGCGCCCCCTACTGTCCCCGCGAAACCCGACACCTTCTGTCGTGATTTCCCGCGGTGTCCTGCGGTTTTCCACGCGCCCGGCCGCTGGTGGGGGAGTGGGGGGGGGGGGGGGGGCGCCGGCCCCCCCCCCGGGGGCCCCCGGGGGGGGCGCGCCCCCGCCCCCCCCCCCCGGGCGCCGCGGCGGGGGGGGGGGCCCCGGGCCCGCGCACCCGGG
>NZ_JBIAXP010000013.1:47984-119278 GCF_042896795.1 Kitasatospora sp. NPDC001261
GGTGGGTGGGTGTGGGGGGGGGGGGGGGGGTTTTCCCCCCCCGGGGGGGGGGGGGGGGGGTGGGGGTGGGGGGGGGCCCCCCCCCCCCACTCCCCGGGGCTCCGCGGTGGCAGCCGTCAGCCGTCAGCCGTCGGCTGTCCGCCGTGCGGCGGTCAGGGCCAGAGGCACTGCGACTGCGGGTCGAAGCAGGTGAGGCCCAGCGAGGACGCCACCTTCGCGATGTGGACGCAGGCCTCCTCCACCATGCTCCAGCGGATCGGGAAGTAGATCAGCGGGCCGCTCGCCTCCCCGATCAGCGGGCCGGTCGACCACGGCGAGGTGTCGTCCTCGTCCTCGGTGAGGTCGGGCCACCGCTCCAGCAGCGCGGCCACGAAGGCCGCGATCCGCTCGGTCGGCGGAAGGTTCTCCTCGTCCGTGCCGAGGTACCGCTCGTACAGGTCGTCGAAGCACCGGCCCGCCGCGGCGTCGTCCGCGGGGCGCTCGCCCTCCCAGACCGCAAGGTCGTAACTCATGGGCGCAGCCTGCCACCCGGCACCGACAACCGCCCCGGAGCCCGTACGCGCAGGCCCGGCCTGCCAGGGGCCGCCGCCGTGGGGGAGTGGGAAGTCGGCGGGGCCGACTTTCCATTCCCGGCGGCTCCCCGGTTCCCCGGGGCGGCTGCTCCGTGTGGCCGTCAGCCGGCCGGCTGCGCCCGCTCCAGGGCTTCCCGCAGCCGCCTGACCTCGTCGACCAGTCGTGGCACGTCCTGGCGGGCGGCGGCGATGAAGTCGAGGTCCGCGTCCGTCGCGGGGTCCGGTCCCGTCCGGGTGCGGCCGTCGGTGGTCCGGGTCAGGTGGAACTCGTCGTCCCGCGGCGCGTCGGGGCGCAGTTGGACGAAGCTCGCGCCGCCGATCCCCTGGCGGGTCTCCAGCCGGGCGACCCACGGCCCCGGTGTCGCGGCGCCGGCGCGCAGCTCGATCGCGGACAGTTCTTCCTCGGACAACGGCTCGTCGGACGGCATGCCCGGATCCTGCCCCGGTCCTCCGGGCCTGTCCAGGGCCACCCGGGCTGCCTTGAGCGGGGTGGCCCCGTCTGTTCAGTCCCGCCGGTTCGTCGGCCGGGCCTCGACCCACTGCGGTATCCGCGCCGGTGCCAGGAACTTCTCGTTGAGCACCAGCATCCACGCCAGCGCGATCATGCAGACGATCGGGATCGCGAGCAGCAGCACGATGAAGACGATCGGGTGCGCGTGGCTGAACGCGTCGCTGTTGATCCCGAAGAGCGTCACGGGACCGGCGATGACGAGGGGCGCCACCAGCCAGCAGAACAGGTAGGTGCGGATCACCTCGCTCATGCGCAGTTCGGCCCGGCCCAGGAACACGTACTGCGTGGTGCTCGTCGAGGAGCCGTGCCGCCCGGAGACGTCGACCGTCTCGCCCTCCTTGACGTAGTAGCGTCCCAGCGGCCGGATCGGCAGCATCAGCATGGTGAACCAGTGGGTGGCGAAGCAGGCTCCCTGGGAGTCCGGCCGCGTCTTGCCCAGCATCGTCCGCCCGAACCCGTTGACCGTGCCCAAGCGCGGTGCCGTGCGCATCGGCATGACCCTGTCCGACATCTGCCCCCCATCCCGGCGACAACCGTTGTGATCCGATCAGCATGCCAGCGCCGTACGACACCCTCCCGGCGGGGTCGCAACACCTCCATCGGATCTCCCCGGTGACGGACGGTCACCTCCCGCCGCCCGGCGGAGCGGGAAGTCGGCGGGGCCGACTTCCCGCGCGCGGGCGGCCCGCCGAAAGGGGCGGGCCAGGGGGCGCGCAGCCAGTAGACGGGGCGCGCGGCCAGCGGAGGGGGCGCGCGGGCGGAGGGGGCTCCGCGCTCTCGACGGATAGCTCTTACTGAGAGCTAAAATGAGGGTATGACCGCGACAGGGCCCGAAACGCTCGACGTCGCGCTGGCGGACGAGTTCTCCACCCTCCTCGTCGGCATCCAGCGCCTGGTCCGCCGCCGCCTGCGGCAGACGACGGACGAACCCCGCCTGCGCGGCGCCCAGGTCGAACTGCTGCGCCTGGTGATGGACAGCCCCGGACTGCGCGTCTCCGAGGCCGCCGAGGAGCTGTGCCTGGCCGGCAACTCCGTGTCCACCCTCGTCAACCAGCTCGTCGCCCGGAACCTGCTGCGCCGCGAGAGCGACCCCGCCGACCGGCGCGCCGCCCTCCTGCACGCCACCCCGGAGGCCGTCGAACGCATCGAGGCCTGGCGCCGGCGCCGCCGCGCGCTGATGGGCGACATCGTCGCCGGCCTGCCGCCGCGCGAGCGCGAGGCCCTGGCCGCCGCGCTGCCCGCCCTGCGACAGGTCGCCGAGGGCCTGCGCACCCCGCCGGAGGAGGAACGATGACCACCGAGGACACCCGGGGCACCGGGAACGCCGGGGACACCCGGGAGGCCGCGGACGCGGTGGCCTGCCGGGGCCTGGAGTACACCTTCCGCCACGGCCGAGGGAAGGCCACCCGGGCCGTCGACCGGATCGACCTCACCGTCCGCACCGGCGAGGTGTTCGGCCTGCTCGGCCCCAACGGCGCCGGCAAGACCACCACCATCCGCGCGATCACCACCCTGCTGCCCGTCGGCGCCGGCATGGTCCGCGTCTTCGGCCACGACGCCACCCGCCACCCCATGCAGGTGCGCCGCCTGCTCGGCTACGTCCCCCAGCAGCTGTCCGCCGACGCCGGGCTGACCGGACGCGAGAACGTCGCCCTGTTCGCCCGCGTCTTCGACGTCCCGCGCCGCGAACGCGCCGCCCGCGTCGACCAGGCGCTGGCCGCCGTCGACCTCACCGAGGCCGCCGAACGCATGGCCGCCACCTACTCCGGCGGCATGGTGCGCCGCCTCGAACTCGCCCAGGCCCTGGTCAGCGCCCCGCGCCTGCTCGTCCTGGACGAACCCACCATCGGCCTGGACCCGATCGCCCGCACCGGCGTGTGGGAACGCGTCGACGCCGTACGCGCCGCCACCGGCATGACCGTCCTGGTCACCACCCACTACATGGACGAGGCCGACCGCCACTGCGACCGCATCGCCCTCATGGACCGCGGCCGCGTCCGCGCGCTCGGCACACCCGCCGAACTCAAGGACCAGGTACGGCGCACCGACCCGGCCCAGGCCGCGCCCAGCCTCGACGACGTCTTCCGCCACTTCGCCGGCCGGCAGCTGGCCGACGCCACCGAAGGAGACTTCAGCGATGTCCGCCGTACCCGCCGCACCGCAGGCCGCGTCGGCTGAACCCCCCGCCCCCCGCCCCGCCGCCGGCCCCGACCTCTCCCTGCTGCTGGTGCCCCCGCGCGCCCGCACCGGCTGGCGCCTGGTGCCCGCCCGCATCGGCGCGATGTGCGCCGTCGAACTGCAGAAGCTGCGCCACGACCGCACCGAGCTCTACACCCGGGCCGTCCAGCCCGCCCTGTGGCTGCTGATCTTCGGCGAGACCTTCACCCGCCTCAAGGCCATCCCCACCGGCGGCATCCCGTACCTGGACTACCTCGCGCCCGGCATCATCGCCCAGTCCGCGATGTTCATCGCGATCTTCTACGGCATCATGATCATCTGGGAGCGGGACTCCGGCGTCCTCACCAAACTGCTCGTCACCCCCACCCCGCGCGCCGCCCTCGTCACCGGCAAGGCCTTCGCCGCCGGGGTGAAGGCACTCCTGCAAGCCGTCGTGGTCGTACTGATCGCCGCCGCCCTCGGCGTCGCCATGACCTGGAACCCGCTGCGACTGCTCGGCGTCGTGGCCGTCGTCCTGCTCGGCTCGGCGTTCTTCTCCTGCCTGTCGATGGCCATCGCCGGCATCGTCCTCACCCGCGACCGCCTGATGGGCATCGGCCAGGCCATCACCATGCCGCTGTTCTTCGGCTCCAACGCCCTCTACCCCGTCGACCTGATGCCCGGCTGGCTCCAGGCCGTCAGCAAGGCCAACCCGCTCAGCTACCAGGTCGACGCCCTGCGCGGCCTGCTCATCGGCACCCCCTCCCACCTGCCCCTGGACTTCGCCGTCCTCGCCCTCGCCACCGTGGCCGGCATCGCCGCCGCCTCCGCCCTGCTCAGGCGCCTGGCGCGCTAGCCGACGCCGTCACCACCCTGCGGAAAAACGCGGTGACACGCGGGGCGCCGCCCCGGGAGACTGCCTTCCAGCAAGCCGACGACCGGAAGGCGGCACCAGTGGCACTGGCGAGGAAGGGCACGCGGCGCATCGCCGTCGACGGCGTGCAGTACCGCTGGCGCGTGACCCGCCAACACTGGTGCTGCGACTACGAGGGCACCACCCTCGGCTACGCCGCCGAGCACGCCGCGCACCCCGGAACGACACTCGTCGTGGACACCGGCCGCCCCACCCTCCGCACCCCCGGGGCGGTGGCGACGGACCTCGTCCTGCCACGCGAAGTCGCCGCGGGCATCCGCACCGCCCGGGCGAACGGCTGGACAGCCGCCACCCCCGGCCCGCCCCTCACCCTGCACCTGTCCGCCGCCTGACCGGGAAGGAACGACACGACCCCATGACCCACGCCTTCCCGCAGACGGTGCTGCACACCCCGCGCCTGACCCTGCGCCCCTTCACCGCCGACGACACCGACGACACCCGCGCCGCCTGCGCCGACGACCTCACCCAGCACTGGCTGCCGCTGCCCCGCCCCTACACCCGCGAGGACGCCCACACCTGGTGCACCCGCACCGCCCACGACCTGCGCACCACCGGCGACGGCATCCACTTCGCCGTCACCGAGCGCACGAACGGGCGCCTGGCCGCCACCGTCGGCCTGAAGAAGACCGACTGGCGCTCCCGCAGCTCCGAAGCCGGTTACTGGGTCGCTCCCTGGGCACGAGGCCGGGGCATCGCCGCCGAGGCCACCCGCGCCCTGGCGCACTGGCTGCTCACCGCGCAGGCCTTCGAACGCCTGGAGCTCAAGGCCGCCACCGCCAACACCGCCTCCCGCCGCACCGCCCTGAACGCCGGCCTGCGCGAGGAGGGCGTGCTGCGCAACGCCGGCTTCACCCACCACGGCCGCACCGACCTCGTCCTGTACTCGCTGGTTCCCGCCGACCTGGGGTCGTCGCCGACGGCCTGACCGGGCCGGCGGCACCGGGTCGGGGCGTCAGGAGGCGGTGCGGCGCACCGGGTGGCCGCCGGGGCCGGTGGTGAGCCAGGAGCCGTCGCCGAGCGGCCGCAGGTCGTACGGGTCCGCCGCGTGGGCGTCGAACTCGCCGTGGACGCGGCCGGTGCGGGCGTCGACGCGGTAGTGGCGGAACCAGTCCTCCTCGTCCTCGGTCTCGCCGACGAGGGTGGCCAGGAGGGTGTCCGGGGTGAGGTGGCCGCCGCTCCACTCCAGGAAGACCGTGTCCGGGTCGTGGCCGAAGTCGTCGACGGTGAGGGTGAACACCGTCTCGCCGCCGGGGAAGGCGTGGACGGCGAGGTCCCTCTGGGCGTGGTCGACGGTCAGGAAGCGGTGCCCGTCGGGGGACAGGTCGATGAGGCAGCGGTCGTCCCACGGGTAGCGGAGGAGTTCCAGCCGGCCGCCGGCCAGCGACGCGCGGTAGACGGCGGTGCCGTCCTGCCCCTCGCCCACGTTGAGGAGCATCCCGCCGCTCGCCGGGTGGGCCAGCTGCACGCCGCCGTGCCCGACCGTCTCCAGGTCGGCCCGGGCGAGGACCGCCCCGCTCGCGGCGTCCACGGCGACCCACTGGTCCGGCCGGTCGCGGCCCGCCATGGCGTCGGGCCGGTAGACCCACAACACCCGCCCGTCCGGGGACAGTTCGCAGTCGGGCAGGTGGCCGTGGGCGTTGTCCGCCGCCGGTTCGAAGGGCGTGCGCCAGACCTCCGCGCCGTCGGCCGTCACGCAGACGGCTGCGTGGAGCGTCGTGTAGTAGGCGTGTCGCAGGTGGGCGGCGACGGCGTGGGCGACCACCCCGTCCCCGGGAACCGGCCGGCAGGCCACCGCGGGCGACAGCACGCCCACGGCGCCGGCGGCCGGGGCGTAGGCGCAGACGAGTCCGTCGACGAGCCGGGTGGTGAGCCGGACGGGGTGCGGGGAGGCGGCCATTCCCGGAGGCTACCGAACCCGGGCGGGCGGCCGCCGTCGGCCCCGCCTCCGGCCGCTCCCGGCCGCCTCCGGCCGGTCAGGGGCGCCACTGCTCCCGGTAGCCGGGGTGGTCGTGGTAGGACTGCGCGAGGACGCGCAGCGCGTACGCGAGGCCGGCGGCGCGGGGGTCCGAAGGGTTCATCGCGATGCCCTCCTGGGCCAGCTGGTCGACCAGGTCGAGCATGGGCAGGTGGCTGTCGAGGAGGGCCTCGGGGCCGAAGACGTGCGCCACGTAGGCGTAGGCGTGGTTGTCTTCCTCGTTGCGTGCGCGCAGGAAGCGCAGGAGGTCGTCCATGGGCCCATCCTGGTGCGCCGCCCTGGCGGGCCGGGAGCCGGGGCCCTTCCGCCCGGAGGGCGCGGGGGCGGCTCGGTACCGTGTGCCGCGGGCGGGCAGCGGGGGCCTGGTCGGTGAACGGGCTTGGCGGCGCGCCGGGTTGCGCGCGTCCCCGGCCGGCCGGTCAGGGGTGCGGCTGTTCGCGGTGGTCGGGTGGCCCGCGCCCGTCGTCCCGTCGCGGCCGAACTTCCGTTCGTCCTAGGGGAGTTCGTGCGGGATGGCCGCCGCGCTCGGCGCCGTGGTGCCGTGTTCCACGGGGACGTTGCTTCCTCCCGTGGGGGCGCGCGCGGAGCCGGGCGCCGGCCGGGCTCCGCGCGCGCAGGGGGAGGGGGTCAGGCGGCGGTGCCCTGCCGGCGGGCGCGGACGCTGGTGACCAGCTGGGCGCGGATGCGGGCGGGGACCTCGGGGGCGAAGCGGGCCAGATAGTGGTTCAGGTGGGTCTCGTCGCCGGTGAGGAACGGCAGGTCGAAGACCAGCAGTTTGCGCACCGCGAGCAGCGGGACGGGGGCGCGCAGCGGCCGGAAGGAGTGGTTCCACAGGCCGGGTTCCTCGCAGACCGGGTGGAACTGGCCGATCATCAGGCCCTGTTCGACGAACTCGTCCTTGGCCTTGCGCTGGAGCTCGTCCAGCACGGTGGAGTCCTCGCGGTCCAGCTGGGGCAGCACCAGCAGGACGGTCAGCAGTTCGCGGTCGGACTCCTCCGCCAGGTCGGCGAGCAACGCGTCGTAGTGGGCGCGCAGTTCGGCCACCAGCGCGGGCAGGTCCCCGCTGGGGGAGGCGCCGGGGGAGGTGTCGGCGACGGCGATGTGGAACAGGCCTCGGCGCAGCGAGGGCTGGGTGTAGGGGCAGACCGGGCCGCTGCGGCCGAGGTCGGGGTGGGCGGTGGTGAGGAAGGCGCGGGCCCAGGCGAGGGTCTCGGCGGCCTCGGGGCTCGCGGCGGCGCGGCCGGCGTCGATGTGCTCGGCGCTGTACACGCGCAGCGCCCCGGTGACGGCGGCCGCAGCGGTGGGGGCGACGGCGGCGGGGGCGGTCATCGGGGCCCCCGCCAGACCGGGGCCAGGCGGGGTCCGCCGCCGGGCAGGGCGAGGGCCTCGCCGAAGCGGGCGAAGCCGCCGCGGGCGAGCAGGCGGGCGCCGGACGGGGAGCTGGTCTCGGCGTAGGCGGCCTGGCCGGCGGTGTCGACCTCGGTGAGGAAGGCGTGCAGCAGGGCCCGCCCGGCGCGGGTGCCGCGGGCGCCGGGGCGCACCCCGACGAAGGCGAGGTAGTGGTGGGAGCGGTGGCGCGGGTGGCGCAGGGTCTGCAGGCGGGTGATGGCGGCCAGGCGGCGGGCCGGCTCGCCGTGGCCGGCGGCGTCGATCGCCTCGGCCAGGGCGGCGGTGGCGGCGCCGTCGCGCGGGCCCGGGGCCTCCCAGCGGCCGGGCGGCAGGAACAGCAGCGCCCCCAGCGGTTCGCCGTCCGTGGCGCCGTCGTCCGTGGCGCCGTCGCCGGCGGCCCGGTGGACGGCCAGCGCGCCCCCGTGGGCCAGGCACTGCTCGACGTGGACGCGGAAGAAGGCGGGCAGGACGCGGGCGCGGTGGCCGGGGTCGGGGAAGGCCCAGAGCATCAGCGCGTCGTCGGCGAAGGCGTCGGCGAGCGCGCGGGCCAGGGCGTCCTCCTCGCCCGGGCGGGCGGGGCGCACGACCGGCCGTACGGCGCTGTCGGCCGGCCCGGGGGGCGGTAAGGCGGTGCCCGCGGCGGCGGGCAGGGCGGTTGCGGTGGTCAACGGGCACTCTCCTCGAACGAGGGGGCGGACGAAGGGGAAGGAGCCGAAGGACTGGACGGAACACAGGGAGCGGACGGAGCAGAGGGAGCGGACGGAACGGTGGAGACAGGGGAACCGGTTGCCGAGGCGGCCAGCGCCGCGACCCGCGCGTGCAGCGGCGCCACCCACCCCTCCGCCTCCGGCTTGATCAGCACGCTGCGCAGCACCCGCGCCCCGTCCGCGTCCGCGCGCACGCCCGGGTGGCGGCGGGTGAAGTCGGCGGCGTCCACGCGCAGCACGCTCAGGTAGACGGGGTCGTGCTCGTCGGCCATGCCCTGGCGCAGGACCCGCTCGCTCGCGGCGTCGACCGCCGACAGCGCGGCCGGCCCGGCCGGGGTGGGGAAGTAGGTGACGATGTCCAGCTGCGGCCGCTGGTAGAGCGTCAGCTCCGCGCTGTCCTCGATCCGCCGCGCCCAGGCGAGGGCGGCGCGCCGGCTCGCGGCCAGCCCCGCGCCCAGCCCCCGCGCGGTGAGCGGCAGCAGCTGCAGGGTCAGCCACAGGGCGGCGGCCGAGGCCCCGGCGCGCGAGCACTCCAGGCTGATCTCGCCCAGGTGCAGCTCGGCGTCGGTGAAGTAGGTGTACGGGGAGTCGTGGGCGAAGTGCCGCCCGATGTCCGGGTCGGCGAACAGCACCGCCCCGCAGCCGTACGGCTGCAGGCCGTGCTTGTGCGGGTCGACGGTCACCGAGTCGCAGCCGGCGATCGCCCGCCACGGCGCCGTGTCCACGTCGAGGGAGGCGGCGAGCGCGTCGTCGGAGGCCAGCAGCGCGAAGAACCCGCCGTAGGCGGCGTCCACGTGCACCCGCGCCCCGTAGCGGCGGGCCAGCGGCAGGATCTCGTGCACCGGGTCGACGGCGCCCGCCCCGGTGGTGCCGCAGGTGACCACCACCGTGCCGACCCGCCCGGTGCGCAGCAGCTCCTCCAGCGCCCCGGTGTCCATCCGGCCCTCGGCGTCCGCCGCCACCGCGTGCCCCTGGACGCCCAGCACGTGGCACATCCGGCTGTGGGTGTAGTGGGCCTCGCGGCTGTACGCCACCCCCAGGCCCGGGTGGCTCTGGCGCGCCACGTACAGCGCCTCCAGGTTGGCGATGGTGCCGCTGCTGGTCAGGTGGCCCACGTGCGCGGGCAGCCCGAACATGGCGGCGAGCTGCGCGACGCACTCGCGTTCCATGTCGTTGGTGGCCGGTCCGCCCTCGTAGGCGTGGTTGTTGGGGTTGAAGCGCATCGCCGTCAGGTAGCCCACCACCGCCGCCGGGTGCGGCGGCTTGACCATCTGCCCGGCGTAGCGCGGATGGAAGAACGGGTAGTTGTGCTCCAGGCGCTCGGCGAAGCGCTCGAAGGCGGCCGCGAACGCCGCCTCGTCCACCAGGTGCGAGGGGTGCGGCTCCAGCGGCCCGAACCGCTCGCCCCACCGCTCGGCCACCTCGGCCGCCTTCGGCAGCCAGTACCGCAGGTCCACGCTCAGGCCCTTCCCCTCAAGTCCTTCGACAACGGGGGGCCGACGCGCGGGTGAGCAGCACGCCGGGCCCCTGGCGAGTACGAGCGTTCACCGCGTCCGAGTCCTTGAGCGTTCCTCGACCGCGTCCGCAGCCACCGTGGCCACCGCCCGCAAGGCGCCCGCAACACCCGCAGCTCACCCACCGCACCGCCCGACGGCCCCACCCGCACCGCCCCGGCCCCCGCCGCGGGCACCCCCGCACCACCCCCCCGCACCGCCCCGTACGGCCCCAGCCGGACCCCACCGGGACCCGAGCCGCCGCTGCTGCAATCACCCCCGGACAAGGCCGCCCCACCCCACCCGGGCGAGGCCGGGGGAGCTCACGCGGGAGGAACGACGCGATGGTGACCAGACGCAGGATGATCGGCGCCGCCCTGGCGACCGGGGGAGGAGTCCTGCTCGTGCGCACCACGCTGCGCCCGGCCCCCTCCGCCGCCACCACCGCGGCCGCCGCCGCCAAGGACGCCGGCCACGCCCACCCGGCCGGCGCCGCCGCCCCCGACCCCGGCCCCGACGCCGGCCCCGCGCTCGCGGAGAAGTTCACCACCGCCCTGCCGCTGCCCCCGGTGCTCAGCCCCGTCTCCACCGACGGCGGCGCCGACACCTACGCGGTGACCATGCTGCGCTCCTACGCCCGCGTCCTGCCCGGCCGCCGCACCGAGGTCCTCACCTACAACGGCGCCTTCCCCGGCCCCGTCATCCGCGCCCGCTCCGGGCGCCCGGTGGTCGTCCGCCAGACCAACCTGCTCGACGACCCGGTCTCCGTCCACCTGCACGGCTCCGCCGTCCCCGTCGACAGCGACGGCGGCCCGATGAACCTGCTGGGCGCCGGCGCCACCCGCACCTACACCTACCCCAACGACCAGCCCCACGCGAGCCTGTGGTTCCACGACCACGCCCACCACCTGGAGTCCGAGCACGTCTACCGCGGCCTGGCCGGCACCTACCTGCTCACCGACGCCACCGAGGCCTCCCTGCCGCTGCCCGCCGGCCGCTACGACCTGCCCATCGCCCTGCGCGACGCCCGCTTCGACACCGCCGGCAACCTCGTCTACCGGATGGACGACGCCGAGGGCCGCGCCACCGTCCTCGCCAACGGCCGCCCCTGGCCCAAGGTCGACGTCGCCGCCCGCCGCTACCGCATCCGCCTGCTCAACTCCTCCAACTTGCGCTTCTTCTCCCTGCGCCTGGCCGACGGCGGCCCCATCACCCAGATCGGCTCCGACGGCGGCCTGCTGGAACGCCCCCACACCACCGACACCGTCGACCTGTCACCCGGCGAGCGCGCCGACGTCGTCATCGACTTCTCCCGCTACCGCCCCGGCACCAGCGTCGTGCTCACCAACTCCATGCCGCCCGGCCCCGCCGAACACATCGGCCAGGTCCTGCGCTTCGACGTCGGCCGCCCCGCCCCCGACCCCTCCAGCGTCCCCGACCGGCTGCGCACCCTGCCCCCGCTGGGCCCGGTGGCCCGCGAGCGCACCATCGTGCTGAAGGTCGAGGAGGGCGGCGCGGGCGTGGCCCCGCTCGGCCTGATCGACGGCCGGCAGTACGACCCCGCCCGCGTCGACGCCGCCGTCGCCTTCGGCACCTCGGAGATCTGGACGGTCCACAACGCCAACACCGACATCCCGCACAACTTCCACCTGCACCTGGTGCAGTTCCGCGTCCTGCAGCGCAACGGCGCACCCCCCGGCCCCGAGGAGGGCGGCCTCAAGGACACCGTGCGCCTGATGCCCGGCGAGAGCGTGCGCCTGCAGGCCACCTTCGACTCCTACCGCGGCCGCTACCCCTACCACTGCCACCTGCTGGACCACTCCGCGATGGGCATGATGGCCCAGATGGAGATCGCCTGACACCCCGGTCCCGGGGCCGCCCGCCGACACCGCGCCGGACACGGGCGGCCCCGGGACCGGGGGAGCGGTCAGGACGCGTGGATGCCCTGCCCCGGCGTCAGGATCCCCGCCGGGTCCCAGCGGCGCTTGGCCCGCGCCACCGTCTCCCACAGCCCCCCGTAGTGGCGCCGCCAGTCCGCCCCCGTCATCCCCGGCACCGCCCCGATCAGGTACCGCTTGCCGCCCAGCTCCACCGCCAGGTCGTACAGCCGCCGGTTGCGCTCCAGCATCGCCGCCGTGTCCGAGCCCGGCCCCGGGAACGCCAGCAGGTCGAAGTGCCAGCCCACCTCCTGCCCGGGCAGCACCGCCAGCGGCGCCCGCACCTTCGAGCGCTGGTACGGGTAGAACAGCAGCAGCCCCGCCCCCAGGTCGGCGGCGGTCAGCACCTCCGCTGCCCGCGCCATGAACGCCCGCGCCGCGGACGCCGGCAGGAACACGCTCAGCCACGGCTTGGGCAGCGCCCACAGCCCCGACGCGCGCAGGTACCCGGCGAAGCCGTCCACCCGGAACGCGTACTCCCGCCAGCTCTGCTCCACCACCTCGCTCGACACCGGGCGCAGCCCCGCCAGCAGCGCCGCCCGGTCCACCGCGCCCCCGGCGTCCGCGAACGCCACCAGCTCCGCCTTGTACCGCCAGCGCGCACCGTCCTCGCTGCGCACCACGTCGCCGACCTGGAGGTCGAAGCGGCGCTCGGCCATGACCTTCTGCTGGTCGGCGAGGTAGGCGTCCAGGTCGTCGTAGTACAGCGAGAAGACGTGGGCGCGTTCGCGGACCTTCACCAGGGCGAGGGTGGCGCGCACGATGACGGCGACCTGGCCGCCGCCGGCCAGCACGGCCTCGAACAGTTCCCGGTTGCGGGTGGGGGAGGCGGTGACCAGTTCGCCGGTGCCGGTGACGACGTCCAGTTCCAGCACGTTGTCGACCTGCATGCCGTGGCGCTGGACGCCGCCGCCGATGCCGCCGACGCTCAGCGTGCCGCCCACGGTCAGGTGCAGGTAGTCGGTGAGCACCGGCGGCACCCAGCCCGCGGCCAGGCCGGCCTCGGTGACCTGCGCCCAGGTGGCCCCGGCCTCGACGACGGCGCGCCCGGGGCGCACGGACAGGACCTTGGACAGGCCGCGGGCGTCGATGGCGACGCCGCCGCGGGGGTTGGCCTGGCCGTAGCTGGAGTGCGACTCCAGGCCGGCCTCGCCGAGCTGGGCGAGGTCGCCGCTCTGGCCGTTGACGGCCACCGGGATGCGGTGGCGGCGGGCGAAGGCGACCAGCTGCTGCACGTCGCGTACCGAGCCGGGGCGCAGGACGGCCCGGGGGGTGGCGGTGACGAGGTGGCCGAAGTCGGTGGCGAAGCGTTCCAGGCCGGCGCCCTGGAGGGTCACCGTGCCGTCCAGGGCGGGCAGTCGGGCGATGTCGGCGCCCGTGGCGGTCCCGGCGCCGGTGTCGGCTTCGGTGGCCCAGGCGGCGGTGGCGGTGTTCCAGCCGATGACGGCGCTGACGGCGCCGGCGCCGGCCGAGGCGAGGAGGGCGCGGCGTGACAGTCCTGACCTGCTCATATCAGAATTTCTCCGATCAGTCGTCAAATAGGGATTGTTGTACCGCAACCATCGGGTGATCACCTACTGCCCCGCACCGTCCAGCTGTTCGCGCAGGGCGGTGAGGCGGTGGAGCACGGCGTTGACGAGCATCGGCCGGTACGGGTCCCGGTCGTTGTCCATCCAGGCGGTGGCCGTCGCGGCCTCCTCCAGCAGGGCCAGCCGGGCCCGGGGCAGGTCGGCCACCAGCGGGGAGCGGACCGCGTCCAGCAGGGCGTGGACGAGCCGGTGGGCGTGGACCCGCGGGTTGACCGCGAACAGCGCGCGGTAGACCCACAGCGCGTCCTCGCCGTACAGGATCCAGTCGTCGTTCAGCAGCAGCCGCACCCGTGCCCTCAGCACCAGGTCCTCGTTCATGTCGCGTGTCCCCCTTCGCCGTTCGTGAGCTGCCTCCCGCCGCGTGCGGGCAGCACGCCGTGCGCGCCGGCCGCCCTGGGCAGGGCGGTGGGCGCGGGGTTCGCGGTGGGATGCGCACGAGTCTGCGGGCGCGGGGCGGGGCGCGGCAAGGCGGAAGAAGGGTGTGCTGCGTCCTACCGGAGCGTTGCCCTGAGCTGGCAGGATGGGGGTCGGCACCCTCCGGGCGCGGTGGCGGACGCTAGCCTGGGCGCCATGTTCGTACTGGAGTTGACGTACACCGCCGCCCTGGAGTCGATCGAGGAGGCGCTGCCGCGGCACATCGCGTGGCTCGAGGAGCACTACGCGGCGGGCACCTTCCTCGCCTCGGGGCGCAAGGTGCCGCGCGACGGCGGGGTGATCCTCGCGGTGGGCGGGGACCGGGCCCGGATCGAGGCGCTGGTGGCCACCGACCCGTTCGTGCGGGCCGGGTTGACGCAGTACCGGGTGACGGAGTTCCTCGCCACCACCACCGCCCCGGAGCTGGCGGCCCACCGCCAGCAGCTGCCCGGCTGAGGCCCTGCGCCCCCGTTGGTCCCCGTCCGTCCGTGGTGCCCCGGGCCGTTCGCGCGGTTCGGGGCACGGTCGCGTTCTGGCTACGATCGGTGAACACGGGGCGAGGACGTATCGCGAGTACCGACTTTCGGCGGGAGAAGACGGATGGCACACGCACGGGCCGGGCAGCCGGCGCAGCCCGGTGACCTGGTGGACGTGGCGCGGCTGGTGACGGCGTACTACGCGCTGAACCCGGATCCGCAGGAGCCCGGGCAGCGGGTGGCGTTCGGGACCTCGGGGCACCGGGGCTCGTCGCTGGACGGGGCCTTCAACGAGGACCACATCGCCGCGACCACGCAGGCGATCTGCGAGTACCGGGCCGAACAGGGCGTCGCGGGACCGGTGTTCCTGGGCGCGGACACCCACGCCCTCTCCGAGCCGGCCAAGGCCACCGCCCTGGAGGTGCTGGCCGCCAACGGCGTGCACGTGCTGATCGACGCCGCCGACGGCTACACCCCCACCCCGGCGGTCTCGCACGCGATCCTCGCCCACAACCGGCGCAGCCCGCGCGCGCTCGCCGACGGCATCGTGGTCACCCCCTCGCACAACCCGCCGCGCGACGGCGGCTTCAAGTACAACCCGCCCAGCGGCGGGCCGGCCGGCTCGCAGGCCACCAACCGGATCCAGGACCGCGCCAACGAGCTGATCCGCGAGGGCATGCGCGGCGTCAGGAAGGTCCCCTACGCGCGGGCGCTGGCCGCCGCCACCACCGGGCGCCACGACTACCTCACCGCCTACGTCGACGACCTGCCCTCCGTCCTGGACCTGGACGCGGTGCGGGAGGCGGGCCTGCGCATCGGCGCCGACCCGCTGGGCGGCGCGTCGGTGGCCTACTGGGCGCGCATCGCCGAGACCCACCGCCTGGACCTGACCGTCGTCAACCCGCGGACCGACCCGACCTGGCGGTTCATGACGCTGGACTGGGACGGGAAGATCCGCATGGACTGCTCCTCCCCGGCCGCGATGGCCTCCCTCATCGGCCGCAAGGACGAGTACGCCATCGCCACCGGCAACGACGCCGACGCCGACCGGCACGGCATCGTCACCCCCGACGGCGGCCTGATGAACCCCAACCACTACCTGGCGGTGGCCGTCGACTACCTCTACCGCCACCGCGCCGACTGGCCCGGCGACGCGGGCGTCGGCAAGACCCTGGTCTCCTCCTCGATGCTCGACCGCGTCGCCGCCGACCTCGGCCGCGCCCTGGTGGAGGTCCCGGTCGGCTTCAAGTGGTTCGTCGACGGCCTGCTGGAGGGCTCGATCGGCTTCGGCGGCGAGGAGAGCGCCGGCGCCTCCTTCCTGCGCCGCGACGGCGGGGTGTGGACCACCGACAAGGACGGCATCCTGCTCGCCCTGCTGGCCGCCGAGATCACCGCCGTCACCGGCGAGACCCCCAGCGCCCGCTACCGCGACCTGACCGAGCGCCACGGCGCCCCCTCCTACGCCCGGGTGGACGCCCCCGCCGACCGCGAGCAGAAGGCCCGCCTGGCCCGGCTCTCCCCGGAGCGGGTCGGCGCCGGTGAGATCGCCGGGGAGAAGATCACCGCCGTCCTCGCCAAGGCCCCCGGCAACGGCGCCCTGATCGGCGGCATCAAGGTCTGTACGGAGAACGCCTGGTTCGCGGCCCGGCCCTCGGGCACCGAGGACGTGTACAAGATCTACGCCGAGTCCTTCCACGGCGACGAGCACCTCGCCCGGGTGCAGGACGAGGCCCGCGCCCTGGTCGGCGAGGTCCTGCGGGGCTGAACCCGGTACGCCCGTGCCCCGGTCCGGCGGCCTGCCGGACCGGGGCACGGGCCTCTGCCCGGGCGCAGGTCGTCCCTCAGGCGCGGGACGGCTCCCGCCGCGGGGCCGGGGCCGCCGCGCGGGCGGCCCGCTCGTCGCGGGTGGTCGCCGCCGCGACCGCGCACGCGGCCAGCGCCAGCGCCGCCGCCGCGAACGGGAACCAGCGCCCGCCCAGCACCGCGATCGCCGCCGAGCCGGCCACGCCGCCGACCGCCGTCCCCAGGTACAGGGCGCTGCTGTTCAGCGAGATCAGCAGCGGCGCGTTGGCCGGGTCGATCGACGCCAGCCGGTGCGGCAGCGCCACCGACACCGCCCACCCGGCCAGCGGCACCACCACCGCGTAGGCCAGCGCCCCCGGCATGGTGAGCCCCAGCCAGGGCAGCGCGGTGAACGCGGCCGCGGCCACCGCCGAGCCGGTCAGCAGCACCCGCCGCACCCCGAGGCGGTCCACCAGGCGCCCGCCCAGCCAGCTGCCGGCCACCGACATCACGCCGCTGGTCAGCAGGACCAGGCTCAGCCGGTCGGCGTCGCCGCTGGTGGCGCCGGACACCGCGGTGGACAGGTAGATGTAGACGCTCTGGAAGGCGAGGAAGAACACCAGCGTGGTGGCGGCGGCGCCCAGCACCCGGCGCCGGCCCAGCGGCGCCAGGCGCGCCGCGAGGGTGGGGGCGGCGGTGGGGGCGGGCAGGTCGCGCAGCAGCGCCGCCAGGCCGGCGAAGGCGGCCACGCCCAGGGCGGTGACCAGCCACATCGTCATCCGCCAGTCGGCGCGCCCGATCCAGGTGCCCAGCGGCACCCCGAGGGCGGTGGCCACCGTCATGCCGCCGAGCACGGTGGCCAGCGCCCGGCCGCGCCGCTCGGGGGCGACCAGCGTGGTGGCCACCGCGTTGGCGGTCGGCGTGTAGAGGGCGGCGCCGGCCGCCGCCAGCACCCGGGTGGCCAGCAGCAGTTCGTAGGTGGGGGCGAGCGCGCTGAGCGCGTTGGCCGCGCTGAACACGACGAGCGCGGTCAGCAGCAGGCGCCGGCGCGGCCAGCGGGCGGTGAGCGTGGCCAGCACCGGGGCCAGCAGCGCGTAGCCGAGGGCGAAGACGGTGACCAGCTGGCCGGCGGCCGGCACCGACACCCCCAGGTCGGCGGAGATCGGGCCGAGGATGCCGGCGAAGACCATCGAGTCGGTGCCCATGGCGAAGGTGCCGAGGGCGAGCAGGAGCAGACGAACGGGCACGGGAGGGCCCCCCGGGACACAGGAACGGATTGTTGGATAAGCATGCAACAGTTTGACGCTCGTCAAACACTCGGGGATTGGTGGATGATTGTCAAACCATCTGTGTCCCCCCGGCGGCCCGAGGAGCGTGCGCCATGACCGACGACGAGCGGCTTCCCCAGCCCGCCACCGCCGACATCGACCTCGTCACCGTCCTGCACGCCCTGGGCGACCCCGTGCGCATGACCCTGCTGCTCAGCTACGCCGACGACGCCGAGCACTCCTGCGGCCCGCGCGACCTGGGCCTGGACCACCTCCACAAGTCGACCGTCTCCCACCACATGCGGGTGCTGCGCGAGGCCGGCGTCACCACCACCCGCGTCGCCGGGCGCAACCGCTTCGTCAGCCTGCGCCGCGCCGACCTCGACAGCCGCTTCCCCGGGCTGCTCGACGCGCTCCTGGCGGCCCAGGCGGCCCCCGCGCGGTAGCAGCTGGCCGGCTCTGGGTTTTCTGCTGCCGCCGCGGGCCTATGTCCGTGGTCGTACGGCGCGGCGGCGGCTCCTGCCCCCGGCGGACGCGCCCGGGCGGGGCTCGGCGGCACGGTGGACGGGCACGCCGCCCGCCGACCCGATCGCCGCAGGAGCACGCCCGTGACCAGATCCCAGCCCGGCCTCCCGTCCGGCCGTCCGCTCAGCCGTCGGGGCGTGCTCGGGGCGCTCGCCCTGGGCGCCGCCGGAGCCGTCGCCGGCGGCGGGCCCGTGCGCGCCGACGCCGTACCGGCCGACGCCGCGGGGCGGCCCTGCCTGAGCCTGCCCGCGCCCACCGGCCCCCGCCCCGTGGGCACCGCCCTGCTGTACCTGGACGACCCGGCCCGCACCGACGCCTGGGCCCCCGCGCCGCGCCCGCGCGAACTGCGCGCCCGCCTCTGGTACCCCGCCGCCCCGGGTGCCCGGGGCCCGTACGCGCCGTGGATGAGCCCCGCCGAGACCGCCCACCTGCAGGCCGACTACTTCGCTGTCCCCGGCGCCCGCCTCGCCTGGCCCGCCACCCACGCCCGCCCGGACGCGCCCGCCGACCGCACCCGCCGCCACCCCGTGGTCCTCAACTCCCACGGCTCCGGCGCCGACAGCGCCTTCAACACCGCGCTGGCCGAGGAGCTCGCCTCCCACGGCCACGTCGTCGCCGCCGTCGACCACACCTACGACGCCGGGGAGGTCGAGTTCCCCGGCCACCGCCTGGAGGTGCGCGACAAGGCCCGCGTCCAGGCGATGACCGACGCCGCGATCGTCGCCTACCGCGCCGCCGACGTGCGCTGCCTGCTCGACCGCCTGGCGGCCGGCCCGCTGCCCGCCGGCCTGGACGGCGCCCTCGACCTCGGCGCCGTCGGCATGTTCGGCCACTCCATGGGCGGCGCCACCACCGCCCACGCCCTGTACGAGGACCCGCGCATCCGCGCCGGCGCGGTCCTGGACGGCCCCCTGTTCGGCCCCGCCGCCACCGCCGACCAGACCCGCCCCCTGCTGCTGATGGCCTCCGCCTGGGACAGCCCCGCCCGCGACGCCATGTGGGACACCCTGTGGCCGCACCTGACCGGCTGGCGCCGGCGCCTGACCCTCACCCGCTCCGGCCACCTGTCCTACTGTGACCTGCAACTGCTCGTCCCCCAGGGGCAGTCCGTCTTCGCCTGGCCCGCCGACCGGCTGGAACACTTCCTCGGCACCGGCGACCCCCAGCGCGCCGTCGCCGCCCAACGCGCCTACCTCACCGCCTACTTCGGCCTCCACCTGTGCGGCATCCCCGCCCCGCTGCTGGACGCCCCCGCGCCGCAGTGGCCCGAGGTCCGCTTCGACGCGTGAACCCCCGCCGCCCGCAAGCCCGTTCGGCCCGCTGTGCGCCGCCCCGAGGCCCGGGACCGTGGCGTCTCGCGCCGAAACCGCCACCGTCGGGATCGACGGTGGCGGTGTCGGCGCGGGCGCGGGTGCGTCAGTACGGGAGCGGGCGGTTCTCCCGGGCCCACAGCTTCTCGGTCTCGCTCTGCTCCGGGGGCGGGGTGAGGCCGTCGATCATCCACAGGTTCCGCGGCGTCTCGTCGACGTGGAACTCGCAGTACAGGCCGCGGTCGGTGGTGTGGGGCGCGAGGAGGGCGGCGAGCGCCTCGCGGGTGCGCCTGCGCAGGTCCGGGTCCTCGGTGTGGCGGGCGATGTGCTCGACCACGACCCGTACGGCCGCGCCGTGCGGTTCGCCGCCGACGTGGAAGGAGTCGGCGGCGACCTCGTGGAAGAGGACCACCACGTAGAACTTCGGCAGTCCGAAGCGGGTGTAGAAGCCCGTGATGTCGGTGGAGAGCTGCTTCTTCTGCCCGGGGTCGTAGGTGCCGGGCGGGTGGTAGACGTGCCACAGGGGCATGGCGGTTCCTCCTGGTCGTCGGTCGGGTCGGGGTTTTTCGTCGGCGGTCGGGCCGGTGGTCCTGCCGGGGTGTCAGCGGCGGCCGAGGACGGCCAGGTCGTCCACGGGGCCCGACAGGGCGGCCTTCAGGGCCCGGGTGGCGTCGTCGACCAGCACCTCGTGCTCGCCGCGCTCGACGCCGTCCAGGACGGCGCGGGCCACCTCGGCGGGCGGGATCTTGTCGACCGGGACGGCCGCGACCATCTCGGTGTCCGCGAAGCCCAGGTGCACGCCGACGACCTGCGTGCGCTGGGCGGCGAGTTCCAGGCGCAGCGAGTTGGTCAGGGACCACAGCGCGGCCTTGGAGGCCCCGTAGGCCCCGGCCCCGGCGCCCCAGGACAGCAGCGAGTGGATGTCGACCAGCGCGCCGCCGCCGCGGGCGGCCAGCACCGGGGCGAAGGCCTGGGCGATGCGCAGCGGGCCGAGCACGTTGGTCTCGAAGGTGTCCCGGACCAGCGCGAGGTCGGCGCTGAGCAGCGGCGCCGGGTACAGGACGCCGGCGTTGTTGAAGACGATGTCGACGTCGTCGGCGCGGGCCGCGAGGGCGGCCACCGAGGCGTCGTCGGTGACGTCCAGCGCGAGGACCTCCACGCGCGGGTCCTCGCTGGTGTCGGGGGTGCGGGCGGTGGCGTAGACCTTCTTCGCGCCGCGGGCCAGCAGTTCCGCGGTGAACGCCCGGCCCAGGCCCCGGCGGCCTCCGGTGACCAGGGCGGTGGAGCCTTCGATCACGGTCATGGTGCATCTCCTCGCTCTCGGGGCGGCACGGGCCGTCGCCGGCGGGTGCCGCAGCATTTAGATTATTACCATCATCTAAAGGGGATGGGAAAGTGGACGCACCAAGTGGAAGCACCGACCGGACGCACCACGCGTCGTACGAGAGGGAAGGAGCCGCGGCATGCCCCGCGTGTCCCGCGCCGAGGCCGAACGCACCCGCAGCCGGGTCGTCGACCACACCGCCCGCCTGATCCGGGAGAAGGGCGCCGACCAGGTCAGCGTCCCCGAGGCGATGGCCGCCGCCGGACTCACCCACGGCGGCTTCTACCGGCACTTCGCCTCCAAGGACGACCTCCTCGCCGAGGCCCTCACCGCCGCCTTCACCGAACGGCGCGACGCCATGGAACAACTCGCCGACCAGCCGCCCGCCCGGCGCACCCCCCGCGCCGAGTTCCTCCACCGCTACCTGTCCGAACTCCACCGCGACCACCCCGGCCACGGCTGCGCCGCCGCCGCCCTCGCCGCCGACGCCGCCCGCACCGAACCCGGCACCCCGCTGCGCACCGCCTACACCGCCGGACTGCGCGACCTCGTCGACGCCCTGGCGGCCCTGCCCGAACCCGCCGAACGGCAGGAGGCGCTCGCCGACCTGTCCACCATGGTCGGAGCACTGCTGCTCGCCCGGGCGAGCCAGGACCCCGACCTGTCCGGGGAGTTCCTGGCCGCCGCCCGCCACCGCCTGGCCGTCGACGACGGGGGCGGGGACGGGGACGGAAACGGGAGCGGGGAGCCGGCGACCGCGTAGGGTCCGTACGTACGTGGACCTGGCGAAAGGACGGACCGTGCCGATCAGAGGCGTGCTCTTCGACGTCGACGACACCCTGTTCGACTACTCGGGCTCGGAACGGGCGGGCATCCTCGCCCACCTGCGCCACCTCGACCTCCTGCGCCGCGTCCCCGACCCGCAGACGGCGGTGGCGCTGTGGCGCGAGATCCTGGACGAGCAGTACGCCCGCTTCCTGGCCGGGGAACTCACCTTCACCGGCCAGCAGCGCGAACGCGTCCGCCGCTTCCTCGCCCGCCTCGGCGAGGACACCGCCGCCATGCCCGACGAGGCCGCCACCGCCTGGTTCGCCGGCTACACCGCCCACCGCGACGCCGCCTGGACCGCCTTCCCCGACGCCGCCCCCGTCCTGGCCGCCCTCGCTTCCACCCACCGGCTCGGCATCGTCTCCAACGCCCCGATGGACCAGCAGCGTCCCAAACTCCACGCCACCGGCCTGCTGCACCACTTCGCCGACACCGCCCTCGTCGGCTCCGACCGGCCCGGCGAGGCCAAACCCGCCCCCGCCATCTTCCTGACCGGCTGCGCCCGCCTGGGCCTGCCCCCGCACGAGGTCGCCTACGTCGGCGACAGGTACGACCTGGACGCCCTCGGCGCCCGGGGCGCCGGCCTGCGCCCCTTCTGGCTCGACCGCGCCGCCTCCCGCACCCCGGTCGACGACGGCATCCACGTCCTGCACACCCTGGCCGAACTGCCCGCCGCCCTGCGGACCTGAGCCGGGGCCGCCCGGTCGCGCGGGAAGTCGGCCGGGCCGACTTCCCGCGTCGCGGGGGAGTGGGCGCGCTGCGCCGCTCGCCCGGCGCGCGGGCGTCCCGGTCGGGTGCTCAGTCGTCGAGGCCGAACAGGGCGCGGCAGCCCTCGTCCAGGCCGGTGACGGTGACCGGGGTGCGGGCGTGCCCGGCCCAGGCCTCGGGGGTCAGGCGCAGGCGCTGGGAGACCACCACCCGCCCGTCCAGGACGTCGCGGTCGATGCCGTCGCCGCGGTAGCCGAGCCGGCGCGAGACGGCCAGGGAGGAGTGGTTGTCGGCGAAGGACAGCGACCTCGCCGACCGCGTCCCCAGCTCCGCGAAGGCCAGGTGGAGCATCGCGGCGCGCATCTCGGTGCCCAGGCCCTTGCCCTGGAACTCCAGGCCGAGCCAGGAGCCTGAGACGATCTCGCGCCGCACGCCGAACTCCTTGGCGCGCATGTCCTGGATGCCCACCGGGCGCCCCTCGTGGAAGGCCACCAGGTTCAGCGCCCAGTCCTGGGCGCTCCAGCGCCCCAGCCGCCGCCAGTGCAACTGCACCACGTGCCGGGCCCGTTCGGCCGGCGGCAGCTCGCCCCACGGCGTCAGGAACGGGCGCTCCTCGGGCGGGTGGACGCCGCGGGCGGCGATGTCGGCCACCTCGGCGAGTTCGTCCTCGGTGGGCAGGCGAAGCTCCAGGCGGGGCGAGGACACGCGCAGCCCCCGCAGGGGCCAGTGGTCGATGATCATCGAGCCAGTGTGCCCAGCCCGCCCGCGCCGCGCACCGCCATTTCCACCTCGCCTTCACGTCCGCCTCCGCCCCGAATCCACCTCCCGGGGGACAGCGGCGGCGACCCGACTTGACGCACCGTCACCTACAGTCGTGCGATGAGCGCACGAAGTGATACTCGGCTGGTCGGAGGACCGCCACCCCCGCACCGCCTGCCCACCCTCACCTCCCTGCGCTTCGCCGCCGCCCTCGCCGTCTTCCTCTTCCACGCCTTCCTCGTCGCCGACCCGCTGCACCCCGGTGCCCCGCTCGGCTTCTTCGCCGACCCCCGCCTCGCCGCCGCCCTCGCCCACGCCACCTCCAAGGCCGGCTACGCCGGGGTCTCGTTCTTCTTCGTCCTCAGCGGCTTCGTCCTGACCTGGTCCGCGCGCGAGCGCGAACGCCCCGCCGCGTTCTGGCGCCGGCGCCTGGCCCGGATCTACCCCAGCCACCTGGCGATGTGGGCGGCCGCCGCCCTCCTGTTCGCCTGGGCCGCCCCGGTGCGCACCTGGCTGCCCAACCTCCTGCTCGTCCACGCCTACTCGCCCGACCCGGACATCAACTCGGGGATGAACATGCCCAGTTGGTCGCTGTGCTGCGAGGCCCTGTTCTACCTGCTCTTCCCGCTCCTGCACCGCGCCGTACGGTGCCTGCCCGCACGCGCCCTGCTCCCGGCCCTGGCCGCCGCCCTGCTGGCCGCCGCGGCCGTCGCGGGAGCCGACGCGGTCCTGCTGTCCGACCGGCCCCGGATCCCCCAACTGCCCGTCTCCCTCGACCAGCTGTGGTTCGGCTACCTCTTCCCGCCGGCCCGGCTGCCGGAGTTCGTCCTCGGCATGCTGCTGGCCCGCGCCGTCGCCGCCGGCCGCGCCCCGCGCGTCCCCCTGGCCGCCGCCGCCTTCCTGGTGGCGCCCGCCTACGCGCTCGCGCTCGCCGTCCCCTCGCCCTACGACTTCGTCCTGCCGATGGTCCTGCCGCTCGCGCTGGTCATCTGCGCCGCCGCCCAGCACGACCTGCGGCGCGGCGCCGGGGACCCGCCGCCGCGCCGCCCGGCCCAGTGGCTGGGCGCCGTCTCCTTCGGCTTCTACCTCTGCCAGGGCGTCGTCCTCTTCCACGGCCGTCCCCTGCTGTTCGGCGACCGCACCTACCCCGCGCCGCTCGCCGCCCTGCTGACCGTCGCCGCCTTCGGCGCGACCCTGGCCGCCGGGGCCCTCAGCCACGCCCTGGTCGAGCGCCCCGCGGTACGGCGCCTCGCCGGCCGGGCGGCGGGAGCCGGCTGAGGGACGGCGGTACGGGCGAGGGGCGCGCCGTTCAGTCCGTCGGCCAGGCCCGTAGGTCGGCCAGGGTGAGTGTCCGGAAGCGGCCTTCGCCGTCCCCCATGGCGAACAGCTGGAACTGCTCGGGGTCCGACCAGGGGAGCCGCGCGGCGATCCGGGCGAAGTCGGCGAACGGCAGGTGGTTCAGGGCGCCGCCGTAGAGGTGGGGAGGCCGCTTCGTGCCGCCCCAGGGGTGGTCCTCGGTGGAGATGTTCCGCAGGTTCCAGCGGCCGGGCAGGTCGGGGCTCAGCGGGGCGAGGCGTGCGTTGAGCTCGGCGACGACGTCGTCGTCGTCCGCCCAGCCGCCGGGGCTGAGCAGGATGGTCGTGATCGCTGACATGCCCCCATGATGGCCGGGGCCGCGCCGGGGCCTGCGGCCGGGTACTCCGGCGGACGGGCCGTCAGCGGCCGGTGGCGGGGCGGTCGGGGGCGTCGAGGGCGGCGACCTCGCGCACCGCGTCGGCGATGGCGCGGAAGTCCTTCTTCAGGATCGCGCCGTGGTTGCTGGGCACCTTCGCGCTGATCCGGATGTGCGGGTTGCGCGCGGTGACCGCCGGCAGGGCCGCGCGGATCAGCTCCTGCTCGTCGCCCTTGCTGCCCAGCGAGGTCCCCGAGGCGATCACGTACCGGGTCGGGACGGTGATGGCGTCCAGCACCGGGCCCAGGGCGGCGGCGCTGCCGATCCTGCCGAGTTCGATGTTGGACTCCGACATCTGCCGGTGGGTCATCCGCGGGGTCAGGCCGGTGGGGCGGGCCAGCGCCATGAGCGGCGCCCACCGCCGGAACTGCGTGCGGATGCGCCGCTCCAGCTCCTCGGTCAGCCAGTCGTAGGGCAGCGCGCCGTCCACCAGGACCGCGCCGACGGCGCGGCCCGGGTTGCGCGAGGCCCAGTGCGCGGCGACGAACGCCCCGTAGGACCAGCCCACCAGCAGCGCCCGCCGCACGCCGCGGGCCGCGAGGACGGCGTCGACGTCCCGGACGGCGGCCTCGAAGGAGTAGTCCGCGGAGCGCTTCGACGTCCGGCCGCGGGCCCGCTCGTCGTAGGTGATGTGCCGCAGGCCGGGGCCGAGGTCGGCGAGGACGCGCCGCCAGTAGCCCTGGGTGGCGAACTGGCCGTTGAGGTAGAGCACGGGCAGGCCGGGGCCGCCGGTGTCGGTGGCGGCCAGGGCGGTGTCGTCGACCGGCACCAGGCCGGTCCACGGGGCGGGTCCGGTCGCGGGCGCGGTGCTGTTCGTCATGGTGTCCCCCTTGGACGGGTGTCGGGCCCCGGGACGGGGTCAGAGGCTGCGGGCGGTGATGTCGCCGTGGGAGGTGGTGGCGCGGATGTCGAGCACGGTGGCGCCCTCGTTGCGCAGGGAGTTGGCGACGCGGCCGTGGCCGGTGCCGGCGTCCAGGGCGGCGCAGACCCCGGCGGCGGCGCCGACGGTGATGCTCCCGGACTGGGTGCTCAGCTCGACGGTGCCCCGGTGGGCCTCGGTGACGCGGATGTCGCCCCGGGTGGTGCTGATCCGGGCGGGCCCGCCGAGGCGGCCGACCTCGACGTCGCCGTCGACGGCGCTCAGGTGCAGGCTCGCCGCCTCGTCGACCTTGGTGTGGCGGTACGCGCCGTCGAAGGCGACGTCGCCCAGGCGGCCGACGACGCGCAGTTCGGCGGCCGCGGCCTTGCCCCGTACGGCGGAGCCGGCCGGCAGCTGGACGGTGACCTCCAGGGAGCCGGTGGGGCCGAGGAGCTGGCTTCCGGGCGCGGAGGTGACGATCCGCAGGACGCCGTCCTCGTAGGTGACGGCGGTCTGCTCGGCGGCCCGGACGTCGCGGCCCTTGCCGGGCTCGGCGGCCCGGACCTCGACGGTGGTGTCGACGCGCTCGGCGGCGATGAACCGCACGCGCCCGCCGGGGATGTCCAGGACGACGGTGACCGGGGCGGGGGTGGCGAACTTCTGCATGCTGCGCTCCTGTGCGGTTTCGTTCCATCGGTGTTTCCGACATTAGAAACGCTACGTTGCTTTCAAGATCTCGGCAACTAGTTCGTTGCGTCAAAGTGGCGTCATCGCAGGTGGATGGCGAGAAACTGTTGCAACGGACGCACGGGTAACGCAACGGACGCCACCCCGATCATTGCAATGGTCTGAAGGTGAACGCTAAGGTGGGGGCCGACCGGGAACCACCCGGCCGACCGGGAACCACCCGGCCACCACCACCGAGGAGAACGCGATGCCGGGAGGCAGGCTCACCCAGCAGGAACGCCGGCAGATCGCCCTGGGGCTGGCCGACAGCCTCCCCTACGCCGAGATCGCCCGACGCCTGGAACGTCCCACCTCGACCGTCACCCGCGAGGTCATGCGCAACGGCGGCCCCGTCGCCTACCGCGCCGACCTCGCCCACCGCGCCACCGAACACCGCGCCCAGCGCCGCCGCCCCGCCCCCACGGCCGGCCCACGGCCCGGCACCCACCCCCACGGCCGCGACGACGAGGCCGTGGCCGCCTACGAGGAACAGCTCACCACCGTCCTCATGGGCTCCGGCCTCAACCGGATGGGCGCCCGCGTGGTCACCTGCCTGTCCACCACCGACGCCGGCAGCCTCACCGCCGCCGAACTCGCCCAACGCCTCCAGGTCAGCCCCGCCTCCATCTCCAAGGCGATCGCCTTCCTGGAGAGCCAGAGCCTGGTACGCCGCGAACGCGACGAACGCCGCCGCGACCGCTACATCGTCGACGACGAGCTCTACTACCAGGCCGTCATCGCCAGCGCCCGCGCCAACGACAGGGTCATCGAGACCGCCCGCCAGGGCGTCGCCGTCCTCGGCCCCGGCACCCCCGCCGCCGTCCGCCTGGAGAACATCGCCCGCTTCCTCGACTTCATCAGCGAAAGCATCGTCCGCGCCGCCGAACAGGCCCGCGAAGTCCTCCACACCAAACCCGCGACTGTTATCAAGGGCGAGGCCTCGGAGTAGGAAGTCGGCCCCGCCGACTTCCTACTCCGAGGCCGTGACGGTCAGGCCGCCCGGCGCAGCGCGGCCTTCTCGATCGTCCGCACCCGCCGCCACGTGTACACCCACGCGTCGATGTCCCGCACCCCGCAGATCTGCAGGAAGTGCCGCACCTTCTCCATCTGCGGAAGGGACGTCGCGTTGAGCATGTCGGAGATCGTGCTGCGCCGCAGGACCTTGCCGTAGGCCGTCTGCCGCTGCTGGTGCAGCCGCGCGCTGCGCTCCTCCAGTCGGCGCAGCGACGGCTCGCCGGCCCAGACCCTGACGTCCTCCAGGCCCGCGACGAACTCCTTCACGGTGGAGAACAGCACGGGATCGGGTTCGCCTGCGGCCGGGACCGGGACGCGCCAGTCGGGGGCGGGCGGCGTCTTGGCGGACGTCTGCGTACGGGGGCGGAGTTCCGCCATCGCTTCCCCGTGAAGAAGCAGCGCGCGCCGGTGGGTGTGATCACCCACCTCCATTGCTTTCAGCAGCGCTCTCATCTTCTCCTCTGTAGGCAGAAGACGTCCCCGGATGATCTCGTGCACGGTGGAGGGGCCCAGGCCGGTTCCGTGTGAGAGATCTTCGAGGGACCGCACGGGTGCGAGGCGGTGGAGTCTTTGCAGTTCGTAGATGAACTCCTCGCGTGCGGTCATCGCCGCCCCCGCACGGCCGTGCCGGAGGCCTCGACGGCGGCGGTGACGATGACGGTCACCAGCGCCTCGACGGCGTACCCGAGGACGATCAGGGCGATGACGCCGGCCAGGGCGACCGCGAGGAACGCCGCGGACAGCGCGGCCCGCCGCAGGCCGGAGCCCTCGGCGGGCGGGGTGGCGGGCGGCGGCGTGCGCCGCACCGCGCATCGGAGTTCGAGCAGCACAGTGGTCCCTTCTGAACCCTCAACCCGGACGTGGGGATTGCCGTCCCCTGGGCCACCCGACGGGTGGTTGGGCCAGATCATGCGCGGGCCGCGAGGCGCCGCGCAAGTTCCGGCCAGCGGCGGCAACCGGGCATCGCAGGCGGTGACTTGACCCGTCTTCGGGACGCGTTCGGACACCGCCGCCGCGCCGCCGGCGCGCACGTGTCCGAAGCCGTCCGAGACCGTCCGGGCGCCCTCGGGCAGGTCGCCGGGATCGCGCCTGCTCGGGGCGGTCCGGCGTCCGGGAGTGTCCGAAGCCGTCCGACCGGCTTGGTCGCGGCGCCGCCGGCTGCCACAGTGCAACCCGAGAGCCCTTCCCCTCAACCCGGACGGTCTCCCCGGGCGGAGCGCTGTTGCCGCAGCCCCGCCGTGACGCGGATCACATCGGAGAAGGCCTGTCCCCGTCCCGGGAGCAGGCCTTCTCCTCGTCCCCGCCCACCGGTCAGGGCGTCAGGAGCAGCCGCCCGCGCAGGCCTCCGGCCTCCAGGCGGTGGTGGGCGTCGGCGGCGCGGTCCAGGGGGAGGGTGTCGGCGACCCGCAGGGTGAGGCGGCCGTCGGCGGCGAGGTCGGACAGGCGGGCCAGTGCCGGGCCGTCGGCGGTGATCCACACGTTGGCGACCCGGATGCCGCGCAGGGGCACCGGGGCGCTGCCGGCCGCGACCGCGACGAAGGCGCCGCGGCCGCGCACCGCGCCCAGGGCCCGTACGCCCAGCAGAGCGGCGTCGACGGCGCCGTCGACCCCGCCGGGCACCGACTCCCGTACGGCGGCGGCCACGTCGGGTGCCGTACGCGGCACGAACCACTCGGCGCCCAGGTCGCGCACCAGCGGCTCGTCGTCCTGTCCGGCGAGCGCGACCACCCGCAGGCCGCGCAGGGCGGCCAGTTCGACGGCGAAGCCGCCGACGCCGCCCGCCGCGCCGGTGACCAGGACGGTGGAGCCGGCCGGCAGGTCGAGCAGGTCCAGGGCCTGTAGCGCGGTGAGGCCGTTGAGCGGCAGGGTCGCGGCCTGGGCGAGGGTGGCGCCGGCCGGGGCGGGGGCGAGGGCGTCCGCGTCCAGGACGACGTGCTCGGCGTAGGTGCCGAGGTCGGTGTCCAGGCGGTCGCGCAGGCCCACCACCCGCTGGCCGAGCGAGAATTCGGTCACCTCCGGTCCCACCGCGTCCACCGTCCCGGCCACGTCCCAGCCGATGCCGGTCACCGCGCGCGGGGCCATCAGCCCGGCCCCGGCGAGCACCCCGGAGCGGGTGACCGCGTCCACCGGGTTGACCCCGGCCGCCGCCACCCGCACCCGCACCTGCCCGCGGCCAGGCCGCGGCAGCGCCACCTCCACCAGCTCCAGCACCTCGGGACCGCCGAACTCCCGCACCACCACGGCACGCATCACGACACCCACCCCTCACGAATCGGCAACTCCACCCAACCTAAGGAGAGTTACTCTCCATGGGGAAGGACGCACCCGAAGGTGCGTACCGCACGGAAAGGAGAGTGGGCCGATGCCCACCACGACCGCCGCCCGGCGCCGCGCCGCCGAGGCCGCCGCCTACGACGCCTACCTCGCCTGGTGCCCGGCCCGCCAACTCCTGGACCGGATCGGCGACAAGTGGGTCAGCCTGCTCGTCTCCGCCCTCGCCGACGGGCCGCTGCGCTACAGCGACCTGCGCCGGCGCCTGGCCGGGGTGAGCGAGAAGATGCTCACCCAGACCCTGCGCGCCCTGGAACGCGACGGCCTGGTCAGCCGCACCGTCACCGCCGGGGTGCCCGCCCGCGTCGACTACGAGCTCACCGGGCTCGGGCGCGACCTGCTGCCGCTCGTCCGGCAGATCAAGGACTGGGCGGAGAGCCACATGCCCCAGGTGCTGGCGGCCCGCGCCGCGTACGACGAGGACCACCGGACACCGGACTGACCCGGGGGGACCGGGGACGGTCCGGGCGCAACCTCCGGCGGGGCGGCTCGTTGGGCGTACGGGTCGAACCGACCGGCCGGGGGCGGCAGTACGCCCCGGCCCTGACGGATGGGGACGTTCATGACCGACACCGACACCGCCGCGGACTCCGCGGTCCGCAGCGGCAGCCCGGACTCCGCGGTGGACCGGGTCGCCGACTTCTACGGTGCCTACGTCGACGCCGTCTCCGACGGCACCGACGACCTGGGCACCGAACTGCGCGCCCACTACCTCACCGAGGACTTCCGACAGCGGCTGGCGGCCTGGGAGGAGGCCAACCACGCCGACGGCGTGCTGCGCGCCCAGGACGTGCCCACCCGTTGGGAGGTGCGCTACCACGACTCCGGCGCCGGGCACCTGTTCACCACCGTCACGCTGACCTGGGGCACCGGCCCCGACGCCGGGCACACCCGGCTGGCGGTGCAGAGCGACCTGGGCACCAAGCTGATCTCGGACATCGAGGAGGGCTGACCCGCCGTCACGCCGCCCCCGGGGGTCACGCCAGGGCTGCGGCCAGGCGCTCGGGCAGGGTGGCGTACGGGCGGCACTCGACCACGGGCAGCGCGTGGGCGCGGGCCTGGTCGGCGAGCCAGGTGCTGTAGCGGGCGCTGACGGCGGCGCGTTCGGGCTGCGGGCCGCTGTCGGGCTCGCGGTCGGCGTAGTTGGCGCCGATGCTCCGCGGGTCGTCCTCGTGCAGGAAGACCGCGCGCACCCGCCGGCCCTGCTCGGCGGCCTCGGCGGCGGCGCGGGCGGCGGCGGCCGGGGTGAGGTAGTCGCCCTCCACGATCGCGGGCACGTCCACGGTGAGCCGGTTGCGCACGACGCCGAGCAGCGCGTCGTCCAGGGCGCGGGCGGTGGCGATCTGGAGTTCCAGGACGCGGTCGGCGCCCAGCGCGTCCGGGTCGGGCACGGCGGAGAAGTGGTGCAGGCCGGGGTGGCTGTCCGCGCTGGTGGCGGCCTGGAGGGCGGCCACGACGTCGTCGAACTCGACGACGAACGCGCCGTGTCGAACGCGCAGGAGGTCGGCGGCGCGGCTCTTGCCGAGGCCGGAGGCCCCGCCGATCAGCAGGACGTCCCACGGGATTTCGTCGGTATGCATACCGGCACGGTAAGCGGTCCGGGGTGCGGGTGGGCTCCGGGGGGTGGGGGAGGCGGCCGAGGGCGCGCCTCCCGGCCCGGCCCCCGGCGCCCGGAAGCCGGCCCCGGCCCGGTCCGTGGTCCGCCGCCCGCACCCCCGGTGCGGGCGGCGGCAGCGAACGGCCGGCAGCGGACGGGCCCGTACGGCGGCGTCCGGGTCCGGTCAGGCGCTGTCGCGGCGGGCGGAGCGGCGCACCGCCCAGGGCAGGCCGAACCACAGCACGGCGAAGATCACCGCGATGCCGCAGGTGATCGGCACCGCGAGCGCCGTGCCGAGGACGACGTCCAGGACCAGCAGCACGGCGCCGGTCAGCGCGGAGGCGAGCAGCAGCAGGCCCACCTGGGCGACGCGGATGGAGACGGCGACGATCCGCTCCTTGCCCGGGTGGCGGTACAGCCCGCGGTGCAGGGCGACGGGGGTGGCCAGGACGGCCGCGGCGACGACCGACAGCAGCAGGGTGGTGACGTAGACGTCCTGCTGGGCGTCGGTGAGCTGGGCGAAGCGCGGGGTGAAGGCGACGCCGAGCAGGAACGCGAAGACGATCTGCACGCCGGTCTGGAGCACCCGCAGCTCCTGCAGCATCGCCACCAGGCGCCGGTCGGCGCGCACGGCCGGGTTCCCCCAGCCGGGCGGGGGAGCGGAGTCGGACCGGTGGCCGGGCGAGGGGGAGTCCGGGGGAGGTGCACTGGTCATGCGTCAGCTTCCCACGGCCCGGCGTCAGGCCCCGCGCGTCGCACCGGGGTCCGCGCCCCCGGTGCCGTCCAGGCGCTGCTGCCAGACGGTGAGCAACCCCTGCAGGGCGCCTGCCTCCTCGGGGCTCAGGTGGGCCAGCAGCCGGTGCTCGTTGCGCATGTGCGCCGTGAACGCCTCGTCGATCAGGCGCCGGCCGGCCTCGGTGAGCGCGACCACGCGCCCGCGCCGGTCGTCGGCGGCCGGGCGGCGGGTGACCAGCCCGGCGCGCTCCAGGCGGTCGATCCGCTTGGTCATCGCCCCGGTGGTCACCATCGTGTGCGCGGCCAGCTCGCCCGGGGCCCGCTCGTACGGGGCGCCGGCCCGGCGCAGCGCGGCGAGCACGTCGAACTCGCCCTCGCCCAGGCCGTAGCGCTGGTAGACGAGGGTCAGCTCGGCGGTCAGGCGGGCGGCGAGGCGGTGCAGGCGCCCGATGACGGCCTGCGGGGAGACGTCCAGGTCGGGGCGTTCGCGCCGCCACTCGGCCTGGACCCGGGCGACGTGGTCCGCGGCGTCGGTGGGGTCCGCGTGGTCGGCGTGCTGCCCGTGTCCCTGTCCCTGTCCGTGCTCCATGGGCGCCATCCTACCCCCGATAGCTTCCCAGGAAGCTATATTGTCTTCCATGGAAGCCAATACGCGGTGGGTCCTGCTCACCGCCCTCGCCCCCGTCGCCTGGGGCGCCAACTACTGGGTCACCCACGCCCACCTGCCCGCCGACCACCCCCTGTGGGGCGCCGCCCTGCGCGCCCTGCCCGCCGGCCTGCTGCTCCTCGCCCTCGCCCGCCGCCGCCCGCACGGCGCCTGGTGGTGGCGCAGCGCGCTGCTCGGCCTGCTCAACACCGCCGTCTTCTTCGTCCTGCTCTACCTCGCCTCCCAACTGCTGCCCACCAGCGCCGCCGCCACCGTCATGGCCGCCTCCCCGCTGACCATGCTGCTCACCGCCTGGGCCCTGGCCGGCCCGCGCCCGCGCCGCGCGCACCTGGCGGGGGCGGTGGTGGGCCTGGCCGGCGTCGCGCTGGCTCTGGCCGGACCGGGGGAGGGCATCGGCTGGGCCGGGCTGGCCGCCTCGGCGGCCGCGATGCTGGTCTCCTCCGTCGGCTACGTGCTGGCCGCCCGCTGGCGCGAGGGCGCCGACCCGCTCGCCGCCACCGCCTGGCAGCTGACCGCGGGCGGCCTGGTGCTGCTGCCGCTCGCCGCCGCCGTCGAGGGCCCGCCCCCGCCGGTGGACGCGCCCACCCTGCTCGCCTTCGGCTACACCACCGTGATCGCCACCGCGCTCGCCTTCGCCTGCTGGTTCGCCGGGCTGCGCCACCTGCCGGCCGGCACCGTGGGCCTGCTCGGACTGCTCAACCCGCTCACCGGCGTGCTGCTGGGCACGGCGCTGGACGGCGACGCCTTCGGGCCGCGCCAGGGCGCGGGGCTGGCGCTGGTCGTGGCCGGCATCCTGCTCGGGCGGCCGCGCGCCGAACCCGCTGTCCGTCCCGCCGCCGAGCCCGTCGCCGAGCCCGTCGCCGAGCCCGTCGCCGAGTCCGCTGCCGGGCGGGCCCGCCCGGCAGCGGACCGGGACCTTGATCTCAAGTCGACTTGAGGTCCTAGCCTCCGTGGTGCGCGACCGGACCGGGTCGCGCCGCGCACGGCGACCCCGAGGAGCCAGGGCCATGACCACCGACACCACCGCCACCGACACCACCGCCATCGACACCATCGCCGCGAACCTCGCCGCGCTCGAACAGCGGGTCCGGGTCCTCACCGACCGCGCCGAGATCACCGGCCTCATCGACGGCTACCTGCTCAGCCTCGACACGGTGCCCCGCGACGGCGGGCGGTTCGACGAGGCCTGGGCGCGGCGCTACTTCACCCCCGACGTGCGGATCACCACGCCGGTGGGGGACCACGAGGGCATCGACGGGCTGGCCGAGTCCGAGCAGGCGACCCTCGGGAAGTTCGAGCGGACCCAGCACGTGGGCGCCAATCACATGATCGACCTGGACGGGGACCGGGCCGCGGTGCGCTGGAACGCCGTCATGGCGCACGTCCACCTCGCCTCCACCCAGCGGGCGCGCGGCGAGGAGCCCGGCGGCCGCTTCGACGTCGGCGGCACGTTCACCGGCGAGGCGGTGCGCACCCCCGACGGCTGGCGCCTGCGGAGCCTGGACGTGCGGGCCGTGTGGACGAGCGGCAGGGGCCCGCTCGTCCTGACCCCGAAGGCCGGGGCGACCCTGCGCGACCTCGCCGGCGGAGCGTGACGGCGGCCCCGGGACGCCGACCGGGGCGTCACTTGGGCCGGGGCCCCGCCGCTTGCCCACCGGGCGGATCACGTGATCTGCTGGCGCGAGCATCGCGTGCCGGTGACGGACCGCGTCAGGCATGGAGGTGCGCAACCGAAGGGACCGCCACCCGTGGCCTCCCCCTCCACCGGCCGTACGGCCGCCCTCAGCCTGCAACTCTCCCGCGCGCACAAGGACTTGCGCCGCCGCCTCGCCGACCTGCGCGCGAACCTCGGCCGGCCCCGCCCGCACGGCGGCGACGACCGGCTCCTCACCCACTGCCTGGCCTTCTGCACCGCCCTGACCAACCACCACCAGGGCGAGGACGACGGCCTGTTCGCCCAACTCCTGCGCGAACGCCCCGACCTGGAGCCGACCATCGCCAACCTCGTCGAGGACCACGGCCTCATCACCGGCATCCTCACCCGGGTGCGCGACCTCGCCGACCAGGCCGCCGGACGGCCCGACGCCGACCTGGAGGCGATCGGACGCGAACTCGACGGGCTCGCCGCCATCATGGACTCCCACTTCGGCTACGAGGAACGGGCCATCGGCGCCGCCCTGGACGCCGGGGTGCGCGACGACGGCTGGTCCGAACCGGTCCTGCGCTTCCGCGCGCCGCGGGACCCGGCACCGTAGAACCCGCGCACCGTAAGACCCGGGCGCCGTAGAACCCGCGCACCGTAAAACCCGTCGCACCGTCCGGCCCGCCTTCCCTACACTCGCCACGCGGCCGCGCCCCGACGCGCGGCCCGAACGCGACGACCGTGACGTACGAGATGGGGAGAGGGGGCGGGCGGCCATGCCGAAGCAGAGTGCCGCCGCCCCCTCTCCCGCGTCGCGGTACGAGGTGATCCTGGTGTCCCGCCTCTCCCGGTGCCCGCTGCGCGGCCGGCACCGGAGCAGTGCCGCCACCGTCTGACACCGGCCCGTGAGGCCGTAAGCCCACTGTGTGGCAACGAACCCGACGGTCCGTCGGCACTGCCGAATCGCGCGCCCACCCCACCAGCAGGACCGCCTCGAAAGGCACCCGGGCCATGCGCACCCACACCACCACCGCGAGCACCACCACCACAAGCAGCATCGCCGCCGTCCGCAACCTCGGCATCCTCGCCCACGTCGACGCCGGCAAGACCACCGTCACCGAGCGGATCCTCTACCTCACCGGCACCACCCACAGGCGCGGCGAGGTCCACGACGGCACCACCGTCACCGACTTCGACCCCCAGGAACGCGACCGCGGCATCACCATCTTCGCCGCCGCCGTCAGCTGCGCCTGGGCCGGGCACCGGATCAACCTCATCGACACCCCCGGCCACGTCGACTTCGCCGACGAGGTCGAGCGCTCGCTGCGCGTCCTGGACGGCGCGGTGGCGGTGTTCGACGCGGTCGCCGGCGTCGAGCCGCAGAGCGAGTCGGTGTGGCGCCAGGCCGAACGCCACGGCGTGCCGCGCATCGCCTTCGTCAACAAGCTCGACCGGGCCGGCGCCGACCTGGACGCCGCCGTCGACTCCATCCGCGAACGCCTCCACCCGCGCCCGCTGGCCGTCCAACTGCCCATCGGCGCCGAGGAGTCGTTCACCGGCGTCGTCGACCTCGTCCACCTGCGCGCCCTCACCTGGTACGAGGACGGCGCCATGGCGCACGGCCCGGTGCCCGCCCACCTCGAAGGCGCGGCCGCCGAACGCCGCCGCGCCCTGGAGGAGGCCGTCGCCGAACTGCACCCCCGGGCGCTGGAGGAGTTCTGCGCCCACGGAACCGTCGGCGCCGCCACCCTCACCGCCGCCCTGCGCGACCTCACCCGCACCGGCGAGGCCGTCGTGGTGCTGTGCGGCTCCGCCTACCGCAACCGCGGCATCGAACCGCTCCTGGACGCCGCCGTCGCCTACCTGCCCTCCCCGCTCGACGTCCCGCCCACCCGCTCCGCCGACCGTACCCAGCAGCGCGACCCCGACCCCGAACAGCCCCTGACCGCCCTGGCGTTCAAGGTCACGGCCGCCCCCACCGGGCGCCTCACCCACCTGCGCCTGTACGCCGGCACCCTCCACAAGGGAGCCACCGTGCTCGACACCGCCACCGGCCGCCGCGAACGCGTCGCCCGCATCCTCACCGTCCTGGCCGACCGCCACACCGAGACCGACCACGCCCGCGCCGGCGACATCGTCGCCGTCGTCGGCCCCAAGCACACCCGCGTCGGCGCCACCCTGTGCGACCCCGACCACCCGATCCTCCTGGAGGCCCCCGTGAGCGCCGAACCGGTCGTCACCGTCGCCGTCGAGGCCCGCCGCGCCACCGACACCGACAAGCTGGCCGCCGCCCTCGCCCGCCTCGCCGAGGAGGACCCCTCGCTGCGCGTGGCCACCGACCCCGAGACCGGCCAGCGCACCCTGTCCGGACTGGGCGAACTGCACCTGGAGGTCGCGGTGGAGAAGGTCCGGCGCGACAGCGGGATCGAGGCGGTCGTCGGCCGCCCGCGCGTCGCCCTGCGCGAGGCCCTCGTCGAGGGCGTCACCGGCTTCGTCCACCGGCACGCCAAACAGGACGGCGGCGCCGGCCAGTTCGCCCACCTCGTCCTCGACGTCCACCCCCTGCCGGACGGCGCCGAAGCGGAGTTCGCGTTCGCCTCCACCGTCACCGGCGGCCGGGTGCCGCGCGAGTACGTGCAGGCCGTAGAGGCGGGCTGCCGCGACGCCCTGGCCGAAGGACCGCTCGGCGGACACCCGGTCACCGGCGTCGCCGTCACCCTCACCGACGGGGCCACCCACCCCAAGGACTCCTCCGAGCTCGCCTTCCGCACCGCCGCCCGCCTCGGCCTGCGCGAGGCCCTGCGCGCCTCGCGGATGCACCTGCTGGAACCGGTCGCGGAGGTGACGGTCACCGTGCCCGAGGACGCGCTGGGCACCGTCCTCGGCGACCTCGCCGCCCGCCGCGGCCACGTCCGCTCCACCGACCCCGGCCCCGGCGCCACCGCCCGGGTGGGCGCGCTGGTCCCGCTCGCCGAACTGTTCGGCTACGCGGGCCGCCTGCGCGGCCGCACCCAGGGCCGCGGCACCTTCACCACCCGCCCGGCCGGCTACGCCCCCGCGCCCACGCCGGCCGGCTGAGCCCGCCGCCCGGCCCCGCCGTCCCCACGGCGGGGCCGGCCCCGTTACAGCGCCCCGGCGTCGGCCGCCGCCCACGCCGACGGGTACAGCGGACGCCAGCCCAGCTCCCGGCGCGCCGCCGCCGTCGACACCTGCCCCTCCCACGGGTCGAACGGGGCGTCCGGCGAACCGCCGGGGTGGACCCGCCCGTTGAGCGCGTACAGGTCCCAGGCCGTCAGCGGCGCGTCGTCGCCGACGTTGTACGCGCGCCCCTCGACGCCGGGCACCGTCACCGCGCGCCACAGCGCCCGCGCCACGTCCGCGTGGTGCACCACCGCCAGGCGCTGGTGCGCGGGCCAGTGCGCGGCCCAGTTCAGCGACTGCGCCAGGTGCGGATCGCCGTCCCCGTACACGAACGCCAACCGGGCCACCACCAGCGGCAGTTCGTCCCCGAGCGCGCGCAGCCCCTCCTCCGCCCGCGCCTTGGACGCCGCGTACACCCCCCACGCCGGATCCGGCGCCGTCCGGTCGCCCTCCACGGCGGGGCGGCCCAGCCCCCGCCCGTACACCAGGTTGGTACTGGTGTGGACGAACCGCGCGACCCCGGCCTTCGCCGCCTCCCTCCCCAGTGCCACCGCCGCGTCCCGGTTGACCGCCCACGCCGTCCCGTCCGGCACCCCGCGCAGCGCCGCCGCCACGTTCAGCACCACGTCGGCCCCGTCCAACGCCCGCGCCCGGTCGCCCTGTTCGCACAGGTCGCCGACCACCACCTCCACCCCGTCCAGGCCCCGGGCCCTCGCCGCGTCGCGCACCAGCACCCGCACCGAGGAGCCCTCCGCCCCCGCCCACCGCACCAGCCGCGGCACCAGCCGGCTGCCCACCGAACCCGTCGCGCCCGTCACCAGGATCTTCGCCATCGCCCGTCTCCTCCAGGGAGTCGCTTCCTCCGACGCCCACCACCCTGCCCGCGGCGCGAGGGGCGCGGCAGAGACCTCCCGATCCAGGGAGCGCCGATCCCCGGCTGGGGCCACGGGGCGCCCGGGCGGGCTCCCGGCCGCCGACACCCGCCGACACCCGCACCGACCGCCGACGCCCGCACCGACCTCCGGGAGCCAGGTCAGCGGACGGCGGGCTCCCGCGGGCCGGGGCGGCCGTCACCGTAGGCGCCGGCCATGGGGGAGGAGCCGGTGGTGAGGAAGTCGTGGATCGCCACCAGGTAGACGGCGCGCTCCACGGTGCCCTCGCCACCCGTGTCGAGGGCGTCGAACGCGGCGGCGGCCCCCTCCGGCGGGTTGCCGCTCGCCGCGCGCAGCCGGGCGAACTCCCCTCGGGTCACACGCCCGTCGCCGTCGCCGTCGGCGAGGTCGAACAGCGAGCCGAGCGCAGGCCGACAGGTCTCCTCGAAGGCCTCGTGACCGGCCCAGGCGCGGTACTCCTCGAAGGTGACGCCGCCGTCCCCGTCGCCGTCCATCTGCCGGAAGACCTCCTCGTGGGCCGTGCGGGCCGCGGCCACCAGCGGGTCGTACGGGCCGCGCCCGAACGCCGAGGCCGCCCGGTCGACCCGGGCGAGGTACTCGTCGTGGGAGATCACGCCGTCGCCGTCGGTGTCCAGCATCGCGAAGATACGGCGCTTCGCCTCGTCCGACATTCCGTCACCATCCGTTCTCACAGGGGAAGTTCCGCCGGTCCACGCTACCGGCGGGACGCGCGCGGGCCGGGAAGGCGCGGCACGGGAGCGGGCGGCGTCCCGGCAGCCGGGGACCGGCGATCCCTGGCTGCGCCGCGCCCCGGCGGGCCATGCTGGGGGCATGATCGACCGAACGGCGCTGGCCGACTTCCTCACCCGGGCCCGGGCCCGCCTCACCCCCGCCGACCTCGGGCTGCCGCCCGGGGCGCGGCGGCGCACACCCGGACTGCGCAGGGAGGAGGTGGCACAGGTCGCCGGGCTGTCCGTCGACTACTACGCGCGCCTGGAACAGCGCCGCGGCCCCCAGCCCTCACCGCAGCTGCTCGCCGCCCTGGCCCGGGCCCTGCGGCTGAGCGAGGACGAACGCGACCACCTGTTCCGCCTCGCCGGGCACGAGCCCCCGCGCCGGCACGGCCCGCTCGGCCACGTGCGCCCCGGACTGCTGCTCATCCTCGACCGGCTGCACGACACGCCCGCCCAGGTGGTCTCCGACCTCGGCGACGTCCTCGCGCAGAACGCCATGTCGGCCGCCCTGTTCGGGGACCACACCGCCCTGGCGCCCGAGCGCCGCAACCTCCTGCTGCGCTGGTTCACCGACCCCGGCACCCGCACGCTGTTCCCCGCCGAGGACCACGAGGACCTCGCCCGCGCCCACGTCGCCGCCCTGCGCGCCGCCCGCACCGCCCGCCCCGGCGACCGCCGCGCCGCCGAACTCCTCGACGAACTCCTCGCCGACGGCGGCGAGTTCACCGCCCACTGGGAACGCCACGAGGTCGCCCGGCGGCGCAGCGGCCGCAAACGGCTCCTGCACCCGGTGGTCGGGCCGCTGGACCTGGAGTGCGAGGTGCTGGCCGCCGGCGGCGAGGACCAGCTGCTGCTGGTGCACACCGCCGCGCCCGGCAGCGACTCCGCCTCCCGCCTGGAACTGCTGCGCGTCGTCGGCGCCCCCGCCCCCGCCTGACGCCCGCACCGGCATCGGAAGGCCCCGCTGCGCGACGAGGCGGGCCGGGGCCCGTAGGCTGGGCCGGGCCGTGACGGCACAGACCGTCACCAGAGCGCACAAAGCGACCGACCGACAGATCGACAGACCGACCGATCGACCGATCGCCAGAGACCGACAGAAGCGGGCAGGCAGGGGCACATGCAGTTCGACGACCAGGGCGACCTCGACACCTCGCAGGTGGACGACCGGCGCGGCATCCCGGGCGGGAAGGTCGCCATCGGCGGCGGGGCCGTGGGCCTGCTCGCGGTGCTGTTCGCGGTCGTCCTCGGCGTCGACCCGCAGCTGCTGGGCCTGTCCTCCGGCTCCGGCTCCTCCAACTCCTCCACCGGCACCCGCACCGCCGGCGAGGTGCAGCAGGCCTGCAAGACCGGCGCCGACGCCAACAAGCGCCAGGACTGCCGGATCGTGGCCGTCACCAACAGCCTCCAGGAGTTCTGGCGCACCGAGCTGCCGCGCGCCGCCAAGATCCCGTACAAGAACGCCGAGACGGTGCTGTTCACCGGCCAGGTCTCCACCGCCTGCGGCCCGGCGACCTCGGCGGTGGGCCCGTTCTACTGCCCCGGCGACAAGAAGGCCTACTTCGACCTGGGCTTCTTCAACGAGCTGTCCGCCCGCTTCGGCGCCAAGGGCGGCCCGTTCGCCGAGTCCTACGTCGTCGCCCACGAGTACGGCCACCACATCCAGACCCTCACCGGCGCCATGCAGAAGGTCGGCAACGACCGCCAGGGCGCCGCCAGCGGCTCGGTGCGCCTGGAGCTGCAGGCCGACTGCTACGCCGGGGTGTGGGCGCACCACGCCACCACCACCCCGCAGGCCTCCACCGGCCGTCCGCTGATCGCCTCGCTTACCGACCAGGACATCGCCCAGGGCCTGGACGCGGCCGCCGCGGTCGGCGACGACCGCATCCAGCAGCAGGCCACCGGCCGGATCAACCCGGAGGCCTGGACGCACGGCTCCGCCGAGCAGCGCAAGGCCTGGTTCACCACCGGCTACCGCGGCGGCGACTTCGCCCAGTGCGACACCTTCTCGGCCGCCAAGCTGTAGCACCACCGCCCGCGAGGACCGGCCGCGACGTCCGCCCGCGCCGCCCGTCGTCAGAAGCCCCGCTGCGCCTGCCCGCTCCGCGCCCAGTCCCAGCCCGTGATCGCCTCGCGCAGCCGGCGGGCGCCGGCGGGCAGGCGCGTGTCCGCGGCCCAGAACAGGGTCAGGGAGCGCCGGCAGTCGGGGTCGTCGACGCCGACCCACACCAGCGGCAGGCGGGTGGCGGTGCGCCGGGAGAGCGCGGGCACCAGGCCGATGCCCAGGCCCGCGCTGATCAGCTCGGCGATGGCGCCGGCCTCGTCGCTCTCGCAGACGATCCGCGGCTCCAGGCCGCGGGCTGCGAACAGCCGCTCCAGCAGGCGGCGCTGCCAGTGCCCGGGGCGGGCGGCGATGAACGGCTGGTCGGCGAGGTCGTCGACGCCGACCGCGGTGCGCCCGGCCAGCGGGTGGCCGGGGGCGACGGCCAGCCCCACCTCCTCGTCCAGCAGCAGCACCGACTCCAGGCCCTCGGCGGTGATCGGCTGGGAGACGACGGCGAGGTCGACGTCCTGGGCCCGCAGCCGCCGGGCCGTCTCCCGCGCGGGCAGCTGGTGCAGTTCGACCTCCACCCCCGGGTGGCCGCGCTTGAACGCGGCCAGCGGCCCGCTGAAGGCCAGGAAGGTCTCCGAGGCCAGCCGCACCGTGCCCAGCCCCTGCCCGGCGGCCTCCGCCACCGCCCGCCGGCCCGCCTCCAGCTCGCCGAGCGAACGCTCGACGTAGCCGCGGAACAGCTGCCCGGCCGCGTTCAGCCGCAGCCGCCCGCCGCGCTCGAACAGCGGGGTGCCCAGCTCGGCCTCCAACCGGGCGATGGAGCGGCTCAACGACGGCTGGGCGACGCGCAGTTCCTCCGCCGCCCGGCTCAGGTGCTCCAGCCGCGCCACCGCCAGGAACTGCGCGAGCGTGTTCAGGTCCACGAAAGCCCCCATGCCCCAGCGGTCATAACGCCATAGCAATATTGATCTTAGACAGGATAGCCGGGCGGACATAGCGTCAGGGACGGGCCGCACACCGCCCGCAGCGGTGCGCCGGCCCGGACGCCCTGTACGAGGAAGGACCCCGCGCCATGGCCACCGCCGCCCACCAGACCCCACCGGAGCCCGAGGCCCGGTCCGCCGCAGGGGAGCGGACCGGGCCACGGGCGGGGACCGGCCCGGGGGAGCGGACCGGGCCCGCCGGACGGACCCTGCGCGCCGTGGCCGCCGTCCACACCGCCGCCGCCTTCGGCCAGCCCGTCTTCGCCGGCGTCTACCTCAGCGGCGACTACGACGCCCTGGGCTGGCACACCGTCGGCGCCAACGCCGTCACCGCCCTCGGCTACCTGCAGCTGGTCGCCGCCCTCGTGGTGTGGATCCGGCTGCGCCGCTCCTGGCCGGCGGCCGCCACCCTCGCCGCGGTCGCGGCCGAGACCGCGCAGTACGTCGCCGGAACGGAAGGCGCCCTGTGGCTGCACCTGCCGCTGGGCGTGGCGACCATCGCCGGCCTCGCCGTGCTCACCATCGCCCTGTGGCGCACCCCGCTGCCCCCGCGCCGGCCCCTCCGCCGGGAGGACGACGACCGTGCCTGAACCCCAAGGCAACCTGACGCGCCGTCAAATCCTCGGCATCGGCGGAGCGTTCGGCCTGCTCACCACCGCCTCGCTGGCCGGCGCCGCCGCCCTCGCCCGCCGCCCCGCCACCACCGGCGCCGAACTGCGCACCGCCGCCGCCCTGCCGCCCCCCTACCAGGTGCCGCTGCCGCTGCCCGCCGTCGCCAGGCCCGTCTCCACCGACGGCGGCACCGACCGCTACGAGATCGTCCAGCGCGAGACCAGCGCCGAGATCCTGCCCGGCCTGCGCACCCCGCTGTGGACGTACGGCGGCTCCTTCCCCGGCCCCACCATCGAGGCCCGCCGCGGCCGGCCCGTCACCGTCACCCACCGCAACGAACTGCCGGTGCCCACCGTCGTCCACCTGCACGGCGGCCGCACCCCCGCGGACTCCGACGGCTACCCCACCGACCTCGTCCTGCCCGCCGCCTGGCCCCAGACCCCCCAGACCATGCCCGGCATGGACGGCGCGGGCGGCCACGGCGGCGGCACGGGTACGGGCATGACCGACCCCCGCGCCGTCACCAGCCGCCTGCGACGCGACTACACCTTCCCCAACGACCAGCGCCCCACCCTGCTCTGGTACCACGACCACCGCATGGACTTCACCGCCCCCGCCCTCTGGCGCGGCCTCGCCGGCCTGCACATCGTGCGCGACGACGCCGAGGACGCCCTCGGCCTGCCCGCCGGCCCCCACGAGATCCCCCTGATGATCACCGACCGCGCCTTCACCGCCGACGGCGCCCTGACCTACCCCTCCCTCGACCCCGCCCTGCGCGACCGCCCCGGCGTCACCGAACCCCACCTCGCCGGCGTCCTCGGCGACGTCGTCCTCGTCAACGGCGCCCCCTGGCCCGTCCACGAGACCGACGCCGCCCGCCACCGCCTGCGCCTGCTCAACGCCTCCAACGCCCGCCACTACGAACTCGAAGCCCGCACCGAGGACGGCCGCCGCCTCGACCTCGTCCAGATCGGCGCCGACCAGGGCCTGCTCGCCGCCCCCGTCACCCACCGGAGCCTGCCCGTCGCCCCCGCCGAACGCCACGACCTCGTCGTCGACTTCGCCGCCGCCCCCGTCGGCTCCCTGGTCCGGATCGTCAACCGCCTCGGCACCGGCCGCACCCGCGACGTCATGGCCTTCCGCATCGCCCGCCCCGCCCCCGCCGACGACAGCCGCATCCCGCCCCGCCTCGCCACCGACCTGCCCGACTGGCGGCGCGAAGACGCCGTCCGCACACGGGACTTCGCCTTCCGCGCCGGCCGCATGAACGGCGGCCACGGCTGGCTCATCGGCGGCCGCCCCTTCGACCCCGCCCGCACCGACGTCACCGTCCCCCTCGGCGACACCGAGATCTGGCGCCTGATCGCCGACGTCCACCACCCCGTCCACCTCCACCTCGTGGGCTTCCGCATCCTCACCCGCGGCGGCAGACCCCCACTGCCCCACGACGCCGGCCTCAAGGACACCGTCTCGCTGCGCCCGGGGGAGTCCGCGGAGATCATCACCCGCTTCGACGGCTACCGCGGCCGCTACCTCTTCCACTGCCACAACGCCGAGCACGAGGACATGGGAATGATGGCCAACCTGGAAGTCGTCTGATCCCTTTCACCCCTGTTCGGGGGGATCCGCCGGAACTGCCGGACCTTCACGGCTCTCGCACCGGATGATCACTCTGCTGCCGGAATCCCGACCCCCGCCGTACCGGGCGGTCCACTCCAATTCCCTTCGCACACCCCCCGAGCAGCGAAAGGCCACCACCCCCATGACCCGCCCCGACGACCACCCCACGCCCGACCGGATGCTGCGCGAGGCCGCCTCCCGCCTGGACCGGCGCCGCTTCCTCACCGTCACCTCGGCCGCCGCCGCGCTCGCCTTCAGCGTCAACCTGCCCTCCGCGCACGCCGCCGACAACGAGATCGCCCCGCGCGCCATCGGCGGCGATCCCTTTACCCTCGGCGTGGCCTCCGGCGACGCCACCTCCGACGCCGTCGTGCTCTGGACCCGCCTGGCCCCCCGCCCGCTGGAGCCCGGCGCCGGCCTGCCGCCCACCGGCTCCGTCCGGGTCGGCTGGGAGATCGCCCGCGACGAGAGGTTCCGCCGCGTCGAGCGCCGCGGCACCGCCCGCGCCCACGCCGAGTTCAACTACGCCGTCCACGTCGACGTCGACGGCCTCGACGCCGCCCGCACCTACTGGTACCGCTTCACCGTCGGCACCTGGGCCAGCCCCGTCGGACGCACCCGCACCGCCCCGCCGCGCGGCCGCAAGCTCGACAGCGCCCGCATCGCCTTCGTCTCCTGCCAGGCCTACGAGGACGGCTACTTCACCGCCTTCCGCCACCTCGCGGGCGAGGACCTGGACGCCGTCTTCCACGTCGGCGACTACATCTACGAGTACGGCATCGACGCCGCCGGCGGCGACCGCAAGTACACCGACCGCACCCTCGCCGCCCACTTCAACCACGAGACCACCACCCTCGAGGACTACCGGCTGCGCTACTCCCTCTACAAGAACGACCCCGACCTCCAGGCCGCCCACGCCGCCCACCCCTGGTACGTCACCTGGGACGACCACGAGGTCGAGAACAACTACGCCGCCGGCATCCCCGAGAAGAACCAGGACCCGGCCCCCTTCGTCGCCCGCCGCGCCGCCGCCTACCGCGCCTACTGGGAGAACCAGCCGCTGCGCATGCCCCAGCCCCGCGGCACCGAACTGACCCTCTACCGGCGCGTCCACTACGGCCAGCTGGCCCAGTTCGACATCCTCGACACCCGCCAGTACCGCGACGACCAGGCCAACGGCGACGGCTGGCAGTACCCCACCCCCGAGTCCGACGACCCCAAGCGCACCCTCATGGGCGCCACCCAGGAACGCTGGTTCGCCGACGGCCTGCGCCACTCCAAGGCCACCTGGAACGTCATCCCCCAGCAGGTCGTCTTCTCCCGCCGCAAGAACACCACCGCCGAGCGCTCCAAGCTCTCCATGGACGCCTGGGACGGCTACCCCGCCGCCCGCGAGCGCTTCCTGAAGGCCGTCGACCAGTCCGGCGTCAAGAACCTGGTGCTGCTCACCGGCGACGTCCACGTGGCCTACGCCCTGGACGTCAAGCGCGACTTCAACGACCCCAACTCCCGTACGGTGGGCGTGGAGTTCGTCGGCACCTCGATCAGCAGCGACGGCGACGGCGAGGAGAAGCCGTCCAACTGGGGCAACCTCATGGCGGCCAACCCGCACATGAAGTTCTACGACGGGCGCCGCGGCTACACCGTGCTCACCCTGGACCGCCACCGGGCCCGCGCCGACTACCGCGTCGTCTCCCACATCACCCGCCCCGGCGGCACCCTGTCCACCGCCGCCTCCTTCACCACCGAGGCCGGCAACCCGGGCATCCGCCCGGCCTGACGGCCCTTGGCCTCCCGGTCCCGCCGCCTTGAGGGAGGCGGCGGGGCCGGGTGCCGCTCAGGCGGCCGGGTGCCGTGCAGGCGGGCCGGGTGCTGCTCAGGCGCCCCGGACGAGGCGTTCGACGACGGCCGCGGCCTGCTGCGGGTGCTCCTCCAGCCAGGCGTCCAGGTGGCGTCGGACGGCCTCGGCGACGCAGGCGCGCACGGCGGTGTTGCCGAGCACGTCCAGGGTGGAGCCGTGGAACTCGGGCTCGTCGAGCTTCACCGACACGACCGCCGTCAGGCCCGCCCAGGCCTGCCCGGCACTCAGGCCGGGTTCCGCCGGGGCCGGCCGGAGCCGCTTGCGCGCGTACGCGTCGAGCGCGGCCGCCACCCCGTCGCGGAAGCCGAGTTCATGGGTGCCGCCGCGCGGGGTGGGCCGGCTGTTGGCGAAGCTCCGGACCCGCTCCTCGCCGTCGGCGCGCCAGCGCAGGGCCACCTCCACCGTCCCCGCCATCCGCGGGTCCTCGCCCTCGAAGGCGACGGTGCCCGTGACGGCGGGCGCCGCGTCCCGGTTGTCGAGGAATGCGACGAAGTCCTGTGCCCCGCCGGGGGAGTGGAACCGCTCGGACCTGGGCTCGCCGGGCCCGCGCCGGTCGGTCAGTGAGATGTCCAACTCGCGGTTCAGGAAGGCCAGTTCACGGAATCGGTCCGCCAGGTCGTCGAAGGAGAGCAGCGCTGTCCCGAAGACCTCGGCATCCGGCCAGAAGGTGAGGACGGTCCCGCTGCCGGTCGCCGGGCCCGCGTCGGTGAGCGGGGTGACGGCCGTGCCGCGCGCGTACTCCCGTTCCCAGCGCACCCCCTCGCGCCGCACCTCGGCCGTCATCCGGCTCGACAGGGCGTTGACGGCGGCCGGGCCCGCGGCCCAGTGCCCGAGCGCCACGTCGCGGCGGCCGCCACCGGGCCCCGCTCCGGCGTTCAGACGGGTCAGCAGGGTGTCGAGGTCGGGCTCACCGGTGCCCTCCGCCCCGCGGACGGGGACGCCCGGGCCGTCGTCGGCGACGCGCACGCCACCGTCGGAGGTGAGGGTGACCTCGACGCGGCCGGCGCGTCCGGCCAGGACCTCCCTCACCGCCCGGTCGGCGACCTCGAACACCAGCTGGCGCAGGCCGCGTTCACCGGTCGAGCCGATGTACATCCCGGGCCGCTTCCGTACGGCTTCCAGGCCCTCCCACACCTGGATGCGGGCGGCCTCGTACCCGGTCTTCTCCTCGTTCACGATGTCCCCTCCGAAGGTGTCCGGCAGAGCTCCACAGCCTAGGCGAATTTCGGCATAATGCCAGGTCAGAGCCTGTTTGCCGAGGGCGCAGGCGGGCGCGTGAGCGCCTGCCCGCGGGCGCCCGCCGCAGGGGTCCCGGACGCCCGCCGGAGCGCGGCCCCGCCCCCGCCGGGGCCGCGTACGGGGCCGTTCCGGGCGCTCCCGAGGTCCCCCGATCCAAGTTTTTCGCGCCCCGCCCGCCGGCGGACCCCGGCAAGCCGGTGTACCTGCGGCCCGCCATCGTCGGCCTGCTCGTCCCGGCGGTCCTGATCCCGCTGATCGTCGTCATGGCCAAGCGCGACCCCGAGTTCGCCGAGGCCGGCGACTGCATCCACAACAACAACCCGATCGCCGCCGCCCTGCCCGGCGTCGTCGACAGCAACCCCGACATCGACGTGGTCCCCTGCTCCGACCCGAAGGCCGAGGCCCGCGTCGTCGGCCGCGAGAACGACACCACCGACGGCGAGAACGCCTGCCGCAAATACCCCACCGCCGACGGCTACTTCACCTCCAAGCACGGCAGCGACAAGTACACCCTCTGCCTGCAGAGCCTGGAGACCCCCAAGCAGCCGAAGCCGACCACCATCTTCGGCCCCGTCAACCCGTAGCGAGGCGCCGCGCCGGGTCCCTCGCCGTACTCGGCCGGCCGATCCTTCGCCGAACGGCCCGGCGCCGGGCCGTTCGCTGTCACCGGGGGCGGTGGGCAGGGGAGTTGGGGGTGTATGTTCGCACCCAGCCGTCCAGAAGGGCGAAGGCCATGGGGATCTCCACGCACGCGATGGTGCCGCCGCTCCTGGTGGCCGCACTGGTCCTGCTCGCCGTCAGACTGGCCCGACGGCACCGCGCCGGTGCGCCCGTACCGCTGCTGCCGCGCTCGCTGCCGGCCCGCGCCGTCGCAGCGGCCGTCATCGCCCTGGTGATGCTCTCCGGAGCGCTGACCGGAGACCCCTGGTCGGCGGTCGTCCCCGCCCTCACGCTCGGCGGCCTGACCGGCGCCCTCGTGGACCTCCGCTACGGCTCCCCGCGCTGACGCCCGCCCGCGGCGCTGCCCGGGCGGTCCGTCAGGAGGCGGACGGCTCGATCTCCCCGGCGAAGACGATGACCTGGTCGATGAGGCTCCGCCGCAGATGGACGACGTCCGTTCCCGCCAGGCGGGGGCCTCCGTCCGGCGTGGTGAAGACCCACTGGTAGCGGGCCCACTCGCCGGGCATGTCCACCGCCGAGCAGCGCGTCATCGTGCCGGTTCCCGCCGGGTGGCGCCGGATGTCCAGCACGAACTGCTCGACCGCCGCGATTCCTTCGCTGCGGCCCAACGGCCCCCAGAAGACCACGTCGGAGGTCAGGGCCTGGGAGAGCAGGGCCGTCACATAGGTGTCGTCCGAGGCGTTGAACGCGGAGATGAACGTGTCGATCGCGGAGCGTGCCGTCTCTTCCTGCATACCCCAGTAATACCAGCCGCTGCGCGTACGGATCAGGAAGAGGGCGAGCACCAAGGGCGGCAGCACCCACGCGGCACCCCGTGCCGCCCGGGCTTCCGCCCTCGATCCGCACGCCGCCGCCCCGGTTTCGAAACCGGGGTGGCGCTGGACCCAGTGGGTGACCAACCGGCTTTCCGCGGAGGACTCGGCGGTCCGTCCCGTGATGGGACCGCATGCGCCGCACGCCCACCGGAACCGCGCCACCGGGCTCCCCGCCCGCGCAAATCCCCGGTGAGGAGCGGTACATGGCCTCCAGGGTGTTCGCAAGGGTTCCGGCACGGGGCGGAGCGGCACACGCCTCCGGGCTCAGCGGCAGGTGGCAAGGCCGCCCGGGTGCGGGCCGGCCGCCCGGGCGGCCCGCAGCGCCGCCCTGGCACGGGCCGCGCCGGGGCGGGTGGCCGCCTCGCCGCCGCCGACCGCGACGGGGCGGGGGGCGAGGCCCGCGCAGGGGCCGCAGATGCCGGGTTCGGGCACCGGGTCGTGGCACGCCGCGCACTCGGCGTACCGAAGTGCCCCGGTCCGTACGGTGCTTGGGGCGGGCGGCAGCTTGTGCTCCAGGCGGTGGCGGAGGACGGCGGCCGCCGAGTGCATCGGGGCGGGCAGGCCCGGCAGCAGGGCCTGGGCGAGGTCGGCGGCGGTGCTGCCGCGTTCCAGCCACCGGGCGACCAGGGGAGCGAGTGCGCGGGCTTCGGCCTCGCCCAGGCGCAGTCGCGGTTCGGGGCGGATCACCCGGAACAGCGTGGCGACCGCCTCGCGGAGCTGCTCGTCGGACTGCCCGCCCGGCCGCCCGTCCGCCCGCCCGTCGGGCGGTTCGACGGGCGATTCGGCGGGGAGGGTGGGTTCTTGGTGCCGGTCCTTTGAAAGGGTGTCAGCGCGGCCGGTGCTCGCTCCACCAGGGACCGGGCGGGTGGTACTCGGCGCTGCGGCCCGAGGGACGTCGTAGACGTGGGTCTCGGTGATGATCGTGCCGTCGGGCAGGCGGATCTTCTCGACCCGGTAGTACCCGGCGTCGGCCAGCTCCTTCAGGGCCCTGCGGACCGCGCCGCGCCCCTGGGGGCTGGTGTCGGCCATGTGCCGGCCGTCCTCGCGCCAGCCGTCGGGCCGGGAGAGGAGGTCCGCGAGCAGGCCCCGGGCGGTGTAGGAGAGCCGTCGGTACTGGAGTACGGCGTTGGGCAGCACGGTGAAGTTGCGCACGGGGGCGCTACGATGGACGCGCATCGGGAGTGTTGGCTCCTGTTGCCGGACCCCGGGGTGTTAGCGCACCGCCGGGGTCGCCTGTTTTCGGTTGGATTACGGAACGTACCACAACGGTCACGCACAGAACGGGCGTTCGCGACAACTGCCCTGATGGGGGCGCTCCGCCACCCGGCGTCAGCCGGGGGTGCCCGGGCGGTGGACGCTGAGGTCGCCGTAGGAGCGCAGGGCGCCGGCCGGGTCGCCGGGCTTGTCCCGCAGGACGGCGTCCAGGAAGGCGAGGGTGGCCGCGGCGACGGTGCGCGGGCCCCCGGTGCGGCCCAGGGTGCCGACGAGCGAGGGCACCGGCGGCAGGTACAGGGGGCCGTCCATGAAGGTGAGGTGGGCGGCGCCGGGGACGGTGAGCCGGTAGCTCGGCGCGGTGCTGGAGTCGAGCGCCTCGGTGAGGCGGGGCAGGTAGCGCGGGTCGCTGTCCGGGGTGATGGCCTGGGTGAGCGCGAGCGTCGGCCGGTCGAGGGCGGGCGCGGTGGGGCCGTGGGGGTAGCCGTCCAGGTCGACGACGGCGGCGAAGCGGCGGTCCTGCCGGGCCGCCTGCAGGGCGGCGGCGCCGCCCATGGAGTGGCCGGTCACCGCGACCCGGCCGGTGTCCAGGCGTCCGGTCAGCGGGTCGGCGATCCCGCCGCGCTCCAGGGCGTCCAGCTGGGTGAGGACGAAGCCGAGGTCGCCGGCCCGGACGGCCGTCCAGCCGGCCGCCAGCTCGTCGTCCTTGTCCCGGTCGCCGCTGGAGGCGGTCTCGGTGCCGATCGTCCGGCCGTCGGCGAGGACGACGGCGGCGGAGTCGTACGGGTGGTCGAGGGCGGCCACCACGTAGCCGTGGCTGGCCAGTTCCTCCGCCCACGCGGTGTTCTGGGTGCGCACCCCGCCCGACCCGGGGGAGAACAGCACGACCGGGAACCGCTCGCCGCCGCCGGCCACCGGGGCGTCGAAGACCGAACGGCTGCGGGCGCGCGGGACACCGTCGACCAGGAAGCCCGGCAGGCCGACGCCCCGGGCGAGGGCCCCGGAGACGGTGCGCGCCTCCTGCGCGGTGCGTCCGAGGTACTGGGCCCGCTGCGCGCCCGCGGGGATCTCCCCTGCGGGGTACCAGAGTTGGACCACGACGGTGCGCAGGTCGTTCGGGTCGGCGGTGAAGGTCTCGGGGCGGTGCGGGTCGGTCCACTGCACCACGCGGGTGCCGACCGCGAAGCCGCCCGACGGCTCGGGGAACACCGGGACGGGAAAGGCCCAGGCGGCCACCGGGCCCGTGGCGATCAGGCCGACGCAGGCCGCCGACCCCGGCAGCGCCAGCCACCAGCGGGCCCGCCACGCCGGCCGTCCGGTACGGCGGCGCAGCGGCCGCAGCAGGGGAGCGAGGGCGAACGGCGAGGCGAGGGCGGCGCCCGCCAGGACCGGCAGCAGCTGCCAGCGGATGCCCGCCGCGCCCAGCGCGATCGCGCACGGCACGAGGACCGCCCCCGCCGCGATCGTGGCGCGCGGGCGGGCGGCGGGGGGCAGCCAGCGTGCCGTCACCAGCGCGAGGGCGGCCAGCAGGGCGAGGATTTCCAGGGGGGACATGGGCAGTCCCGGGATGATCTCGGTCACCTGGCCATGCTCGGCGCCGGGCGCGCGCCGCCGCATCGGCCACCGGTCGCCGCCGCGTGCCACCGGGGGAGCGGTCCGGCGCGGTCCGGGTACGACCGCGGTGGCAGCCGGGCAGGCCTGGGCGGCGGGCGCGCTGCGACCACGGGAGGTGGCGGGACTCCTCCTGCGGTCGTATGCCGGCGCGGGGCGATCAGACGGTGGGATCATGCGCCGCGCGGGGCCGGCGGCCTACCGTGACAGGGCCGCGGTACGTGCCGGGGCGGCGGCACGCACCCGGGGCCGCGCAGGCGTACGGTCCCCGTGCCCGACGTGCCCGACGTGCCCGACGTGCCGGACGTGCCGGACGTGCCCGACATGCCGGACGTGCCGGACCCGGGGCCGCCTTGACGCCGAATCGACAGGGACGTGCGATGACCGAGGCGGCCGCCGAACCCGGCCACGCCCACCGGAACCAGGCGCCGGTGCGCGTCCGCGTGCGGGCCCGGTGGGCGAGGACGGCCGCACGGCTGACCGGCTACGCCGACCTCGCCTGCGCACGAGCCGTACGAGCCGCGCGAGCCGCACGAGCCGCGCGACCGCTGAGAGCCGCCGCGCGCTGGCGCTCCCGGCTGCCGCCCACGGCGTGGGACGCCCTGCTGGCGACGCTCCTGCTCCTCAACGTCGCGACCACCCGCGCGCCGCACGAGCTGCCGGTGGCCGCGGCCCTCACCGCCGCCCTCACCCTGCCCCTGCTGTGGCGGCGCCGGGCCCCGCGCACGGTGTTCGCCGCCGTGGCGGCCGCGGCCCTCGTCCAGTGGCTGGCCGGTGTCCAACTGCCCGCCGACGTAGCCCTGTTGGTGGCCCTCTACACGGTGGCGGCGAACTCGGGCCGGCGCGGCACGCTCATCGCCGGCGCCGTCGTGGAGGCCGGGGCGGTGCTGGCCTGCCTGCGCTGGTCGACGGACGGCGCGTTCCTGACCCCCTTCGTCGCGGTCACCGCGCTGGCCGTAGCCGCCGCCGTCCTCGGCGTGAACGTGCGCACCACGCGCGCCTACCTCGCCGCCCTGGAGGAGCGGGCCGCACGCCTGGAACACGAACAGGAGCAGCAAGCGCGACTGGCCGCCGCCGAGGAACGGGCGCGCATCACCCGGGAGATGCACGACATCGTCACCCACAACCTGTCCGTCATGGTCGCGCTCACCGACGCCGCCGTCTACGCCCAGCACCGGTCGCCCGACAAGGCCACCACCGCGATGCTCCAGATCTCCGAGACCGGCCGGCAGGCCCTGACCGACATGCGCCGCTCGCTGGGCGTCCTGCGCACCGACGAACCGGACGCGCGGCGCCACCCGCTGCCCGGCATCGCCCAACTGGCCGCCCTCGCCGACCAGATGGGCGCCGCCGGGCTGCCCACCGGCCTCGACGTCCACGGCGGCCACGCCCACATCCCCGCCACCGCCCAACTCACCGTCTACCGCCTGGTACAGGAAGCCTTGACCAACACCCTCAAGCACACACCCGCCGGCACCCGCGCGACGGTCCGGATCCACTGCGCGGCCGCGACCGTCACCGTGGACGTCACCGACACCGGCCCCCACCCGCCCCAGCCCGCCGCCGCCGCTGCCGTCGTCGTACCGCCCGGCCACGGCATCCCCGGCATGCGCGAACGCTCGGCCGCCTACGGGGGCACACTGCACGCCGGACCGCTTCCCGACGGCGGCTGGCGGGTCCACACCCGCCTCCACCTCGACAGCGCCGGAGCGCCGCCCGCATGACGATCCGCATCCTGATCGCCGACGACGAAGCACTCCTCCGGATGGCCTTCAGTACCGTCCTGGAAGCCCAGCCCGACATGGCACCGGTCGGCGAAGCCGCCGACGGCGCCCAGGCCGTACGCCTCGCCCGCGAACTGCGCCCCGACGTCGTCCTCATGGACGTCCGGATGCCCGGAACCGACGGCATCGAGGCGACCGGGCAGCTCATCGCGGCCTCGCCGCAGAGCAGAGTGCTCATCCTCACCACCTTCGACCTGGACGAGTACGCCTTCGCCGGGCTCAACGCCGGAGCCTCCGGCTTCCTGCTGAAGAACGCCCGCCCCGAGGAACTCCTCACCGCGATCCGCAACGTCGCCGCCGGCGACGCCGTACTCTCCCCGCGGATCACCCGCCGCCTCCTGGACAACCTCCGCCCGCACATCCCCGACGGCCGCAACCCCGACCACGACGAGCGGCTGAACCGGCTCAGCACCCGCGAACGCGAGGTACTCGTCCAGGTCGGCCGCGGCCTGTCCAACACCGAGATCGCCGCCACCCTGCACCTCGCGGAGGCCACCGTGAAGTCCCACCTGGGCCGCATCCTCCACAAGCTCGAACTCCGCGACCGCATCCAGGCCGTGGTCCTCGCCTACGAAACCCGCCTCATCCACCCGACATGACCCGCCCCCCGGTTGCCGGGCCAGCCCAACCCACCCGCCGCGCACAGGAATTCGGCCCGGCCGACTTCTCGACGCACGGTAGGGAAGGCCCCAAGCGCAGGGCGCACGACCGGTGTCGAGCGCTCTGCCTCTCTCGGGGGGGCGGAGTTTGCTCACAATCTGTACGGGAACCAGTATGGCGGAGGTTGGCGTGCAGCAGGTCATCTGCGGGCGGCAGCCCGGAGTGGGCACAAGGCACGGACCTGTAGGAGGCCATCATGCTTTCCCGCCTGGCCTGGACCGCGGTCGGCGTCGCGGCGCTGATCCTGACCACACCCGCGGCCTACGCCGCCTCGCCCGAAACGGCGGCTGTCCGCTCGCCCACACACGTGTACCACCGCGTCGCTGCGATCCGCGACGGTGACGCAATCTGCTTCTCCGTGCGGCCGCTTCCGTATGTGGACAGGAAATACGCGGACGAAGTGACCGTCGTCCAACGCGAGGTCCGTTTCCGTTGCGTCCCGCAGGACGGTGAACCACCCTACTACCGCGTTTTCACGATCGGTCTCCCCGTGATCTCGTGATCCGGCGACATCCACGGCAGATGCCGCCCTGACTGACGCAGCCCTCCGGTCCGTCCTTCTCCGAAATTCCGCTGCGGGAAAGCTCGTTCAGTCGCCGGGGCGGTGCCCACCGCCCCGGCGACAGGAACGCCCACTCGCCGGGCAGCTCGTACGGCGCTTGCCGCGGGGCCGGTGTGACACGCCTCGGGAACCGTACCGCCGTCGGCTGCACCGCAGCGGCAACTGCCCGACAGGGGCCACGGCCAAGGCCTGGCCTACCGCGACGAGCCGTCGAAGCGTTCGAAGCCCGTCTCCATGTCACCGCGGAACGTCAGCGCGTCGAGGCCGATGCCGAGTGCGCCGAGCAGGATCTCCAGTGCCGCGTCGGCGTCCGGCTCGGACCGGCTCACCCACACGAACGTGCTCGGTTCGACCCCGCCTTCGAGCCGGCTGAGCGCGAAGTCCACGCGCTGGATGCGGAACATGGCGACATCGACGGCTCCCAGATCTTCCCAGCTGCGTTCGACTGTCAGTCGCAGGCGGGCCGCCAGCGCCTCCAGCGGCGGCTTCAGCCCTGCCACAAGCCGGAACGAGGCGGCCGCGTACTCCCACATGCCCTCTTGGAAGGCGGGGTTCTTCCCGGTGTAGTACGGGGGGCTCGGCGCCGGTTGCCAGTCCGGCTCCGGCCCTGGTACCTCGAACCCGGCCACAATCCCGCCTTCCGTCTGAACACCTCTTCGAGCGTCACGGTATCCGAAGAGGAACGCGCCAGGGGTGCGGGCGCCGAGCTCCTTGACGGCCAGGGGCGGGCCGGCGGCGTACTCCTCGGGGAGGTGTCACCCGCCGCGCGCAGGAAGTCGGCCCGGTCGACTTCCTGCGCGGCGAGGCTGGCCGTCCCCTGGTTACGGGGTGAGTCGCAGGTGGATCGCGAGGACGCCGAGTTGCTCCTTCTCGGGTGGGTGGATCTCGCGGCAGGCGGTGAGGAGTTCGGTCCGGCTCATTCCCTCGGAGCCGATCGCCTCCGGGTCCTCGGTGTCGAGCATGGCGTCGAAGCTCGGGTACTCCGCGACGCCGGTGATGTGGGTGCGGCAGTGGGCGTCGTCGGACCCGAAGACGAGTGTGCCGAGGTGGGCAGGGACAGTTCGGCTGGGTGTTCGGGTAGGGCCTTTCCCGGGGTGTCGGACCTGGGCCCCCGACGGCGAAGGGCGGTTACTGCACTTGATCGGGCTATGGTGGTAACCACCTGACAGGTGAGGGATGGTTCCGGTAGATCTGTGCGCGTGAATGACTCCACGCCCGAGGGCGACGAGCCCGCCTCCTTCGTCGAGAACGCGAAGAGCCTGTACAGGAAGCACAAGCCGAAGATCACCGCCATCGGCGGTGCAGTCTGCGTCGTGGCCCTCGCCATCATCGTCACCAGTCTCGCCGAGGGGCGGGACTCCGAGGATGCCGAGGACCAGGAACAACTCTCCGCCCCCGAAGCTACGGACCAGACTCGTTGGTCCTCCAGCGACTATGACCGCGACCCCTTCCTGCGAAGGCTCCCTGCCGGTCAGCATGCCAGTGAGGAGGCCAACGCGAGGTACAAGGAATTGACGGGTAACAACCTTCCGCCTGGTTACACCTTGGTTCGCCGGTGGTTCTTTCCGAAGGACTCCTCAGAGGATGAGACCCCCGGCGAAGCCGCAGCCTGAGCGAAGGCACTGTCGCATCTCATTCCTGTGCAGTGCTGACGGACGCCCTGCAGAACGTCTTTACCGCCGCTGACCTCCGGAAATCTGCGAAGCTGGGGGTGCGTGCCATTGCCCGTACCGATCGGCCGGATGGCGGCCTTGGACAACCTGCTGCCCACCGCGCGGCGCCGGCGCGTCAAGGCCCGCAGCCGCGAGAACCCGACGAGCACGTACGGGCCGAACGCGGGAGAACACCCGCAAACCACCCGGACCCATGCCCTTACCGTCGAGATCCACGCCATGGAAGACAGGCCTGCAGCACGCCGCCGCCGGTGGACGCGACGGCGTTGGAGTCCTGGTCGTCTTCGAACCAGGTCAGGATGGCCTTCACGCCTTGGGCGACTTGTAGATGGTGGCGGCCATCGCTCCCAGTTGCTTGTTGGCCTTGAGCGCGAGGTCGATGGCATCGCTCACGGAGTCGCTGGGCACCGGGATGTTGTTCACGTAGATCGCGAAGGCGTAGCGGTGGCCGTCCTTCGCATCGATGTAGCCTGCGAGCGCCTTCGTGCCGAGGGCCAGCTTGCCCTGGTAGGGGCTGACCAGGGTGCCGGTCTTCGCGCGGATGTGTCCTGCGGCGGGGTCGGTGCGGTCGATGACGTCGGCGAGCGAGCCGTCGACGCCCATGTTCGGCATGGAGTCGTAGAAGACGTCGAAGTCGTCCTGTCGTGCCAGGTGTCGCAGCAGCGCCACCTGGGCGGTCGGCGTCGCCTTGTCGCCGGGGAGGCCCTGGGCGTCGACGAGGCTCACCGAGTTCGGGTCCACTCCTGAGCGGGCGAGGAACTCCTTCTCGGTCTTCATGCCGTCCGCATAGGTTCGTTGCCCGTTGTGTGCCGCCATCAGCGGCGGCAGCAGGTTCGCCCCGAGGTTGTGGCTGACCTTGTTGATGAGCTTCGCGTACTCCTTGAAGGGCGGAGAGGTGTAGGTCGCCGATACGGGCAGCGAGTTCACTTCCGCCGACGGGGGGAGCCTGCTGTCGGGGTTCGCTCCCAGCGAGGGGGCGGACACGCTGACGCCGTTCCTGGCGAGTGCCTCGATGAGGACGGTGCGGGCGAACGCCGCCGGGTCGGGGACCTGGTAGGTCGTCACGAAGGGGGCCTTCGCGTCCGCGGGCACGGAACCCCGGACCCGGATGTGACCGGGGCTCACGTTTTCGGTCGTCACCGCCGGCTTGCTTCCGGCGGGTGTGGTCGTCACCTGCGCGTCGACGCCGAAGGCGGCCGTCTTCGGGCGCCAGTCGACCTTGGCCGGCTCGCCGGGTGCGCCCGGCGTGATGAGCACGTCGATGAGGTTGTCGTTGACGATGGTCGGGGTGACCGGTATCCCGCCGATCGACACCGGATCCCAGAGTCGGTTGTCGATCACCACGTCGCCGTCGACGTGGCGGACTCCGCTGGCCGCGACCTGTCGGGCCAGCTCGTTGACGCCCGCCAGCGGGTCCTCTGCGGTGATGGTCGCCATGCCGGGGACGGCGTTGGCGTCGTAGTGGTCGAAGTCGGGGACGTCCAGTCCGCCTGACGCGGTGGTCCGCCCGCCGAGTGCCAGGTCGCCGTTGCCGACCAGGATGAGGTCGCCGGAGAGCCGCCCGTCCGCGGAGACCGTACCCGAGTGCACCACGGGCGTACGGAAGCGATGGTCGTCGCCCAGGACGTCGAGCGCGGCACCGACCGCGAAGGTCTTGGCCGTCGAACCGGTCATGAACTGGGAATCGGCGCCCTTGGACTGGACGACCTTCCCGGTCTGCAGGTCGGCGACCTGCAGGCCCCACTGGCCCGACGACCACGGCGCGGTGCTCATGAGCTTCTGCAGGTCGGCGCTCACCCGTGCGGCACCCGGTGCGGGAGAGGCCGAGTCGTCCGTGGAGTCGTGGGAGCACGCCGTCATCGCCACGGCGGCCGTCATCGAAGCGGCGAGCGCCAGGGCCGTACGCCGCCGTACCCGAGGTGTCCTGATTCCGGAGAGGGAGTTGCTTGGCATTCGTTCTTTCCTGTTCGACTTTCCTGTTCGGCTTTCGCGCCCGATCGAAGGCTTCCGGCCTGGTTGCCGCGCGGCGGTCAGGGCTTCCCGCCCTTGCCGATGGCGATGCTGCCGTTGCGGGTCCGGACGGCCACGGAACGGCCGCTCGTGTCGTCCTTCGCGACGTTCACGGTGACGTCGCCCTTCTTCGCGGCCGTGCGGACCGCGTACGTCGAGTCCGGCAGGCCCAGCTCGACGTCGCCGTCCCTGCTCTGCACGTCGACCAGGTCGGGCACGGCGGCCAGGCGCAGGTCGACGTTGCCGTTGCGCGAGGTGACGCTGACGGACCGGGCGGAGATCCCGTCGCCCTTGATGCTTCCGTCGCCGCCTTGCAGGGCCAGCCTGGCTCCGTGGAGGTCCGACAGCCGGACGTCGCCGCCGGCGGTCCGGGCCGAGAAGTCCGTGGTGAAGCCGGTGGCCTCGATGCGTCCCTTGCCGCTCTCGGCGGTGACGGCGACGGCGCGCGGCACCTTCACGGTGTACTTCGCGCCGCAGCCCACCGAGATCCCCGTGCAGTCCAGCGAGAGTGTGAGCGTGCCCCCTTCGAGCTGCCAGCCGGACCCCACCTCCCCGCCGACCTTCGTGCCGCTGACCCGTCGTTCCACCTGAACGCCCTCGATGTCGGCGGCCACCAGCGTGAGGTCGGCGGAACCGGAGTCGACGGTCAGGCTGCCGCCGGCGAAGTCGAAGGACTTCGATTCCACGGTCGCGTCGGTCGAGGCGCCGTCCGTGGTGCAGGCCGTGGCGGCGAGGCCGAGGAGGGCGGCTCCGCCGAGGGCGAGAAGCGTGCGGGTGGTCGGTTCCATCGGGTTCTTCCTTCGTCAACGAGCATGAACGGGCATGGTGGTGCGGGTTCCCGCGCCCCGGTTCACGAGCGCAGCGCCCGGTTCACGAGCGCAGCGCCCGGACCGCGACCGTGCGCGACACCCGGGCCGCCTGCAGGACCAGCGCGAGGCAGGTGGTGACCAGCGTCGCGGCGGCGAGCGCCCCGAGCGTGGCCCAGGGGAGGCCCGCCAGGACCCGGACGGCGTCGGTCCGGGCTCCGAGGGCGGTGGTGAGGCTCGACACGGCGACGAACAGCGCGCCGAAGACGATCGCCGTCCCCGCGTAGATCGCCCCCTCGTAGACCATCGACCGGGTGACCACGCCCGGCCGCGCACCGGCCACCGTCACGACGGCGCAGTCGCGGGCGCGCTCCCGCCCGACGAGGGCGATCACGGCGAGGCCCCCGACCCAGGAGACGACGAAGACCCAGCCCAGCACGACCAGGATGTTGTCCAGCCCGGCGTTGCCTCCGGGCATGACCTTCCCCATCACCATGAAGAGGCCGACGAACGACAGGGAGAGCGCGAAGGGCAGCACCGTGGTGACGCTCCTCGTCGCGCGGGCCCGGCACGACTGCACGGCCAGGTGCCAGGCGACGCCGCGCGAGGGCACCAGCGCCGTCCAGAGCCTCATCAGCGGGGTGAGCACCCACGGCCCCATGAGCAGCAGCAGGCAGAGGAGGAAGAGGTTCCCGGCGAACGCGAAGGCCGTCCGCTGGGCGAGTCCGCCCTCGAGTTCGAGGCCCAGGCCGGGGATCCACATCCCGACCACGCCGGCGAGCAGGCACAGGGCGAGGGCAGCGCGGGCGACGCCCGGCCGTGCCGGGGGGTCGGAGAAGTCCCGGAAGGCGCGCATCTCCGGCGTCCTGGCGGCCCGCCGGGTGACGCCCCAGCCGCCGAGCAGGCACGGAACCAGTCCGAACAGCACGCTCACGCCGACGTACCAGAACCGGAACCCGGCCGAGGCCCCGTGCAGTTCGAGACCCGTCCCCTTCCACTGAGCGAGGGCGACACCCGCGACCAGCAGGGCGAGCGGTGCGGCCAGCGCGCCGGCCACCGCGCCCAGCACCACCGTCTGCGTCCGCAGGACGAACCTGACCCGGCGGCGCGGAATCCCGAGGATCACCCACAGGGCGTGCTCGCGCCGCTGGGTCGTCAGCGTCAGGCCGACCGCGGAGGCGACGACGCCCACGGCGGCGAGCACGGTGAAGAAGACGATGTTGCCGCCGAGGGCGATCGACGCGGAGACCATCCGTGCGTCACCCGCCGCCCGCGCCGCCGAGACGGCGGTGAACATCGCGATGGCCGAGCCCGCCGAGCACGCCGCGCCGACCGTGGCGCACAGGAGCGTCCACCACCACATCGACGCCTGCAGGCGGATGTCCGACAGCACGAGCCGGATCACGACTCCTCCCCGCCCGCCTCGTCCGCCGACTGCGCCGCGAGGACGGCGTCGCCCACCGCGCGGGAGTCGCCACCGGGGATGACGGCGTGTACCCGCCCGGACCCCATCACCACGACCTGATCGGCCCGCGCGGCCGCGTGGGGGTCGTGGGTGACCATGAGCACCGTGCTCCCCTGCGCGGGAAGCGCCTGCAGCCAGTCGAGCACCACATGACCCGACTTGAGGTCGAGCGCCCCCGTCGGCTCGTCGGCGAAGACGATCCGCGGCTGGTTCGCCACCACCCGGGCCACCGCGACGCGCTGGCGCTCGCCACCGGAGAGGCGGTCGGGGCGTCGCCGCGCGTGCTTGGCGATGCCGAGCCGCGCCATGGCGTCCTCGACCCGCGCCCTGGGCACCCGGCGGCCGGCGAGCCGCGCCGGCAGGGCGATGTTGTCCTCGACCGTCAGCGAGCTGACGAGGTTGTACTCCTGGAAGACGAAGCCGATGTTCTCGCTGCGGAACGCGGCCTGCTTGCGGGGGCTGAGCGAGCGGACGTCCGTCCCGAGGATCTCGACGGACCCCGCGGTCGCCCGCTCCAGCCCGGCCGTGCAGAGCAGGAGCGTCGACTTGCCCGAACCGGAGGGGCCGACGACGGCGGTCAGCCGGCCTTCGGGAATCTCCAGGTCGATGTCGTGCAGGACGCGCGTCGTCTCGCCCCGGCGGCCGGGAATGGGGAATTCCGTCCGAAGGCCGCGCAAACGAATGCACGGCACGGGAGCGGCAGTGGGAAATGGCATGAATCAAGGAAAACAGGGCCGGGCAGTGGAGTGCACGGGAGCCTGCACTGCTATCGGAGGTAGACTTGGATCTACCGCCCGACCGGTCCGAACCGTGCGAAAATGTCGATCATGGCGCAGATTCGTGTTGCCCGGAGGCTGCTGACCGAATTCGTCGCAGCGGCCGCCTTTCCGATTCTCCTGATTTCCGTTCTCGCCGCACCGGTATCGGTTCCGGTGGTGGCCGAACTGGACCGCTCCAGGGCGCAGTGGTGCGGAGTCCGGACGATGCCGCTGCGGCCCGCCGACCGCAGCTGGCCGCAGTGGGTGGCCGGCCGGCTGCGGGCACGGTCGGTGTGGAGGACCGACCTGCCCGTGTTCGTCACCGCCGCGCTCCTGTCCGCGCTCTCGCTGCTGGTGGGCTTCTTCGGATTCCTCGGCGCCCTGGCGCTGGTGTTCTCCCCCGTCCTCTGGGGTTTCGGCATCGCCGCGGAAGTCGGCCCGTTCACCCCGGCCGCCCTGTGGGAAACCCTCGTGGCGGTGCCCGCGGGAATCGCCCTCGGCGCGGTCACCGTGGGCGCGCTGACCGGCGTCTCCCTGCTCCGCGACCTGCTCCTGCGGGCCTTCTCGGGGAGCCGGAACCCCGACCTGCTCGCGAAACTGGAGGAACTCCGCACCAGCCGGGCCTCTCTGACGGCGGCCTTCGAGAACGAGCGCCGGCGCATCGAGCGCGACCTGCACGACGGCGCCCAGCAGGAACTCGTCGCCCTCGTCATGCGCCTGGGAATCCTGGAAGCCGCGGCGACGGCCACCGAGCAGGAACGGATCGTCCAGTTGGCCCGCCAGGCCCAGGCCCAGGCGGAGCGCGCGCTCGAACGGCTGAGGGAGACGGTGCGCGACATCCACCCCAGCGAACTGAGCGATCTCGGCCTCGTCGCCGCCGTCCGGGAACTGGTGGCCAGATCACCGTTGCGGGTCGAACTGACCAGCACCGGTACGGACGCCTGGCTCTCCTCGCCGATCGCCGCGGCCGTGTACTTCACGGTCTCCGAGGCCCTGACGAACATCGCCAAGCACGCGGGCGTCGGGAGCGCCCGGATCGACATGCGGTGCACCGAGGGCGGCGTCCGCGTCCGGGTGGGCGACGACGGCGCCGGCGGCGCGCGGATCAGCACCGGATCCGGGCTCTCCGGGCTGCGTGAGCGGATGCGAAGCGTCGGTGGGAACCTCGAAATCACCAGCCCGCCGGGCGGCGGAACGGAGGTCGTGGCATCCGCCCCGGCCCAACCCCCGTGGTGACGGAATTCGACAGGGAAAGCGACGGGAAATCGATTGTGAGAATCATCCTGGCGGACGACAGTCTGCTGATACGCGCCGGAATCCGGGAGATCCTGGTTTCCAGTGCCCACGACGTGATCCGCGAATGCGAGGACGCCGACGAACTGGTCGCCGCCGTCGACGACCTCGCCGCCGCCGGAGCCGCCCCCGACCTGGTGATCACGGATGTCCGCATGCCGCCCGGGAACACCGACGACGGACTCCGGGCCGCGATCGACATTCGGTCGCGGCACAAGGACCTGCCGGTCCTGGTCCTCTCCGCCTACGTCACGGGCCCGTACGTGCACGAACTCCTGAACGGCCCGGGCGCCGACGGGGCGGTCGGCTACCTGCTCAAGGAGAAGGTGGGCAGAGTGGCGGACTTCCTGCGGGCCGTCGAGACGGTCGCCGGCGGCGGAGTGGTGATCGACCCCGAGGTGGTCCGCCACGTCACCCGCGCCGACCCGCCGCGGGGCCCGCTCGCCCGGCTCACGGCCCGCGAACAGGAGGTGCTCGCCCTCATGGCCGAAGGCCGCTCCAACGCGGAGATCGAGGCAGAACTGTTCCTCTCGGGCGCCGCCGTGGCCAAACACGTGGGGAACGTCTTCCTGAAACTCGGCATGCCCTCCGGCGAGGACAACCGCCGGGTGAAGGCCATCCTGACCTGGTTCGAATACAACTAGGGCCTGTGTGAGGTTGCGATCAGTCGGCGTCTCGCAGGAGGTCGTCGACCCAGATCATCGAGGCGCGGAGGTGGAGGCCGGCGAGGTAGCTTTCGGGCTTCTTGTCGCAGCGGGTGGCGATGCCTCGCCAGGCCTTCAGCCTGTTGATCAGGCGCTCGACGGTGTTGCGCTCCTTGTAGAGATCCGCGTCGTGGCCGACCGGCCGGCCACCCCTGCTGCCCTTCCTCTTCCTGCTGGCGGCCTGGTCTCTCTTCTCCGGGATGACCGCCTTGATCCGGCGTTTACGCAGGTAGGCGCGGTTGCCGCGGGACGAGTACGCCCTGTCCGCGGCGACCGCGCCGGGCCGCGTGCGGGGGCGGCCGACGGGCCCACGGACGCGGACCTTCTCCAGCACGGGGACGAACTGCGGGCTGTCACCGGCCTGCCCCGCGGTCAGCACGAGTGCCAGGGGACGGCACCTGCGGTCGGCGGCCAGATGAACCTTGCTGGTCAGCCCGCCCCGGGACCGTCCGAGGAGGGCTTCCTTCAGGCGGAGCCCACGACGGAGCCGGGCGCGTCGCCGCTCGTCCTGTCCGTTCTGTTCCTGCGGCTCGCCCCTTTTTGTCGGGTCTCCTCCTGCTCCCGCGCGGCCTCCTCCAGGGCCTCCATGATCTCCTCGTCGACGAGCATCCCGGCGGCGTCGTGGTGAGCCCGGACGGACGTGGAATCCACGCTGACCAGCGACAGGTCCGCTGTCCCCTCGCGAGCGGCCTGGGCGATCAGGCCTTCCAGCAGGGCGGTGAAGACGCCCGCGTCCCGCCAGACACGGAATCGGCCGTAGACCGTCGGCCAGGGACCGAACTCGGAAGGCATCTCCCGCCACTGGGCGCTGCAGCGGAACCGCCAGATCACGCCCTCGAACTGCTCCCGAAGCCGCTCGGGGTACGGTCCGAACCTCCCGATCGGCAGATAGGGCTCGATCAACTTCCACTGCTCGTCCGTCAGTTGCCTGCGCGTCACGACCAACCGTTCTACCGGGTTCTGCCCTCAGGTGAGGGCAGAACCCGAAGACTGATCGCAACCTCACACAGGCCCTAGGACTTCAACGCCGTAGCGTCCACCGGCGGCGGCGTGCAGCAGAACGGTGCAGCTGATCCGCTCCGTGGCCGGACCCGGCCGCCGAGCATCCGGCCGACCGGGGAGATCCTTGGTTCAGACCTCGCCGAACTCGTCACTGCGGAGAGTGGTGACGAACGGTTCCCAGGCCTTGGCGGCAAAGATCAGGGCCGGTCCGTTCGGGTCCTTGGAATCGCGGACGGGCCTCACGTCGGGGAATCCGGGCGCCACCTCGACGCAGGTGCCCCGCTGTTGCCGTACCCGGACTTGTGCCAGCTGGCGTCGGTGCAGCGCGGATCACGTCGAGCGAAGCCACCTTGGACAGAGACTCCGTCCGGAGCTGATCGTCGTGCTGTCGGATCGGGCCGCCCACACCACTCGCCCCCGACTCCCGCGCAGGAAGTCGGCCCGGCCGACTTCCTGCGCGGGTGAGGCTGGCTCCTGGTTACGGGGTGAGTCGCAGGTGGATCGCGAGGACGCCGAGCTGTTCCTTCGCGGGTGGGTAGATCTCGCGGCAGGCGGTGAGGAGTTCGGTCCGGCTCATTCCCTCGGAGCCGATCGCCTCCGGGTCCTCGGTGTCGAGCATGGCGTCGAAGCTCGGGTACTCCGTGACGCCGGTGACGAGGGTGCGGCAGTGGGCGTCGCCGGATTCGAAGACGAGGGTCTGTCCCGGACGGATCCTGCGCATGCTCGGGTAGCCGACGCGTACCTCGATGGTCTTGGTGCCGGCGGCGATCAGGTCGAGGTAGGGGCGGCGGATCCGGATGACGCGTTCCTGGTCGGGCATGGGATGGTGTTCCGCTTTCTACGCCGAGGAAGGACAGGGAGGGGTGGCTAGCGCACCACGGGGATCGCCCCGGAGCGCCAGTCCGTCAGCCGCTTGCGGATGCTCGGCACCATCGCCAGCCCGTCCGTCTCGGTCGGGCTGAACCACGCGACCTCGTGGGACTCGTCGGACACCCGCAGTTTCCCTCCGACCGGGCGTCCGAGGAGGCAGACGGAGAACTCCTGGCGGACTTCGCCGTCGTCGTAGGCGAGGACGTGGCCCGGGTCGGTGTAGGTGCCGACGATCCCGGTGATCTCGACGTCGATGCCGGTCTCCTCGCGCGTCTCGCGGATGCCGCACCCGGCGATCGACTCGCCGATGTCCATCCGGCCGCCGGGCAGCGCCCACATCCCGTTGTCGGTGCGGCGCTGGAGGAGGACGCGTCCGGCGTCGTCGACCACGACGACGGACGCGGCCGGGACCAGCGAGTTCGCTTCGGGGGCGTTCGGGTCGTCCTCGTAGTCACGCCTGGGCATGGCCTGCTACCTCCGCCGCCGGGACAGTCCGCATGTCATGCCCTTCCTCTCCCAGGTCCTGGACCCCGTCAGGTGCGAGCCGCGGCCACCGCGTCCGTGTACAGCTCCGTCGTCAGGTCGTCGTCACCGATCCCGAGATCGGCCAGGGGACGTTCTCGCCCCGTTAGGCTGCGGTTGTGATGATCAAGGCTGTGGTGTTCGACGTCGGGGAGTGCCTGGTCGACGAGACCCGGGAGTACGGTACCTGGGCCGACTGGTTGGGTGTGCCGAGGCACACGTTCGTGGCCCAGCTCGGCGCGGTGATCGCGCAGGGCCGGGACTACCGGGAGACGTTCCAGGTCTTCGCCCCCGGCTTCGACCTCTCCGAGGAGCGCGAGAAGCGGGCGGCCGTCGGCCGGGCGGAGACCTTCGGTGAGGACGACCTCTACCCGGACGTCCGGGGCGCCTTCGCTCAACTCCGGGCGGAGGGCCTGTGGTTGGCGATCGCCGGAAACCAGACCGTGCGGGCCGGGGCGATCCTCCGCCGACTGTTCACGGACGACGTCGACCTGATCGGCACCTCCGACGACTGGGGCGCGAGCAAGCCGGACCCTGCCTTCTTCGAGCGCGTCGCCGAGGCGGTGCCCGCCGAGTCGCACGAGATCCTGTACGTCGGTGACCGGCTCGACAACGACGTGCTACCCGCCCGGACGGCCGGGATGCGGACGGCGTTGATCCGGCGCGGCCCGTGGGGCTGGATCCAGCAGCACGACCCGGCCGCCGGGCAGGCGACGTTCCGGATCGACTCGCTGGCGGAACTCCCGGACCTGATCGCCAAGTTCAACGCTGCGGCGAGCTGAGCAGCCCCACCGAGACCATGAGGTGCGAGTGAGCAGTGAGTGGACCGTCCACGGCAGCCGTCCCGTCTACACCAGCGCGTGGGTGCGGCTCGACCTGGTCGACGTCGAGCCGCGCGGAAGGGCCCGGTACGAGCACCACCTGGTGCGCTTCGCACCGGTCGCGGCCGTCGTCGTGGTCAACGACCGGGACGAGGTGCTGATGATGTGGCGGCACCGCTTCGCGACGGGCACCTGGAGCTGGGAGATTCCCAGCGGCATCGTCGAGGACGGGGAATCCCTCGAGGCCGCAGCGGTCCGCGAGGTGTTCGAGGAGACCGGCTGGCAGGTGGACGAGGTCGAGGCCCTCGCCTATGTCCAGCCCATCGGCGGCATGAGCAACGCCGAGCACCACGTGTTCCTCGCCCACGGTGCCACCTACGTCGCACCGCCGGTGGACACCCACGAGGCCGACCGGATCGAGTGGATCCCGATCTCCCGGATCCAGGGCATGATCGACCGGCGGGAGATCGTCGCAGGCGTCGCGGTCACCGGCCTGCTCCAGGTACTCGCCCGGCGTCCCTAGGAGGGCAGGGCCAGCATCTCGCGAAGAGCAACAGCCAGATGGCGGTGGGCCGCGCACGTCGGCGTAGCCGTCCAGCGGATCCCGCCGGGCTTCGGGGGCCGCGGCCCGCCGGAACGCGGTAGCTTCCCGGTGGTACCGCGGCCTCACGGACCGGGCAGGCGGGCGCGAGCGCGGGAGGGCTGCTGTGCTGGAGGAACGGGAGTCGATCGGCAAGCGGGTGCGGCGGGCGCGGCTGAGGTTGGGCATGACCCAGGCCGACCTGGCCGCCGCTACCGGAAGGACCCAGGACTGGGTGTCGAAGGTCGAGAAGGGCACGATCGAGCTCGACCGGGCCGGCACCATCAACCAGATCGCGGCGGCGCTGCACTGCCACCCCAACGACCTCATCGAGAGGCCCTTCGTCGCGGGCAAGCCGTCGGAGAACCAGTGGCAGGTGTCGGCCGCCGCCATCCTGCGGGAGCTTCGCCGCTACGACCTCACGCCGGTCTTCGACGGCGCGCCCCGGCCGTCGGCGGAACTCTGGCGCGAGACGGAGCGCCTGCACCGGCTCCGGGACGCGGCCGCCAACGTGGCCATCCTGAAGGTGCTCCCGGACATGCTGCGCGAAGCGCGTGCGCTGGCCGAGGTGTCCACCGGCCGCGAACGCGAGGAGGCGTTCGCGGTCTACGCGATCGAGTGCAAGTTCGCGCACACCGCCGCGCACACGCTCGGCCACCCCGAGCTGATCGCCATGGCCTGCGAGCGGGCCGCCTGGTCGGCCCGGCTGTCCGGCGACCCGGTGATGGAGGCGGTCGCGGACTGGATGCGCGTGTGGGACATGTGGGCCACGGCGGACTGGGACGACGCCCTGGCACTGTCCGACAAGGCGCTTCGCCTCGTCGAGGACCGCTACCGCGCCAACGACCCCCTGGCCGTACGGGCTTGGGGCGCGATGCACCTGCGCGCCGCCGTGTCCGCCGCCCGCGCCGGCCGGGGGGCGGAGGCAGAGGACCGCATCCGGCACGCGTACGCGGCAGCCGAGTTGATGGACGGAAGCCGGGCCGAGCCCCCCTTCGACCGGCACTCGCTGACCTTCTCCAGTGGCAACGTCCAAGTCCACGCGGTGTCGGTCCAGTTGGAGATGGGCGACTACGCCAGGGCCCTGATCCTCAACGAGCGTGCCGACCCGGCGAAGGTCGCCGCCCTCCCGGCCTCCCGGCGGGGCCACCACCACATGGACCTGGCCCGCGCCTGGCTGTGGGACGGCAACCGCGACAAGGCGCTCCAGGCCCTGGAGGCGGCGGAGAAGACCGCCCCGCAACTCGTGCGCAACCACCCGATCGCCCGCGCCACCCTGCGCAGGATCGTCTACGCCGAGCGCTCGGCCACCCGCGAGAAGCTGCGCCACATGTCCGACCGCTTCCACCTGGACGGATAGGGCGGCCGGGCGGTACCAAACCCACGGCCGCACTCCCGAGCGCCGGGCAGTCCGCCGATCCGCCGTCACGTCGGATGCTCGGCTGGGAGGACCCAGTCGAGCTGCTGGCCGGCCGACCAGGTGCTACGGCATGCTCCGGAAGTACTGCTGTCCGGGGAAGCCCTCGGTTCAGACGTCGCCGAACTCGCCGCTGCGCACAGCGGCGACGAACGACACCCTGGCCTCAGTCCGGAAGGCCAGAGCCGGCCCCTGAGGGTCCTTCGAGTCACGGACGGGAGCCAGGCCGGGGACGTCGGCAGTGACCTCGACGCAGTCGCCGCCGTTGTTGGAGTACGAGGACTTGGCCCGGGAAGCGCCGGACAGGTCTACATGGTCGGTCATGATTGGAATTCCTTTCGGGCCCTGTGGATCTTCTCCTGGGATGCGGCCTTCGGCAGCGCTGCTGAACGGGGCGGTCTGCACCGTGCCCACCCGGGCCCCGCCGCCTCATGCGGGCGGCGGGGCCGAGACAGTAGGTCAGGGCGGCGTTCGACGGCCCGGCGCGGTGGTTGCGGCTTCTGCTGGCGTGTGTGCAGTTGCGTGGTGGCCCTGGCGGGGACCCCGATGACGGTTCCCCTGGCAGGGTCAGTGGGTCGGACGGATCATCGCGGTCAGCCGGGGCGAGTCCGGCGAGGGCTGTTGGGCGTTGAACGCCTGGTAGCCCCAGGCCTCGTAGAGGCGTTGGACTTTCCCGTCTCCGGCGAGCGGGTTCACCAGCAGCGTGACACGGCTTTCGGGGCGGCCGGCCAGCAGTGCGTCGTGGATGCGGCGGGCGGTTCCGCTGCCGCGCCAGGGGGTGCGGACGCCGATCTCCTTGATGGCCAGGGCCGGGGCGTCGGTGTATCCGTGGGGGAGGGGCTCGGTCATGCGCTTCCAGTACCGGTCGCCGGACGCGATGGCGTTGCCGTAGGCGTAGCCGACCGGCAGTTCGCCGTCGTAGCCGAGGGCGAGGACGAAGCCCGGTTCGGCGGCGTGCCGGTCGAGGCGTTCGGCGAACACGTCGACGCGGTAGTTCGGCAGGTGCAGCAGCGGGGCGCGCACGTCGGCGTAGACGTCCAGCAGATCCTGCCGGGCGTCGGGGGTCAGGGCGGTGTGGCGGCGGAGTTCGACGGTCACGTGGTGGTTCTCCAGATGTCGTGGGCGTAGGCGGTCCAGGTCAGGTCGGATGTGCTGCCGGGTGCCCGCTCGTGCAGATTGGTGCCGAAGGCTGCCAGCATGCGCCTGACACGGGGGTGGGCGGAGACCTCGGGCGGCACGGACATGGCAGTGGCGACCGCAGGTTCCAGGTCGCCCTGCCCGAGTTGGGCCCTGGCGAGGCGGACAGTGGTGATTGCGATGGATCGTCGCATGGTGTCGCGCCGCTGGGCGGTGCTGCGGTGGGCGCACGCTTCGGCATCCTGCCAGTTCCCGGCCGCCAGGTGCGCGGCGAGAGCGAGGGAGTCGAGCTCCGACTGGTCGTAGAAGGCGGTTATCCACACCGGCCGGGAGGATGCCTGGTCCGCCCGGTCAAGGGCGTCCTGCGCGTGTCCGAGCGAGCGGCGGACCGCGTTGGAGTCACCGGTCAGGCCGTGGATGGCCGCGTGACGGGCATGTCCAAGAGAGGCGAACAGTGGGTCGCGGCGGGCGACCGGCAGGCCGCGGGCGACATCGTTGGCGGCCAGGGCGTCGCCGACCTGTCCCAGATGCCGGTACATGCTGCCTGCGTGGGACCAGATTCGGAACTGGATGCTCGAGTCCCCGGACATCGCGGCCAGTGAGGCCGCCTTCTGGTGGTGTTCGAGTGCGGCGTCGAAGCGGCGGCCGTCGATCGCGGCCCACAGCGCTGAGGACATGAAGGCCGCCGCGCTGGCATACAGCTGAGCCCGGATCCGCTGGGTCGCGATGCCGTGTTTCTGTAGTTCGAGGGCTTCGTCGGCGAGGGCCGCAGCCTTGGACTCGATGCTGATCCGGCCGCCGTGGAGGTGGTCGCTGGCGATGACCTCGGCGAAGCGCCGTTGCAGGTTCTGCACGTCGGAGATGCCGATACGGCTACCTGCCGCTGATGCGAGGGTGGGGGTGAGCGCGGTGGCCGCAGTACCGCCGACCGCCGCTATGAAGTCGCGTCGCCTCACGTCTTCCTCCGGTGTGGTGCGGGCCCGCCCTGTTGGGACGAAGCCCAGCTCTTCGGGCGTACAGGCGAATACTGCCTTGAGCGCGCGGCGGATCTTCTCGGGCGGCCACCGGGTTGAGCCGCTCAGCCAGTTGTGCACTGTGCGCTCTGATACGGTGCCGAGCCGCCCCGTGAGGACCTTGATCTCCAGGTTCACTTCGTGGGCTAACTCGACCTTCGTCATACGGCGTTCGGCCATCCGGGAGCGGAGCTGGACGTTGAGCACCATGAGACCAAGTAACCACACCGTCACCTGCTGTGCGGGGAGTCAGGTCATGGGACGGTCAAGTTTTCCGGTTGGGATGCGACCAGAACGCCGCCGACTTTGCCTCGCCGCCCGTCCTGTAGCGGTCGTTCACTGAATGTGAGTTGCTCGCCCCCCGAGGGGCAGCGTCCGGCGTCATGCCGCGTCCCGTATGGGCCTGGCGCCGGTCGGACCTCCCTTCGCCAGCCCTCTCTTCCCCGGAGTCGCACGATGCCTCTCGACACTGGTAGGCCCCCGCACGATGTCCGTCGGCTTGCTCGGCCCCGCGCGTTCGTCGCGTGCCTCGACTCCCGCATCGAATCCACGCCTCTGGCGCGGTACTTGCTCCGGGCCTACCTCTCCGGGCTGCCCTCCGGCGACCGTTACGCCGACACGGCCGAGCTGCTCCTCGGGGAGCTGTTCGCCAATGCCGTCCAGCACTCCGACGGGCCGGACGACTGCCACATCGAGGTTCGCTTCGCCCTCACCGGCTCCCGCCTGCGGCTGGAGGTGCACGATGCCGGCAGTGGCCGTCCGTCCGTCCGTGTCGCCGCGCTCTCGGACGAGCGCGGGCGTGGG